>JARRQF010000021.1:0-18531 GCA_037382065.1 Candidatus Thiodiazotropha sp. | reverse complement strand
GGCAGCAAGGGTCGCCGTGTGGTTGAGGATAACTTGCGTGTGGTACGTCGTGGTTTCGATGAGATCCATGAAATTACCAATAAGGTGGTAGGTGCTGTTACAACGCAGTCTGTAAAAAAAGCTCCCAGACTACCAATCATGCTCAAGCAGTTGCCCCAGGGAGATGGTGGCATCTCAGACATACACCGTTTCTGGGAGCAAACTGGTAGCTTCTATGCTACTGGCAAGGGCTCCGATAATCTGGCTGACCCCTTCCAGGCCCTCTCTCTGATACCGGCCTCAACGGGGCTATTCCGTGATATGACCCAGATTCGTTTCGACTATCCGAAATGGATTGCGGAAAACTGTACAGCCTGCGGTGATTGTTACACGCTCTGTCCCGATAGTTCGATTCCCGGTTTGGTCAGCAAGGTTAGCGATCTTTTCAATACCGCGATCAATCGCGTCGAGACCGGCGGCCGCCCAACCCAATATCTACGCCGTGAAAGCCGCAATATAGAGAAGCGCTTACGCGAACTGCTCAATGAGGCAGGTGAGCAGGCCAAGGTCCGAACCTTGCTCGACCAAGCGGTACTGGAGAGACTCGCTAATATTGAGGTGGAGGAACAAGCGCGTCCGGCGCTGGAAGAGGAGTTCAGTCTCTTCATGACAGCTCTGGTCGATTTCGATTTCTCGGTGACCAAGCCCTATTGGAATAACCTTGAGAAGAAAAATAAAGGCAGTGGTGGTCTTTTCTCTATCACGCTTAACCCATACACCTGCAAGGGCTGTATGGAGTGTGTCGATGTCTGCGAAGATGGCGCGCTGATCGCCACCCCTCAGAATGATGCCGCGATCGAAAAGATGCGTAGCGACTGGGCCTTTTGGCTCGACCTGCCCACCACAGACAGCAGCTTCAACCGCATTGATGATTTGAACGAAAAGATCGGTGCGCTGCACACCCTACTGCTTGATAAAAACAACTACAGCGCCATTGTCGGAGGTGATGGCGCCTGCTTGGGCTGTGGTGAAAAGACCATTATCCATCTCTTCACCAGTACCGTGGCCGCTCTCATGCAGCCGCGAGTCAAGGCCTATGTGGAAAAGATAGATAAACTCATTGAACAGCTTGAGCAACATATCCGTCTGAAGCTGGCCGCTGGCGTCGACCTCAGTAACTCCAGCGCTATCGAACAGGCTGTCACCACCGATGGCGATCTGACCCTCTCCAATTTGAGCAATAAGCTGGATGCAGATCGCGAAAAGACGGTTATCGACCGTGAATGGCTACAGTGGGTCACCCACCTTCTGGATCAACTACGCGATCTGAAGTGGCGTTATCTTGAGGGTGAAACCCACAATGGCCGCGCTGAAATGGGCATTATCAACTCAACAGGTTGTACTTCTGTATGGGGGTCTACCTTCCCCTACAATCCCTACCCTTTCCCCTGGGCCAGCCACCTATTCCAGGACAGCCCATCCATGGCGATGGGCCTGTTCGAGGGCCATATGCAGAAGATGGGTGACGGCTTTGCTGCAATCCGCAAGGCAGAGCTAGAGCTGGCTGGCAAGTACAACCCAGCAGAGCATGATAATTTCTTCAAACAGTTCAACTGGAAACAGTTCACTAACCAAGAGTGGCTACTCTGTCCGCCTGTGGTATCAGTAGGTGGCGATGGTGCGATGTACGACATCGGTTTCCAGAACCTTTCCCGAGCCATGGCCTCCGGCATGCCGATTAAGGTACTGGTACTCGACACCCAGGTCTATTCCAATACTGGTGGTCAGGCCTGTACTTCGGGGTATATCGGCCAAGTAGCCGACATGAGCCCCTACGGTAAGGCGATGAAGGGCAAGGAAGAGATCCGTAAGGAGATTTCACTGATCGGTATCGCTCATCGCACAACTTATATACTGCAGAGTTCGATCAGCAATACCACGCATTTGATTGAGGGTTACATCGATGGCCTCAATAGCCGTCGCCCCGCCCTATTCAACATCTACGCTGTTTGCCCGCCAGAACATGGTGTAGGCGACGATGCAGCCTATGAACAGTCGAAATTGGCGGTCGAGAGCCGTGCCTATCCGCTGATGAAGTACGATCCAGATGCTGGCGAGACCATTGAAGAGTGTATCGACCTGGAAGGCAATCCGGCACTGGATGATGATTGGCCAGTCTATACCCTTCGCTATCAGAACGAGAAGGGAACAGAGGCCGAACTGGAAGTACCTATGACCTTCGCCGACTTTGCGGTAACCGAAGGGCGCTTCCGTAAGCAGTTCCGTAAGGCGCCTCCTGAAACCTGGAATGACGACATGGTACCCATGAACGAGTTCCTTGAACTGGATGAGGATGACCGTGAAGGCAAGTTCCCCTTTATCTGGGCAGTCGATGGCAAGCGTCGTCTGATGCGCGTGATTTGCGCCCAGGAGATTGCCAACTCCTGTCATGAACGCCTCCAGTTCTGGCATCAGCTCAAGGGTATTGCTGGTGAGATGAATAAGGTCGATGTGGATGCGTTGATCAATGAGGCCAAGGTTGACATGGCTAACCGCCTCAGCTCGACCCTGCTCTCCATGGCAGCCAGTGGTAACGCAGGAGCCTTGACAGGATCAATCTCAGCCAACGGTAGTCACGCACCATCAGAAACGGGGAACGCCACAGCTGGTGATTACGAACCGGTATGGATCGAGACACCAGAATGCACGGCCTGTGATGAGTGTATCGGAATCAACCCAAAGATCTTTGCCTACAACGATGAGAAAAAGGCGGTTATCGCCGATCCCAAGTCGGGGCAGTACAAGGATATTGTCAAGGCAGCTGAGAAGTGTACAGCTGGCTGCATTCATCCAGGAACCCCCTGGAATTCGGCAGAAAAGGATCTGGATAAATTAGTCAAACGTGCTGCGAAATTTCAATAAACTTGGTTTGTCTCTGATCCTGCCTACGGGATCTAAAACGCTCACAATAGGCGCAGCCAGTGCTCCGCCTATTAACCGAATCTAAAAAATTATGGGATTGTTCAACCTGCTGTTTGGGCAGAAAGGTTTCACGCATGGCGTCCATCCACCCTATCATAAAGATACGGCGGATAAGCCTATTCGACGTCTGCCATTTCCGCCGCAATTGGTACTGCCCCTGGATCAGCATATCGGTAAGCCTGCCATTCCTCTGGTGCATAAGGGCCAAGAGGTTGTGCGGGGCGAACCAATCGCGAAAGCTGATGGTAACTTTTCAGTACCGATTCATGCTCCAGCCACTGGCCGCATTCACAACATCGGGTTGATGCCAACGCCAAAGGGTCCGAAAACCAACGCCATTGTGATCGACGTTTATGAGGGTTCGACTCAAGAGGTACTCTGGGAACAACCCAGAGAGATGAGTGATTTGAGTCCCGAGCAGGTCATTCAGGCAATCTATGAGAGTGGCATGGTGGGCCTAGGTGGTGCAGCCTTTCCTTCCCATATTAAGTTAACCATTCCAGAGGGAAAACAGGTTGACACTCTGGTAATCAACGGTTGCGAATGTGAACCCTACCTGACTTGTGATCACCGCATCATGTTGGAGTATCCAAAAGAGTTGATGCGGGGGATCCGTTTTGCCATGCGCGCCACCAACACAAAGCTGGCAATCATCGGCGTGGAAGATAATAAAATGGATGCGGTTGAAATATTGCGTGCCAATATTTCAAAAGGTAGTCATGTGCGGGTTGAGGCGGTGGAGACCAAATACCCTCAGGGCTCTGAGAAGATGCTGATCAAATCACTACTCAACCGCGAAGTTCCGACGGGAGGACTACCCGCTGATGTCGGCGTTGTGGTTAATAATGTGGCAACCCTCGCGGCACTCGGTGATCTTCTTCCCAAAGGCCGGGGACTGATTGAGCGGGTGGTTACCGTAGCCGGTCCTGGCATTCTTAAACCGGCCAACTATATGGTTCCCATTGGCACCTCAATCAAACATATTCTGGACCATGTTGGCTATGAAGGGGCACATACGGAATTCATCCTCGGTGGGCCGATGATGGGTCCAGCCGTCTCTGCCATGGAGACCCCGATCACCAAGGGAACCTCAGGACTGCTGGTGCTCAATGAACCCTCCATCGAAGAGGAAAAACATAAGATATGGCCCTGTATCCGCTGCGCTCGCTGCGTCAATGCCTGCCCCATGCATCTCAACCCCTCAATGCTGGGTCTGCTTGCCGCCAAACGCAAATACGAGGAGATGGGCCAAGACTATCATCTCAATGATTGCTTCGAATGCGGTTGCTGTTCTTACGTCTGCCCCTCCAATATCCCCCTGGTGCAATATTTCCGTATTGCCAAGGCGATCAACCGCGAACAAGCGGCATAATCTGGAATAGCCCATATTGCATGCGAATAAATATCCATGAGTAAAAAACCCACGATAGAACTGCGAACCTCGCCCCATGCTCATACTGGAGAGGATGTTGTCGTCATTATGCGTAACGTGGTCTATGCGCTGCTACCTATCTGTGCCTTTACTGTGTGGCAGTTTGGTCTCAGCGCTCTGGCTCTACTGGTTATTGTCACCATCACCTGTTTGGCTACAGAGCGGTTGTTTAACCACTTGAGTAAAAATCCCAATAGTCTGGGCGACTGGTCAGCCACCATCACCGGATTGCTATTGGCCATGACCCTCCCTCCCGGCTTTCCTCTATGGATGGGCGTGGTCGCTGGATTCATTGGTATCGCATTGGGAAAAGCCCTGTTTGGCGGCTTGGGCATGAATGCCATGAACCCAGCACTGATCGGACGCGCTTTTGTACAAGCAGCGTTCCCAGTCGCAATCACGACCTGGACACCAGCCCTGTTTGAAGGGCGCTTCAGCCAGTTTATTCCGACCAGCCTCACCCCTCCGTTTTTACAAGCGATTTCGATTGATGAATGGGTAGCGAATGTCAAAATTGACGCCTTCAGTGGTGCCACGCCATTGGCACTGCAAAAATTCGAGGGCATTATCACCGACCACATGGATCTGCTGCTGGGAACCACCGCTGGTTCCACTGGTGAAACATCAGCATTACTAATCCTGGCCGGGGGTCTCTATCTCGCTGCCCGCCACATGCTTGATTGGCGTATACCAGTCACCGTTCTGCTCGGCGCGGCAATCACGGCCAGCGTATTTTTCTTAATCGACCCCGAACACTATCCCGACCCACTGTTTGTTCTGCTTTCAGGTGGATTGATGCTGGGTGCCTGGTTCATGGCAAGTGATATGGTCGGTTCACCAGTCACGCCCCTCGGCGTCATTATCTACGGCCTCTTAATCGGCTTTTTAACTGTCATTATTCGCCTGTTTGGTGGCCTGACCGAAGGTGTCATGTATGCCATTTTACTGGGTAACGCCGCCACACCCCTGATCGATCAGATCACCCAGCCCAGAGTCTTCGGTACCCAAAGGAGTGGAAAATGAATCAGCGAATACCCTATCGTCTCTCTCAGGAGAACCTCGGATGAGCAGCACCAAAGCCGAAGTGATTCAGCAGCCTTCCACCCCGGCAGGCCCAATGATCTGGACCCTGGTGGGAATCGCTATGCTATCGGGCTTTTTGGTAGTGCTGACCTATCAACTAACTAAGCCGATGATTGCCGAAAATCAGCGCCGGGCCATTGAGGCTGCCGTGTTTCAAGTTATTCCCGGTGCGGTATCACGCAAAGATTTCTTGCTAAGTGATTCCAGCCTGACGCCAGTCACCCCGAACAGCCCAAAAACGGGGATCACTCTCTATGCTGGCTATGATAGTGAGGGAGCGCTCAAGGGTATTGCGACCAATGCTGCCGCCCAGGGATATGCCGGCATGGTTCACTTATTATATGGATACGATCCAAGCTGTGAGTGCATTCGTGGCATCAAGGTATTAAAACTCGCTGAAACCCCGGGACTTGGTGACAAAATTATCAAAGATAAAAACTTCATCGCCAACTTCGATGCCCTGGAAGCCAAAGTGAATAGTACAGGTGACGGACTGACTCATCAGATTGTAACTGTAAAGCATGGTACCAAACAGAATGCCTGGGAGATTGATGCCATTTCCGGTGCCACCATCTCTTCAAAAGCAGTGGGTAAGGCTCTCAACCAGTCAACGCAGCAGGTTATTCCGAAACTGATACCTAATTTAGATAAGCTCATGAAACCATGACATTAACCGGAATATACCGGGTTTCTTTGACTAGGCTCAACGCACTCCGCCGACCGAATGATTGAAAATTAAACATTTAAATAAATAGACAAACATGACCAAGAAACAAAACGATTCCATTACTTGGGAAACCTTCAATGAAGGCCTGTGGCGTGAAAACCCAGTGTTTGTCATGCTACTTGGAATGTGTCCTGTGTTGGCAGTGACCAACTCGGCAATCAATGCCCTGGCCATGGGCCTGGCCACAACCTTTGTACTGCTCGCCTCCGGCACCCTTATCTCGCTGCTGCGGCACAGCATTCCCAAGCAGGTGCGTATCGCCACATATATCGTGATCATTGCTACTTTTGTCACCATCGTGGACTACACCATACAGGCCATTTCACTGGACCTCTATAATGCGCTGGGTGCCTTCATCCAGTTGATTGTAGTGAACTGTATGATTCTCGGCCGTGCTGAGTCCTATGCTTCCCGCAACCGGCCTCTGAAATCCATCATCAACGCCACTGGAATGGGTATTGGCTTTACCTTCGCCCTACTCTGCCTGGGCGTGGTGCGGGAAATTCTTGGTGCAGGAAGCCTGTTTGGCATCGACCTATTCGGCCCGCGCTTCGAACCCTGGGTGGTAATGATACTACCAGCAGGGGGATTTCTGGTGCTGGGCACCTGGTTATTGCTATTCGAGTGGTTAAACCTAAAAAAATCAGCTGGCCGCTCCATTCTGTGACTCATTGGATTTAAAAAGCTTGTGACTATCGAGAACCCATCCATTCAACATTCGGAGCATAGCAGCCATGGCAACTGAATCATTAAGTTTCATCTTCCTTAATGCTGTGCTGGCGAATAATTTCGTACTCGCTCTGTTTCTCGGTCTATGTCCTTTCCTTGGGGTTTCAGGAAAGATCAACACAGCCCTGCCGATGGGCTTGGCAACTATGTTTGTTATGTTGGTCAGCTCAATCTGCGCCTATCTGATTAACATGGTACTGGTTGCGTTCGACATCGAATTTCTGCGTCTGATCGCCTATATCGCAGTGATTGCCAGCGCCGTGCAACTGGTGGAAATGGCATTGAAGAAATTTTCACCTCGCCTATTTCGTTCATTGGGGATATTTCTGCCGCTGATCACCACCAATTGTGCCATTCTCGGTCTGGCCCTATTCCAGACTTTTAAAGAGTATAACTTTCTGCAATCCCTGGTTTATGCCATAGGAGCCGGAACGGGTTTCATCCTGGCGATTCTATTGATGGCCGGTCTGCGCGAAAAATTGGAACTCTCAACGATGCCCAGCATTACCCAAGGCGCAGCAGTCAGCCTGATGTTGGGCGGTCTGCTTTCATTGTCATTTATGGGCTTTGCGGGACTGGGAGGTTAACAGTTGACCGCAAATATCTGACGTAAGGTACTGATATGTTAAACCAATTAATGAATTACATTATCGCCATGACAATAATTCCTTTATTGCTGCTCGGTTGGCTGGTTATTCAGTCGATTACGCGGCGTTTCTCAAAACTGCACCCAGACATGGGCCCCCATAAGGAAGAGGGTACGGGTTGCGGAAAAAGCTGTCAGTGCAGTGGAAATAGCTGCCAACGTCAAGGAGACCACCTCAGAGGTTAATACAATGAATGAACCATCCAATCAATCCAAAAACCGAGGGCAAGCGGTGAATGAGCAAATAATCTGGTTCGAAAACCTGAAAATGCACGATGTTGATCAGGTTGGCGGTAAAAATGCCTCTTTGGGCGAAATGATCAGCGGCCTCGCTGATGCTGGTGTGAGCGTTCCAGGTGGTTTTGCTACCACAGCGCACGCCTTCCGTGAATTCCTACGGCACAACCGTCTCGCTGAACGAATCGACCCCCTGTTGCAGCAACTGGATGTCGAGGATGTCAGTGCACTCGCTGAAGCGGGAAAAACCATTCGCGAATGGGTCGTCAAATCCCCGTTCCCCAAAGAGTTGGAGAGTGCTGTCACGGCCGCTTACAAAAAACTTACCGGTGATGCGACAGATGTACCTTCGGTTGCGGTACGCTCCTCGGCTACCGCCGAAGATCTGCCAGATGCTTCATTCGCTGGTCAACAGGAGACTTTCCTGAATGTGCAGGGACTTGAAGAGGTGATGGTCGCTATCAAGAAGGTGTTCGCCTCGCTCTATAACGACCGCGCCATCTCGTATCGGGTCCACCAGGGCTTTGCCCATGAAGAGGTCGCCCTTTCTGCAGGCATTCAGCGCATGGTGCGTTCTGACATCGGTGCCGCCGGAGTCATGTTCACACTCGATACGGAATCTGGTTTCAAAGACGCCGTGTTCATTACCAGCTCCTATGGTCTTGGTGAGACGGTGGTTCAGGGCGCGGTAAACCCCGACGAGTTCTATGTCCATAAAGGTAATATCGAGGCGGGCCGTCCGGCTATCCTGCGGCGCAACCTGGGCAGCAAAGCGATTAAAATGATCTATGGCGAGAATGGTGAAGAGAGGGTTAAGACGGTTGATGTCGACAAGCAGGAGCAGCGACGATTCTCCCTGACCAATGATCAGATCGAAAGTCTGGCACGCATGGCCATTACCATCGAGAAGCACTATCAGCTTCCAATGGATATCGAATGGGGTCTGGATGGTAGCGATGGACAGCTCTACATCCTGCAAGCCCGTCCGGAAACGGTCGAAAGCCGGATCGATACCGCCTCAGTGGAACGTTTCAAACTCGAGGAGACGGGAGGCCGTGTCTTAATTCAGGGCCGAGCCATTGGTCAACGTATCGGCAATGGTGTCGCAAAAATCATCCACAATGCCAGTGAAATGGCTAAGGTCGAGCCAGGTGATGTTCTGGTTACCGATATGACCGACCCAGACTGGGAACCTGTGATGAAGCGGGCCTCCGCCATTGTCACCAACCGGGGGGGACGCACCTGTCATGCGGCAATTATCGCTCGTGAACTTGGCATCCCTGCCGTGGTTGGCTGTAACGATGCAACAGAAACCCTGCAAGAGGGTCAGGAAGTAACCGTCTCCTGTGCTGAGGGTGATGATGGGTTCATCTACGAGGGCCTGTTGAAATTCTCAATCAGTCAGGGCGATGTCACCAGCATGCCTGAGCCACCAGTGAAGATCATGATGAATGTAGCCAACCCGAGCCGGGCTTTTGCATTCAGCCGCATCCCCAATAACGGCATTGGTCTGGCGCGACTGGAGTTCATCATCAATACCACCATCGGAGTACATCCCCGCGCACTGATGGCGTTTGAACAACTGCCTGAAGATATCAAAGCTATAGCGCAGAAGCAGATCGATGGTTATGACGATCCAGTCGGTTTCTATGTCGAAAAGTTAGTTGAGGGCATCTCCACCCTAGCCGCAGCCTTTGAAGATAAACCGATCATCGTGCGCATGTCCGATTTTAAATCCAATGAATACGCGAATCTGATCGGAGGCAAACTCTACGAACCATCGGAAGAGAATCCAATGATCGGCTTCCGTGGTGCCTCCCGCTACCTCTCGGATAGCTTCCGCCCCTGTTTTGAGCTGGAGTGCCGTGCTCTGAAACGGGTACGAGAGGAGATGGGATTCAATAATGTTGAGATCATGATTCCCTTTGTACGCACCCTGGAAGAGGCCGCTGGCGTCATTAAGCTATTAGGGGAGAATGGCCTGAAGCGGGGCGAAAACGGATTACGCGTCATCATGATGTGTGAATTGCCATCGAATGCTGTGCTGGCTAAGGAGTTTCTCGAGTACTTTGACGGCTTTTCCATTGGCTCAAATGACATGACCCAACTCACATTGGGACTAGACCGCGATTCCAGTCTGGTTGCCAGCAGCTTCGATGAGCGTAATCCCGCTGTCAAGAAGATGCTCAGTATGGCTATTCAAGCCTGTAACGACGCTGGAAAATATGTGGGCATCTGTGGGCAGGGACCCTCAGATTATCCTGATCTGGCAGAATGGTTAGTAGAGCAGAAGATCACCAGCGTTTCACTCAATCCCGACACGGTAATCGACACCTGGCGGTTCTTAGCTGCTCAGCAACGTTAATCGGGATATACTAATCAAGCCATAAGCATCCTAGTGTGGTGCTTCATAATACTTATGACCTAATTGGTAATAAGGGGGGTAGATCGCTGCCTCCCTCTATTACCCCCATTCCAACCGATTGACCGTTAATATCTGACATAAGGTGATGAGTTGAAACGTACTGTCTATTTTCTAGCCGACCACACAGGTATTACTGTCGAAGCAATGGGACGCTCATTACTGAGTCAGTTTGACGGATTTGAATATGAGACAGTGCATTGGCCCTTCATCGACACCCTCGAGAAGGCGCGACGGGTTGCTGAGCGAATCAACCAAACCACCATGGAATCAAATGAAAAGCCGATCATCTTTACCACCCTGGTCGACCCGACGATTCGTGACTACTTTAAAAGCCTCGATCTTCCAGTCATGGATTTCTTTGAATCCTTTACCAGCCGCTTGGAAGAAGAGCTAAAAATATCTTCATCCCATGCCCTTGGCCGCTACCACACCACCAATAACGGACGAGCCTACGATCAGCGTATCCACGCTGTTAACTTTGCCATGAACAACGACGATGGTGCGATTACTAAGAATTATGAGACCGCAGACTTAATACTGCTCGGGGTATCACGTAGCGGTAAAACCCCCACTTGCCTATTTCTAGGTCTGCAACATAGCGTATTGGCGGCCAACTACCCTTTGACTGAGGATGATTTGCATAGCGATCTGCTGCCGAAGGCGCTTAGCAGCAATCGAAACAAACTCTACGGCTTAACCATCGACCCCTTTCAGTTACAGCGCATTCGACAGGAGAGACGTCCAGATCGTAAATACTCCTCTCTGGAGCAGTGCAAAATGGAGGTTAAACTGGCTGAAGACCTCTTCAAACACTATAACATTCCTTTTTTGGAGACCACCTCAATGTCGATTGAAGAGATCTCTGCACGCCTAATGCAACACATCAAATATATCGCCTAATATCAAAATTATACATGGATTTTTCACCATTTTTTTATAGCATTAGTGAACTCATTTGGTAGATTAGGATAAAATTCATTCTACACGAGTTACGACACCTGAGGTGAATGGCGTTATAATTACTTCCCCAGACTAGCCTGAATACTTCATCCACGAATGAAAAATGCTATCTTATTGATAAAATTGGATTTAAACCTTTGATCAACTGGTTGATTCGACTTTTTCGCAAAGCACCGGTACCGATATCCATCAAATGGACGATCTATATCGGCACCCTAATCACTCTGGTCATGGGTATCCTTGGCTGGTTCCTAATCACCCAACAGACCAGTTTCCACATGCGCGAGGTCAAAGGATTTGGTGAGATACTGGTAGAACAACTGGCCCATTCCGCTAGCGAGCCCTTGCTTGCAGATGACCAGTTCAACCTACAGGGACTGGTCAGTCGTCAGACCCAGAATGACAACGTAGTTGGAGCAGCCATTATTCCTGCCAACAAACCCTGGGTCGTATCAGGCAATGTTCCCCACCAACTACCGATCAATCAAGAGTTAACCCCCATGAGCTGGTCCTGGCGCGACCCATTTAACAACCGACATGCGGCCATTACCTTCTTCAGCCAGATTGCCTTTCGTGATGTCGTTGCTGGACACGCCATGATCACCCTTGATCGGGAATTCCTTGATCGCAACCAGAAACGCACGATTCGCATCATTAGCTTTGCAACCATTAGCATGATTCTAATCGCGGCGCTACTTTCCTATGTACTCAGTAAGCGCCTGAGCCGCCCCATCACCCTACTGGCCCAGGCCGGGAAGCGACCTGAGGGGGGCTTATTGATCCACCATGGCGACGAGGAGCGTCATGATGAGATTGGTCAGGTTTATGCTCATTTCGAACGCATGTCGGCCGGACTGCTGGAGAAACGCCAGGTAGAGGCAGCACTCTCCCGTTATGTCTCCCCAGTGGTAGCCGAAAAGATCCTCTCAAACCTCTCCCAACCTCGACTTGCCGACCAGGAGATGGATGGTAGTGTACTGTTTTGCGACATTGTAGGCTTCACCCAACTTTCAGAGGATCTGCATGCTGATGAAGTCGCCTCACTGCTCAACCTCTATCTTGGTGCAATCGCCGATTCTGCCCACCGTTGCCGAGGCGTCGTGGATAAATTCATTGGCGACAGCGCTATGATCTTATTTGGCGTCCCTGAAGCCGATATGGAACACGGTCAGCAGGCGATCCGTTGCGCCTGGCTTATCCAGGCCGTGGTTCGGCATGTTAATAAAATGCGAAGACAAGAGGGCAAGGAGCCCATCATGCTGCGTATAGGAATCAACAGTGGAACAATGCTTGCGGGTAATATCGGCATTCCAGACAGATTGGAGTACACCGTTGTTGGCGATAATGTGAATCTTGCTTCACGTCTATGTGGCGCGGCACCGGCAGATGGCATCATGATGAGCCAAAGCACAGCGGAATTTCCCGGCGTTGCTGAGATGGTGGAATTACATCGACAACCCGCGCTAAAGATCCGTGGCAAAAGAAATCTCGTCATACCATCCATTGCCGGAACACCCTCACAAGAATTGGGGCATTGGTTGATGCGAACCATGACCCATATCCTGAATAAACAGATTGTATGAAATTCTCACACCCCCTTATTACTATCGGCCTGTACCAATTACTACTCATACTCAGTGGTTGTCAGCTGCATGAAATACGAAAAACAGCGGCACCTGTCGATCAGGACGTACTCACTTACAGCCAACAATTAGTAACCAAAGGGCGCTATAGCGAAGCCATTCAGATACTCAGTGATGCGAGTCACAGAGATAAACAAGGCCATCTTTATATTAATGAGCTAAAAACACTCAAAAATCAGAAAAAGATCTTTGAGGAGGAGCTGAATGACCAACTTCTTATCAGCAATACCTCAGCTTTGAAAAAACAACTGCCGATTCTCAAGAAACTCGCCCAATCAAGCCCTGATAGCGAATACACACGCCTTTTGCAAAAGACCCAAAAACAGCTACAGAATATGAGGCATGCCCTTTCGGAGTGTGGCTGGCGTCACTACAAACGAAATAATACGTTAGCTAAGGATTGTCTGAGTGTCGCCCTATCGCTCAATCAGGATAAATCTGACCAAAATTTGATGGAACATCTAATCAATGAACAGAGGCAGAGTAAATACGCGCACGCAGAAAAAGTACAGGCAGACCGTAAACAGCGCTGGTCTCAGCGTATCAATAAAAGTCTGGCTGACGCTGAAAAATTCTCTGAGAATGGTCAACTAAAAAAAGCCAAACGAACACTCAAGTTACTACTTAAAGAAGCACCCGAGCATGCCAAAGCAAAAAAGTTACTTAGTAAGGTTAACGGTCAACTGGAACGATATATTGAAAATCTACTTACCGCTGGTGACCGTCTCTACCGAGACGGTGAAATCGAAGGTGCAAAAGCGACCTGGCGTGCCGCCCTAGCTCTTGATCCTCAAGAAGAGCGGGCACGGGAAAAAATCCTGCGGGCGCAAAGGGTACTGAATAACTTGGAAAACCTGCGCAAATCTCGATAATAAGCCGGAACTATTCGCCTAATTTTTTAAATGCCCTTCAAAAACTAATGGTTCCTTGCCGGCTATCCGCTATAATCGCGACCTACGTTGTCCTTCTGATACCCTCTCTTGTGACTCAACTGATAGTCACTTTCGAGTTTAGAGCCTCTGCTTGATAAACTCAGACAGGCTTGGCTAGCAGGTTATCGCAAAGAACTTTCTCTGGTTAAACAATGGATTCCAGTCATTTATGAGCAGTCTGCAGCAACAAATTAGCCATCAAGGCACCAGTCTGGCAAAAAAACTCATCATAAGCTTAACAACTATCCTTCTTATGACAAACTCTGCTCAAGGATCGGAATGGTTACGTAGAAACCCCGTCTCATTTTATGAAACACAGGCTGAGCTTAGATCAACGACCGTTGATCTACCCCCCTCCTTACCCCCACCCTTCCCCTCAGAATCTATTGAGCTTAGCCTGCAAACAGAACCACAGGATCGTCCCTATGGTTTCGGCAGAGAACTCAACGATAATAGCCCTGCCAACTATTCTGGGTTAAGGCATGATGCTGGCTACTTCTTTGGCTATCAATTCTTTATCGTTGGTCTGCTCTATGTGATGCCAGAGAGTGTCTCCTCCTGGTCAGACGAGCAGAAAAAAGAGTACACCGCCAGTAAATGGTGGCATAACGTCACCCACCCCCGCTGGGACCCTGATAAATGGTATATCAACTACATCCTCCATCCCTATTGGGGAATGACCTACTACAATCGGGGACGGGAGCGCGGACTGAGTGAATCGGGGGCATTCTGGTTTTCCTTCACCCTCTCGTCCATCTACGAATTTGGCCTGGAAGCGCTATTTGAACCAGTCTCCTACCAAGACGTCATATTCACGCCAGGAGTGGGGTCTTTGGTGGGCTGGTATTTCGAAGACACCCGTCGGGAAATAAAAAGTCAGGCGACTTTCAGTTTTTGGGATAAAACCATTCTTTTTGCTACAGATCCCCTTGGTGGGCTTAATGAGATAGTTGATAACCTATTCGGCATAGAAGAAGAGACTGAACTAGAACTACGATCCTCATATCAAAGCCCGAACTACAGTACTTTTAATACCTCATCCTGGAATGAATCTTATCTCCAGCACACCGATCCGACTGTCGCGGACTACTTAGGTATGCAACTCACCGTTCACTGGCGGTAAAGAAGATTCTGGATGCCACTTGCGCTATTTGATTTGATGCTTCCCATATGGGTTAACGGATCCGCCGGAACATCCATATAGCCAATGTTAAAAACAATAACAAGGGTAGAGCAGCGCTAAACAGCGCATTCATGGAATAGACCACAGCCATATAGGAAAAGGCCCTGTTAAGCAGGTAGAAGGCAATCCCGAGCATCGCGCCAACAAAGATGCGCTGCCCTACCCCCACACTGCGTAGTGAACCAAATACGAATGGAATGCTCAGAAATAACATCACCAGGGTTATCAGGGGCGCAGCAAGTTTCCCCCAAAAAGCCACCTCGTAATTCACCGAGGCTTGCCCATTATTCTTTAAATATTTGATATAGCGCCACAGATCCCAGGATGCCAGCATATGAGGCTTGACAGTCAACACATCGAGCGCGTCAGGTTTTAAGTGAGTCTGCCACGCCATTTCCGCCACGTTTTCGGCTTTGACATGTTCAGGGCCCAAGACACTGACTGACACCCCCTGCAGAACCCATCCTTTTGATTGATAAGAAGCACGTTCAGCATGCACAGCTCGCAGCAAGCGAGTACCACCATCATAATCATAGAGAGAAATGTCAGCTAATTGTGAATCTGGCAGCACCTGCCGAATATTAATAAAGCTATTACCACTCCTTGACCAGAAGCCATAGCGAGTTTTGAGGCCAACCTCATCGGAGAGTGCCTCCATCTTCATACGTTGCGCCTGCTGCTCAGTCTGAGGCGCCAAATACTCACCGATTAAAACCACCACACACAACACGAATAGTCCAACCTTCAACACAGAGAGCACAATACGAGCAATCGACACCCCAGCAGAGCGCATCGCCATCAATTCGGAATTGCCCGCCAGCATTCCCAACCCAATCAAACTACCCAATAGTGTTGCCACAGGAAATAATTCATAACAGTAGCGAGGTAACCCCAGGAGAACATAGCGATAGGCCATGCCTGTCGTATAACCTCGCTCAACATCCTCTAGCTCTGTCACAACCCCAAAAAAACCGATCAACAGCAGCAGTATCGAAAGCACACCCAGTATACCTATCAATACGACCCGTCCAATATAGCGATCCAAAATCGAGATCACGCCACACGCTCCCACAGTCGACGCTTGAAGCGGCGATAGAATTGGCTATCTGGTAACAACAGCAATATGCCAATCACCATAAGTGTCAGATGTACCCACCAAGTACCTAACCATTGCGGAGTCACACCACTGATCATCCAGTTTTCAGCTGTCCCCTGGAGACCCAAATAGAAGGTATAGAGCACAAACGCCAACACCAACCTTCCAAATGGACCCTGACGAGGCATGGTACGACTCAGCGGTAAACTCAACAGCGCAAACACCAATAACCCCAGTACTTGAGAGATGCGTACCTGAAACTCAGCCAAATCCTTGATCGAATCTGATGCCAACAGATCCCTGCTGGAGAGCGATCTGTGGGTATGTTTAACAGCCGTACCATCCGACTCCTTGATCCGTATCGCATAGCGCTTGAATTCACTGACTTGATAGTCAGCCTGCCCTGGACGCCCTTCGTACCGTCGCCCCTCTTCCAACACCAGGTAGCGGTCACCAGACTCAACATCAATCTGTTGATACCCCAACTTGGCACTTATCAGACTCAACTTTCCATTCAGATTCTGCTGCACGAAAACATTATGCATGCGTCGTTCATCACTCGAAATCGACTCCACATAGAAAACCAAATCACCCTGACTATACTCATTAAACCGCCCCTCACTGATACCAGCCAACTCCGTAGCCTGCGTCCCTTGGCTGCTTAACAATTCAAACGCCACAGGCGCCACCACCAGAAGGAGCGAACGATAGATCCTCACCCCCCCACGCCGCAAGATTCCAGCGCTACCATTTCACTATCCTGGTACATTCTCCCAATCACATAGAGCACCGCAAAAAAGAAAGCAGGGGGAATCAGGCGGGAGATATAAACCACCATTTGCAATCCAAGCATCTCAAACAACAGCCCGGCATTGAGATCCCCTGCGACCACCTCTTGTAGCAACCGGATAAAGCTATTGCTCAACATAATCAGAGTCAACACAAAGAGGATCGCCAACAAAGCCTTAAGGACTTCCTTTAACAGATAGCGGTCAATCAGATTGATCAAAGGTTTTCCTACTTAACTAATCAGACCATAAGTACTACGACAGCCCGTTATTAAATATTAAAAGTTTATAACCGTCATAGTGTACCTTGCTCTCGCCTCTCAGACATCGTTCTTATTTACAAATCAGACCAGCCAAGCTTCCCGGTACAACCACCCCAATGCGCAGGGAATGGCTCGCCCTTTTCAAGCATTGCAACGCAGTATCCTGGCCTGAGCAGGCTTCCCTTCGGGCGAGACGCTATCATCGTCAATTTGTATGAAGCACCACACTAGTACAGCAATAACAACAATTTACCAAGGGTATTTGCACTGAACCATTCCCGAGTAATTTAGTCAGAATATACTCATATGCTAATACAAGGAGAACTCACATGAATGGTCTAATTAATGGTTTCCCACATGATGGGGTTGTTACGGTTAATCGAGTCATATTAAAGCCTGAGTATCAGGTTGATGATCTGCAAGAGCGTGTCGCCATGCTTTGTGAGAATGTCAAAACCTATCACTCAGAAACTGGTTTCGTTGGTGGATTTGTGGCACTTAATAGCGGTGAGATTTCAAACGAAGGCTCAACCGTTGGCCAGGCAGTGACAAGTGAATTCAAAGACCGAGAAGCTTTGATTGTCACCTTTTGGAATAGCTTTGAAGAGCATGAGAGCTCTCATCGGAGTGAGACATTTCAACCTCTGTTTGCCAAGGTATTAGAACTCTGTGAAAACGGTAATGAAGAGATCGCCTACCAAATGTTGTGGTCAGGCGAAGCCTACGATTCTGAACAGGCTCAAAAAGCAAAACAAGCAAAAGAGCAATATGCTGCTTAGTAATATCTGGCACATCCCCTTTTGAAAACACTTGGTGGGGCCCTGCCCCACCAAAGTGCGCTGGATAAAACGTTGAACCTAAAAAGATCAGTTGGACAGCGTGAAGAGTGCGCTTGTGGTGGTGCAGGGCAAGGGTGGCTCCTGCACATCCATGTGCCTGCGACACAGGTGCATCCATGCACGGCGCGCAACGACGCAGAATAGACATCAGCCGCTTCGAGTCGCCCATGCACGGCGTATGCTGGTGGAATTGGCCTGGAGCTATCGCTTTCCAGCACACCAGACCGCTCATCTCAAACGCAAGGTAGCCATGTACCACCACAAACGCGCCCTTCACGCTGCCCAACTGATCTTTTTAGGATAATAGAAACAAATCGCTACAAAAATGTGGCAAAGCATTTCGTTTTGGTTGAGAAGTTTAGCGAACTCAGCGGTTATTAGATCCCCCTCACCCCGGCCCTCTCCCGCAAGGGAGGGTATTGTAAAAGCATGCCGCAAATATTCGCAAAAGTCGTAGGATGTGGTGAGGCATGAACCGCATCATAATTTTCGATCATGTGCCAATATTTGAGTGAGATATTCCATGGTATTTTTAAACCGATAGGTCACTCTTTTTGAAGTCACGATAAAATTCGTGATTGCGTAGG
>JARRQF010000020.1:0-25707 GCA_037382065.1 Candidatus Thiodiazotropha sp. | reverse complement strand
GTTCGGCAGGTGGAGCAACGATTGAGACCTTGCGTAAGTATGTAGAAAATCAGGCTACGCCTGATTAGCCCTTTCATCCCCGCCCGCATTGGGCGAGGGTTTTCGGGCTATTCTGCTAAGCGACCAGATGAAACATGTCGGCTAGCAGATCACAGCTAATTTTTTCACAAGCCAGTTGAGGAATATTACCCAATAATCGGTGTGTGACTGTATAGACTCAAACTATACGATATGTAGATTTTCTCTATTTGGCCTCAGTGTACTGGAAACTCCATAGCATATAAGCAATTGAAGAATAGTACGATAGATCACTATTGCTAAACAGGGTAATCATGGTACCTAAGGAGGTTTGGTTATAGCAGTCCGATGAGCACACGATGATATTTAACCTGCATCATCAACCAAACGTTCAATATACTTACTAAATATATCGTCTATCTCAATACATGGAAGAGGAGGATGATAATGAAGCATTCAAGTTACTTATTGGCCTTGGCCTCCAGTGTGGTGGCAAGTGGTTCTCTTGTTGCAGCAATTTCAGAGGCGATGGCAGCTAAGCCAGGCAATATGCTTCAACCTGCCCCACCGCTGAATCCCACAGAGGCGGTGGTTGAAGAGGTTGTGAAAGCACGCAAAAAGTTTGGCTTCAGACATGATGAGGCATATGTGCGTGATCTACTGGCGCGACCTGCGAGCTTTGGCGCAGTATTTGGCCCGCTGACGGGTGGTCACTACGCAACCCCAGAGGAGGTTAAGGAGCTAAAAATACGGCTTCAAGTACAAGATGACGCCTTAAGCATCATGCGTACAGCACGCACTGATCGAGACTTTGCTGGATTGTACGTTGATCAAAATGGAGTCCTGCACATCGGTTTTACCAAAAGTGCCAAGGAGAAAGTTCAGGGCTTTCTTGATCACACCAGACAGCCGCAAAGGATACGTGCATTCAAAGCCGCATATTCTCTGGCCAAACTCGAGGCGCAAAAGCAACATATTATTGATACCACTCCTAAGCTAGCGGCCGATGGCATTCAGGTCGCCCAAATCGCCGTAGACATTAAGGCCAACATAGTCAGGATAGGCGTGGTTAACCTGAACTCAGCCAAACGCGAAGCCATTACTTCCCTATTTGGGCCGGTGGACATCTATGAAGGCGAGATTGAAGAGCTTGATCTTCTACGCTCTGATACAGCGGATCCCATGCGCGCCGGAGTACGCATTACTAACCAGTCAGGCGGTTTTTGTACATCAAACTGGAAAGCGCGGGATCGTGACACTGGACAACTGGTCATGCTAACCGCAGGCCACTGTGCCGTGGATGTAGATGGTACGCTTGGGGGGCCAGGCACCTCCGTTTTTCAAGGCGTAAAAAGCGATTTATCACCGCGTAAAGTGGGAGTTTCCGACCAGACCACTTGGACATTTCCAACGGTTAACTTCGACGGGTCTCGTTCAGGTGCGGCACCAGTGGATGCCATGAGAGCACCATTTCTGAGCGGTATCGGTGCGATGCCGTGGCTGTATGCCTATACTGACACCAACTCAGGTCTTTTTGATAAAGGAGAGGAGGCTCAGGTTGGCGGTGTTGATGGCGCTGTTGTCATGGGAATGACGGTTTGTAGTGCTGGTCAGTATAGTCCCGGTCAGACCAAAGGTGGAAACTTCAAGAATTGTGGAACAGTGAACCAAGTCAATGTTGCCCAGTCCTTTAGAAGGTGCCTCGATTGCCAAGACACTTTTATGCTGCAGAACGCAAACGTTGCCGATTACACAGCTATTTCAGGTGATAGTGGCGCTCCAGTTTGGCGTTTGGCGTACGATGGTGCCGCTTGGGAAGCCATTGCTGTAGGCCATCATACAGGCGGACCGACTGGGTTTGAAAAGTTCAATGATATCGATAGGGTGGAAGACGCATTGAATGTAGATGTCGTCCACTTTTGAGGATTGATGCCGTGACAGATAAAAAAGGTGTTAGCTCAATAGAGTCGCCGGAAGCGTTTTGCCGGAGACTATCGGAAAGGTTATCCCAAGAGGGATTCGGTATTGAGATTCAACCAGGCGTTCATGTTGTGGATGACGCTGGGGCGGATTCACTAGTAGTACTTTATTATGTCCTCCAACTGCAAGAACTGGGACTGAATATCGATTTGGCAGCGTTTGATACCGATTTGCTGGATATCGATGTTGCCTACAAAGCGTGGATCCGAACAACTGTCGCACGCGCCGTTTCATAAACGGCGCATAGCACCACTAAGTGTATATGACTATGGAAGAAAAGATTCAGCATCAATTTGCAGCCAAGACCGGGGGCCTCTCTGGAAACGAAAGCAGGACCCGGTCTTCTGCACAGCTTGACGTCGCTCCTCATGAGGTGATTTTGGAGGGCGAGTTTGCCCGTCTTCGGCCGCTGGGCCAGAGTGACTACGGCTACCTCTATGACCTCAGTCTTTCGGCAAAGAATAACGCTCGCTGGCGTTACCGAGGGGCTACGCCGAGCCCCGAGCGTTTTGTCGCCGATCTCTGGAGCGGTGTTCTGGCGCAGTTCCTAGTTGAGACACCAGAGCCTAGAAAACGGGCAGGCTTGGTAGTGGCCTACAATGCCGATCTTGCCAATGGAACCGTTTTTCTTGGTGTCTTGATTGATAACGCCCATCATTGCAAAGTATGGCCACTGGAAGGTGTCCTACTGTTTGTTGACTATCTATTTCAAAACTGGACGTTCCGAAAAGTATATGCTGAGACAACGGAGTTTAGTGCCGCGCACTTTTCCTCTGGTGCGAAAATATTATTTGAGGAAGAGGGCCGTTTTCGCGAACATCAGTTTTTTCAAGGACGCTACTGGGACTACATCTACTACTCCCTTAATCGCAAACGCTGGGAAGAGCACGGACGTAAGCTGCTCGACAAGCTCTCGGGATTGGGCTCTCCCGGTTGAATTTAAATGTCACCAAGAAACCTGCATACATATGAGAGCTTGTCTGACGCCATTGATAAGTTGAGTTCCCATAGGCGTGGATTTCACTTTACTTCAGGCGATACCACTCCCTCATTTATCGACTATCGGCAGCTCCGAGAGCGGGTCCAGAGTCTAGCTCGAAAACTCTCTGCGGAGGGTGGCAATCGTGGAGAACCGGCGATCCTGCTGTTTGCCGACCAGGAGGGGTTCGTTCAGGGCTTTCTTGCAGTAATACGAGCCGGATTGGTGGCGGTGCCGGTATATCCTCCCTATCTGACTGGGAACTTGGATAACTACGCCGCCCATGTTGAACGTGTGCGCCAGATCACTGGTGCACGATTGATTCTAACAAGTGACGCGCTAGTGGGACCATTGCAGCCGTTCTTTCCAGATGCTAGGTTAGTCGCCTTATCCGAGATCGAGACAGCCAGAGAGCAGGGTGAACTGCCGCAGATACGGAGTTCGGACTTGGCGCTGATTCAGTTCACTTCAGGCAGCACCTCTCTACCTAAAGGGGTAGCAATAACCCACTGTAACTTGATTGCAAATGCTACCGCCATAAAACAGGCTCTGGAGCTTGATCCACTGCGGGATCGAGGCGTGAGCTGGCTTCCCCTGCATCACGACATGGGACTTATCGGCTTTCTTGTCACACCTATTTTAAACCAGATCTCTAACTGGTTCCTGCAGCCACTCGAGTTTGCCCGCCGGCCACACCGTTGGCTGGATCTTATCGATCAGACACGGGCCACCATCTCCTATGCCCCGAACTTTGGCTATGATCTTGTTTCGAGACGTGTCCGGGAAGCGGACGTGGAGAGATGGAACCTCGCTGACTGGCGCGTGGCTGGATGTGGGGGGGAGCCCATACTTACCAGAGTTCTTGATAAATTTGCGGATGTACTGCGCCCTGCAGGTTTTGATCGGACAGCATTTGTACCCAGCTATGGATTGGCCGAAGCTACGCTTGCGGTAACCATGTCACCTTTGCGGCGTGGTGTCGTCACTCGAAAGCTCAGTGGCGATGAGCAAAGTAACAAATCCTTGGTTTCCTCAGGCCGGCTTGTAGCCGGCACTGAGGTCCGCATTGTTTCTGCAGCTGGGAGGCGATTGCCGGAGGGTGTAGAAGGAGAGATCCAAGTCCGGGGGCAAGGTGTTGCAATGGGTTTTTGGAGCGAAACCGGTTTTAGCAACGCCAACTGTGCGGAAGGCTGGCTTAAAACTGGTGATATGGGGGTACTCAGCGAAGGTGAACTTCACATCAGTGGTCGAATCAAAGAGGTAGTCTCCATCAATGGATGTCAATACTACCCACATGACATTGAGGAGTGTGTTCAGGATTTAGATGGCGTGAGAAGAGGTCATGTTGTCGCATTCGGGCGTCCTGGTGGCGCTAGTGAGCAGCTTGTCTTAGTCATCGAAGCAAAGCCATCAGATGATCTGCCTGGGCTACAACGAAGACTTCGAGTACGTATCCGAGAGCGGCTTGGACTCAGCGTGGCCGAAGTTATAATCGTAGGTCACGGTGTGATTTCCAGAACGACCAGCGGCAAGCTTCGGCGGCGAGCTATGAGAGCACTTTACCTAACTGAGCGAAAAGCCTCGTTGTTTAAGGCGGGGATGAATAGCGCGGACAACACAGGCGCCCATATTGTTTTCTAACAGGAGTATGTTAACTTTTACACGCTCATGTACCGTAACATACCTACCAACCTGATTACTGGATTCCTTGGAACCGGAAAGACCACTACCATATTGCACCTTCTGTCTCAGGCGCCCATAGGACAGAGCTGGGCAGTGTTGGTGAATGAGTTTGGGCATATTGGTGTGGATGGCGACCTAGTGCAGACCAAGGTGGAGGATCATGCCAAGGTTTATGTTGAAGAGGTTGCTGGAGGCTGTCTCTGTTGTGTTGGCAGTGCAGGTATGCAGGTGGGACTGAATCGCCTGATTCGTAGTTCAAAACCCGACCGTATTCTTATCGAGCCTACTGGCCTCGGGCATCCGGCACAACTCATCCAGCAGCTCACGGGCCCTCTTTATGGCGAGGTTATTGATCTGCAGGCAACCATTGGCTTGGTTGACGCTCGTATGCTTAATGATCCCCGCTATACCTCACACCCCAACTTCCAGGATCAGCTCCATTTGGCCGATGTGCTTATTGGTAACAAACTGGACTGCTACACGGAAGCCGACCGGGATGCGTTCTACCGACTGGTTGAAGCTCAGGGTTCACCTAAAAAGCGAGCTACAATGGTGGCTCATGGGAGCATTAAGCAAGCCTATCTTAATGAGCCTAGACAGGAGCGCACGGCCTTATTTCCCGAGGCACATGCATTCAATACTAATAATCACCATCACCATCATCATCACCATCACCACGAACCGGTAGGCGGAGATTGGCATCGTATTGAAGGTGCCGCCGATGGTTTCTACACGTCGGGATGGTCGCTATCTACAGAAGGCTCATTCGATCTGGATTGCTTGCGACAGATAATGCTCTTATCAGGTGTTGTGCGAATGAAAGGTTTCGTACCCACATCTCATGGCACGATAAGAATCAATGCAACCCCGACAGAATGGTCTGAAGAGGTGCTAGAGCAGCCGGTAAACCCAAGAATCGAGATGGTCACAGGTGAGCCTGTGGATTGGTGTGTTATTGAGCGTCGGCTGAGGGATTGTGCAGAGAACCCGTGAGTGATTTAGTACGCTATAATATAACATTATATTATCAATCTGCGGCTATTCGCTTATTATGCACCCAAACGCAATCAATTCTAAGTTAGCACCCCTTGCAGTAGCATATGCAGTGGGTCATCAGCCCGATGAGCTGCGCCACCCCCTCGTTTCCGTTGGCCAGCGACTTTGGAAATTGAGTTTGATAGCTTATATGGAGAGCCTTGGCGTGAACAGGTACCGGCGCGGTTTCAACGTGCTGCAACCGATGTGGATAAAGGGTTTAACCTTGTCTCGCTTCGGCTACCGAGATCCTGGTCACGATAACCTCACAATTCAACACAACGATACAGTGATATGGCCATGAAAAATAGCAAATTGGAACGCTTTACAGAGACCCCAGGGGTCTCCGACACTAACTTCCCTACCGACGATGACTACATGGGACCACGACAGTTAGCCTATTTCAAGCAGAGACTCTTGGACTGGCGATCAGCCTTACTTGATGAGATCGACGAGACCCTTGCTGAGCTGCGTCACGACAGCCACCATGAAGTTGGTGATGAAGCGGACCGAGCCACCCGCGAGGCGGCCCAGACGCTAGAGTTGCGCACACGAGATCGTTACCGCAGGCTGCTGAGTAAGATCGATGCTGCCCTCGAGCGCATTGACGACGGCACCTACGGTTGGTGTGAAGACACTGGCGAGCCCATTGGCTTGGCACGGCTTGAGGCGCGGCCTGTTACGACACTCTGTGTGGAAGCTCAGGAGCGTCGTGAACTGCGAGAGCGGCTGACTGGCGTGGCTGGTGGCAGAAAGAACTGAGCCAGATCCCAATCAATATGAAATAGAATGGATGTCCGCGATTTCGGCGCGGATGTCAAACATGCAGCTGTGATGCATGCGCCATTGCTAGCGTCAGATTGAAGGGACTCACCACGCCAGTTACTTTTTTAGCATTAATCGATCCATCGGTTGTCACCATGGCGACGGATTGCTCATGCTTTTTAATCTTTTGGAATACCTGGCGTAGCGTCATGCCCGATTGAACCGTGATAAACTCCGTCACCATCGCATCCCGTGCACGAAATTCAATTCCCTTGCGATAGCTGATGGAATAAATCACGCCGATTACTGCTCCTTCATCATTAATCACGCAGCAGGTCTGGTCGCTTCCGGTAATGAGATCGTCTGCTTTGACGAACTTAATAGATGTGTCCATGATATCGTCGATCACGACATGGGAGTTCAGATCAGTGTATCGTCCCTGTGGCACGTTGCGGCCACGGCGCAGCAATTTTATTGTGTAGATATCACCCTCGGAGAAGTGGTGGCGTACCGCATAGGCCACTGCGACTCCGACCATGACAGGCAGAACCACACCGTAGTCCAAAGTCATCTCATAGGTCATGATAGCAGCCGTCATTGGGGCGCTGGTGGTAGCGGCGACCATGGATGCCATCCCTACCAAGGCGAAGGCGGCGGGATCTACCCCTATTTCGGGAAACAAGGCTACCAATCCATAGCCGAAAGCCCCACCGAGCGTTGCCCCGAGAAACAACGAAGGCGAGAACACCCCACCGGAGCCGCCCGAGCCAATGGTCAGCATCGTTGCCAACATCTTGGCTCCAAGTATCAAAAGAATGAATCCAGGTGACGTTAAGGTTCGCGTTACCAGATCCTGGATGGTGGCGTAACCCACACCTTGTACATAGTAGTGTCCGAAGTAGAGGTACATTCCCTGGAACAACAGACCCAGGATTAACATTCCCAACATGTGGCGCTGATATGGGCCCAACGGCAGCTGCTCAAACCATTCCTCACTCCAATAGATACCTCGGATGAATAGCAGCGCTACCAAGCCTACCAGGGCAGCGAATGGAAAATAGATGGCCAGAATAAGGGGGCTGTCAGCACCCACCACCAGATCCGTTGTCGAAATATGGAACGCGGGGTCCGGCCCGATCAGCCAGCGTCCTATGTTAGCCGCAATCACGGCAGAAATAATCACAGGTACGACGGTATACCGATTTACCGACAGTAGGAGCAGTTCGATTGCGAACATGATGCCCCCCAGCGGTGCATTGAAGGTGGCGGCGATACCACCAGCAGCACCACAGGCAATCATTAGGTTACGCTGGCTCATCGGCATCTTCAGCCACTGACCTATGGTCGAACTGAAGGCCGAACAGATCATTACGATCGGCCCTTCGCGACCTAGGGAACCGCCAGTACCGATGGTTAAGGCCGAGGCAAACGCCTTGACGATGCTGACGCCGCCACGCATACGGCCTTGGCGATGGTAGACCGCGTCCATAACCTCGGGAACACCATGGCCTTTTGCTTCGGGGGCGAAGTTTTTGATCAGCCAAATGACACCAACCCCACCGATCACCGGTACAAAAATGACAAACCAACCCCAAGTGGAGGGGTCTGCATGGAGATTAGCATCATAATCGACCGAGAAATGGCCGTAGAATGCAAGATTGTGAATGAGTCCGATCAGGAGGCGAAAAGCCCATGCTGCGACACCAGTCAACAGGCCAATTATGGTAGCAATAATGAAGACTTCGCGTTCTCTCCAAACTTTATAATCTTGGGTATCCTGCAATTTTTCCTACTCTCAACCTAGTGTGCGGATGATAAAAACGTGTAATGATAAGGCAAAATAGTGCAGGATTCGAACCTCATTTTGCTTTAGATACTTAATTTCGACTGTGAAAGCCTACGTCTGGCGGCTTGCCATGTCGAGTACAATTCCCTTCTTTCTTACTTATCCCCGACGCGAGTTGGAAAAATAGAGGCCCTTTTTGCTCGGGTTCAGGGCAGCGTGAAGGGGGCGTTTGTGGTGGTACAGGGCAAGGGTCGCTCCTGCACATCCATGTGCCCGCGACACGGGTGCATCCATGCACGGCGCGCAACGACGCGGAATATCCCGCTATTCCAAGGAGTTGCAACGCATTTCGTTTTGGTTGAGAAGTTTAGCGAGCTCAGCGGTTATTGGATCCCCCTCACCCCGGCCCTTTCCCGCAAGGGAGGGTGTTGTAAAAGCATGCCGCAAATATTCGCAAAAGTCGTAGGATGCGGTGAGCGGTGCGAACCGCATCAATAGTGGGATGGCTCTGAAAAGGCAGCTAGACGAGAAGCGATCAGCAAGATATAAGACACCTGTTAAATGCTTGATAAACTGGAATGCAGTTCCAACTGAATCAATAAAATTAACGATTCCTCAACAGGATGATGATCATCCCACTTTCATGTACCATGCTGTTTATGTAAGACGTTAATGATACCGAAAATGGAAGTGTATTATGCTTTATTATCGAGTGATAAAAATGCAGCAGAATATAGTGCGTGAACCGGTTGGTATTATACAAAATGATGCTACCAAAAAATGAAATCTCTTAAGGAAATTGTGCGGTTAAATAAACAAATAAGAGTTATTGGTTTTGATGATGCTCCTTTTAATCGGAAACGAGGCTCTCCTGTTAATATCGCAGGAATCATTTGCTCAAATACACGATTCGAAGGCATGATCTGGGGAGAAATAGAAAAAGACGGAAATGATGCAACCAAGACAATATCGAGAATGTTAAAGCAGAGTAAATTCTTTGATCAAGTGAGTGTTATATTAACAGATGGTATAGCCGTTGGCGGCTTTAATATCATTGATTTAAAAAATCTTTCAATCACGTTGGAACGGCCATGCATAGCTGTGATGCGAAAAAAACCTGATATGGAAGCAATTGATAATGCTCTCAACCACTTTTCTGATTATAAAGAGCGTATGGATATGATATTAAAAGCGGGAGAAATCTATATCCATAATTCTTTCTATTATCAAGTAGCAGGTTGCGATAATAATACCGCAGCCAAAGTACTAGAGCGAATAACTGACAAAGGCAATGTGCCAGAAGCATTGCGTTTGGCACATATGATAGGTGCTGCTGTGATTAATGGGCAAAGCAGTAATAGAGCTTAATGTTTAACCATTCGAGCGCATTGTAAACATCAGCTTACTGTGTGGCACCCAAGGGCTTGTTCACGCCAGGGTTCGAACCCCGCATCATGGTTTTCGGTCATGCGCCATCTGCGCGTGAGATTGTCTTGGGCGTATGATTTGACTTCCGTTATTCACTCAATTCCGTAAGACTTTCTATGATCATGTCAAACCGAAAGAAGTTGATAAGACTTTGAAGATACTTCGCCTCTGCAGGAAACGTTAGCTGCATCTCCTCTACGAGCTTGCTACTTGCATTGAAGTCAAGATTTTCTGCGGCTATGAGCAACTGCGCTTGCATATCCTTCGGTAAGGCACCGAGGTCTGCTGGGGAAAGAGGAGATAGCTCCTCCTCTGGAGCATCGCTGTATTCGTATTTCACACCCAAGTAATTGGCTAACAGTTCGAAAAGCCGTTGTTCCTCCAGTGGTTTGGTCATAATTTCATTACAGCCAGCCGATAAAATAGCCTGACGGTCTTCGTCAAAGGCCGAGGCGGTGAAGGCGATGATGGGAAGCGTTTTTCCCTCAGTTAGCGCACGAATTGCCCGGGTGGCGGCAAAGCCATCCATTACCGGCATACGCATGTCCATCCAGATAAAATGGGGTTGCCAGGTTTGAAACAGCTCTACAGCCTCCTTTCCATTGGCGGCACTCCTGACCAGGAATCCGAGCTGTTTGAGCCATGCCTGCAATAGTTTACGGCTTGCCGGATCGTCCTCGGCAATGAGAATGCGGTATTCAGGCTGCCCCGAACATAAAGCTATCACCCGTCCAGGTGATGATTGCGCAGGCTCAGTGACAGGTGTCTGTACCGGGAGTCTAAGGCGGAAAGTTGAGCCCCTATCCTGGGTACTTTCGACCGTGATTTCGCCGCAGAGCAGCTTGGCGTACTGGTAGCTAATCGCTAGGCCTAGACCAGTGCCTTCGCCCTGTTGGATGCCTGCTTCGGTTTGGTAGAAATTGGAGAATATCTGCTTAAGCTCGGTTGCTGCTATGCCAATGCCGGTATCACGGACCTCGAACTCCATAATGACATCAGGTTCCTTTCGCTCAACAATTCGCGCCGCAAGTATCACGCTTCCGCCCTTGGTGAACTTGACCGCATTAGAAAGCAGATTGAGCAAGATCTGCCACAGCTTGGCGGCATCGCTCTTGATATGGTTTGGTAGGTCTGTGGCAAGCTCCGTTTTCAGTGTGGTGTCATTATCGTGGGCACGAAGACTAATGGAATCGATAAGGCCATTCAACATGCCTGGTAGATCAATTATGCTGGTCTGTACTCGCTGGCGCCCAGCCTCAATTTTGGAAATCTCAAGCACATCGTTAATGAGTGAAAGGAGATGATGGCCGCTTCTGTTGATGATGCCCAAATTAGTGCGCTTGTCCTCAGGCAGCTCAGTGTCCAGCTCCATGAGCTGGGAGAAGCCCAGGATGGCATTGAGCGGTGTCCGCAACTCGTGGCTCATGTTGGCGAGGAAAACGCTCTTGGCACGATTCGCAGCTTCAGCGGCAAGCATCGCCTCGGTGAGTTCTGCGGTACGGATCTGCACCACCTCTTCCAGATGGTCACGATGGCGCGTGAGTTCTTGGTGAATCTTGCGGCTTTCGGTAATGTCGTGGCCGAATCCGAGCACCCCGACCAAAGAGCCGTCTGTGGCAAACATGGGAGTTTTGGTGGTTTCGAGCAGGGCCCGGTGGCCATCCTCTGCGAAGGTAATCCACTCCTCATTGACACACGGTTTCCCAGCGGCAATTGCGTTCTTATCCTTTTGCCGAAAGAAATCGGCTAACTCCTTGCTAACGAAATCATAATCGGTTCGGCCGATAATATTCTCTTCAGGTGCGCCGAAAAACCGCTCAAAGGCGGTATTGCAGGTGAGATAAATACCATTGGCATCTTTCATCCAAACCAGATCAGGGATAGTCGACACCAGTGTGCGTAGAAGGGCACGCTCGCGCTCCAGGGCGATCGTTACCTGTCGTACAGGATTACCAAAATAGACACTGATCTTTAGGGTAAGGTAGATACCCAGGGCCAGCAGGGCGGCGACGAGTAGCGCTATGTATAGGAGACCGCGTTTGAGCGCACGCTGTTGTTCAAGATCGGAGATGCCTACCTGGAGGGTGCCGATGATGGCGTTGTTATAGCCTCCACGATAGGCAAGACTAACCTCACGAACGGGAGTGCCTGCTACGAAAACTTGCCGCACCATTTGCGAAACCTCTCCCTTCAGTACCGAGCGCACCCTAGCTAGCGCTTCCTTATCAATCATCTTGTCGTTATGGGCAGGATCGCTATGTGCAAATATCCGACCATCGGGATCGACGAGCTGTAGATAGAGGATGCTAGGCTGTGCCTGCTCGATCTCCTCCAGCATGAGACGGGCGTGGTATTTGCCGGAGAAGCTGATCCTACTGACCGCATGGGCCAATACCTGGGTCGTCAAGGTTGCCAGCCGGTTCTCTTCACTCTCCATGACACCGCGCAGATACAGGCCACCTGCCAATAACACCACCAGCATCAGAACAAGAATCAAGACACCGAAGATCAAGGCTAGGCGCCGACCCACATCAGCTAGGTCGGGTAATAATCTGCTATTTTCTCCTGAAACCAGTTTCATTTCTTTGTCGGCAGGGTATCACCTCGCCACACAGGCTGCTTGGATGTCCAGGGCTTTTTAAAGGAGGGTGGGATTGGCCCCATCCAACCTGGGTAATGATCGAAGGTTTCCACCGTGATCGGAAATGTGGGGACGAGAATCTGCTGTGCGACGGGTTGGTGTTGCGCTACAGCATAGGCTGCTTTCATTGCCGTAGCTCCGAGCGGGCCGCAGAACTGAGCTGAATCGATGATGGTCAGGCGGCGGGCGAGGATGTTTTCGACAGAGCGAGGGTCCCCATCAATGGTGGCGATGGCGATCTCATCTCGCCCCGCCTGGGCTAGCGCATCGACTACAGCGAGCCCGCCACCGTCATTCACGGTGAAGACAGCATCAATGCTATTGCGCTTGGGAAAGTCATGTAGGATGGCCTCGCCAGCCTTGCGCCCTGAGATTGGTTCAACAGCCTGGTAGGTCTTGAGGATATTGATGCGTTTGTTCTGGTCGCGCAGAGCGTCAAGAAAACCGTTTACGCGCTCGACGGTCGATGATACCAGCGGATACTCCACCAGCACCAGCCGCAACGGTTTTGGGCCGGAGAATCTGGCTGCCAGATATTCGCCATCGAGATAACCAGCTTGGCGGTTATCAGAAGTCACGTAGGCAGTGAGGTGGCCACCACTAATATACTGGTCATAGGCAACCACCGGGATACCAGCCTCATTGGCTTTACGCAATGGGGCAGCAAGTGCTGCATTATCGGTTGGCTGAACGATGATAACATCTGGCCCAGACTCAATCATAGCCAGCATCTGGCGGATCTGACGCTCAACCCCCTCGTCTCCGTTGCCGGCTATCTTGATAGTCAATTTGACACCACGACTGCCTTGCTGCTGCGCCGCAGCATTGATGCGTTCCGCTTCCGCCTCGAGCCCCTTGCGCATCACGACTTGTCCTTGAATGTTCATTGACCAGTACAGCACGCCAATATGATACGGATCATGCGCCACATCGGCAGCTAGTGAGGCAACCGATTGGAGTGCCAGTACAAGAAGCAGATATATCAGAGAAAAGCGCAAAATAATTACTCCTAACTCAAGTATTTTTTATAAACCAAAGTATAGGATAAATTTTCACTCAGTTTTTCCAGATTCAACATCCGCTTGCTGCCGATACGATTCCACCTGATAATGGGTATTAGCAATAGATAGGACGAAGGATTTTGAACTTAAGGCTATCAATCTTATTGATCGCCTCCCTCCAGTTTCCGTTTGACGGTTATGCGGGCGGGGAGGGAGGCTTATCCTGGAACTATGGTGGCACGGTTTATGATTCTTCTGGGAAAACCCTGCAGCTGGATATGCAGAGTGCATATGATGCCATCTACATTAATAAAGCACTGTATCTGATCGGGTTCTATATCGATAAAAACGAGATAAATTATTCAAGGATTGCCAAGATCAGCACCACCCTCAAAGATCCTGTCTACTGGCCGTTCGATCACATGCTGGAAGATATCTTTGTTTTTAACGACAAATTGTATACCAGCGATTCGGAAGGTTCGGTATTCACTTTAATCGATTCTCAATGGCGCCAGGCAGCCTTTAAGTTTAAGCCAGAATCAATCGTGGTATACGCCAATAGAGATTTAGTGGCGTGCTATCCATCGCAACAGATCAAGGCATCACCCTCTCTGGGAGGCTGTTACTCTCTCAGTAAGGGCTGGCATACCCAATTGGATTGGCGAAGTATGAAACCAGAGGTCTGCGAGCACATACTTTACGTCTTTGAGGAGAACGGCAAAGGCAAAGTCATTAAACAACTGGATCTGGAGCATGGAAAAGTTTTGGTCAACCGCTCTGTTACCGAGGTTCCTCATGAGCTTTGTGGTCATAAAGAAGAAATAACAGACTGAATCAGTCCGCGACTTCCGCAACGCTATCTTTAGATCAATTTAAATGCTCAAGTTTCGGAGTTCACCATGAAACCTAAAATTCACAGTTAATAGGAATGATTAACAAATTCTTGCAGGGCTAAATGAATTCGCCCAATGAGTTAAGATAAATCGTCTCTTCGGTCGAGTTTGTGGGTTACCGCTAAGTCATATCTACCCACTCAATTCAGATCGTCCCCTCTCCCTCCGGGAGAGGGACAGGGTGAGGGGGCTTCAATAAGCACAGGGTGAATCTGTTTAATACACTCTGGTTTCGAGAAGGATTTTATGGCACTGCAAATACGCCACTCGATACCCTATTGCTTCGAATCGGACGCTTCTTTTTTCCTTAATCAGTCTGCTCTCATCCATCATCAATATCAACGCAAATAAAATCAACAAGGCATGGCTCCAGGATCACCTGACGGAGAAACTTGTAACAATCCAGGCAATGAGTGCGCCTCAATATCTGTTCGGCGTCTGTGATGTTTCTGCGTAACCTGCTGGCGTATTCGCTTAGTTTAAGCGATCCCCTCACCCTGTCCCTCTCCCGGGGGGAGAGGGGACGTTCTTTTTTAGTTTGTCCATTGCCTGAAACCATTTTCCTCTCATATAAAAATATAAAAATTTGTGAAAAAATGATGGAGAACTAATAGTTAAAGAGAGTGATAATATGGTTTTTAGTGTTTCAAAAATAACCAAATCAATAACTATATCCATGTGGAGTACGCTTCAAACTAGCATTAAGTTTTATTTAACTTGTGGATGGTACTCTGCCGTATTGGTAGTAGTATTTACCTTAGTGGTAGAGCAAGCTGTAGCTACTCCTGATAACCAGGTTATCCGCCTGATTAGCGAGAAATACCCAGGCTTTAAACTGAAAGAGGATAGTTATCTGGTCGGTGATTTTAATGGGGATGGCATCAGCGATGGCGTATTTTTAATTTTTGACGATCAGAGATACTGGAAACTCATTGTCATGTTTTCAGCTACGAGTGCTGAGCCAGTGGTTCGTGAGCTTAAAAATTTCCCAGGTAAAAATAGCGATTGGACTCACACCAGTATTTATCATGTCGGTTTAAAAGTCTTATCGGCTAACCATTCAGGGTTTGATCGTTTTGGTTTGGATGTGAAAAATATATCTACTAGCCTTGAGTATGAATGGCGTGACAAGACAGCAAGATTTCTAGTCAGTCGTATCCATAAATCTGATACTCGCCTAGAAGATGGTGAGGCTGAGGATAAAAACGTAATTCATGGCATGGTTACCATGCAGGCAGCAATGCCAGGTCAGGAGGAGGTGGCTTCTGCCTATTTTGACCTTGATCAGCAATCGACTGGGAAAAAATCCGCTGCAGATGTCAGTTATATTATAAGTGGTGGCTCAATAATGTTTTATACATTGAACCCGATCAATGGGGCTGTCGCTATTCTATCGGGTAAAACCATGCCGACTTATGCTGATTGTTATCGACAGCAGGGCACTATGTCCAGTGATAATCTACCAGACATAAAAAATGGTGTGAATTTTTGCTTTCGTACCAATCAGAACCAATTGGCCATGGTGCAAATTCATCAAGCCGATGAGATGTCACTAGTGTTAGCCTATACTCTTTGGTGTGATAATTAAACCTAAAAAAATCAGTTGACCGCTCCATTCTAATAACAGGTTTCTGATTTTAAAGAAAATAGCTTCGATGGTTATGGTCACACTACAGCATGAATAGCATGCTTGTGGCGGTACATGGCGGCGTTGCAACGCCTTGGAATAGCGGGCTATTGTGCGTCGTTGCGCGCTGTGCATGGATGCGCAAGTGTCGCGGGCACATGGATGGCAGGAGCGACCCTTGCCCTGTACCACCACAAACGCACCCTTCACGCTGCCCAACTGATCTTTTTAGGTTAAAGTAGCTTGATTATTTTGAGAGTGAGATATTCCTTTACCTTGGCTTTATGGCCTTTCGCCAAGTAGACTTGTGTATATTAAATGTGTGACAATAAAAGATTTAGAGTCAATATTGATAATCTTTATTTTTATGGAAACATACTTAGAGTAACTAAAGTGAGGTAAAAAATTTGCACGTAATGAACACTAAATACCACGTAAAACCATTAATCCCAAGATTAGATTATGGACTAATTAAAGTGCCAGGTTCAAAAAGTATAACCAATAGAGCTATTTGTCTTGCAGCTTTTGCAAATGGAACGAGTAAACTATCTGATATTCTTATTAGCGACGATTCTATAAATTGTATTGAAAGCATAAAAAGTCTTGGTGTTAAAGCGAAACTTAATCCTGAAGAAAAACAAATTATTATTCAAGGTCAAGGGAAAAATATAGTTGATCATGCACGCTGCTATGTTGGAAGTGCAGGCACTGCCGCCAGGTTTTTAACTGCCATGTTATCTATGCTGCCAGGCCAATACACGCTTGATGCTTCTGAGCAAATGCGTAAACGACCAATGGCAGAACTGCTTTCTCTTCTTTGTGATGGAGGGATTGAGTTAGAATATTTAGAAAAGAAAAATCACATGCCATTTATTAAAAAAGCAGGCACGTTAAAAAAACACACGTTTACTCTCGACTGTAATAAAAGCAGTCAATTTCTAAGCGGGATGCTTATGGCGTCAGCTCTTTCAGAAGTGGATGTGGAATTGGTGGTTAAAGATAAGTTGGTGGCAAAATCTTATGTAGATATCACCTTATATGTGTTAGAGAAATTTAATATTTTAGTAGAGAATTATGACTATAAAAAGTTCATTGTAAGAGGTAATCAAACACTCAAACCATGTAATCTAATAATTGAACCTGATGTTTCTAGTGCATCATACTTCTTCTCTATTCCTGCAATATTAGGAGGTAAAATATGCTTAGAAAATATCTTTTTTGATTCTATCCAGGGTGATATTAAATTTCTAGATGTATTAACGATGATGGGATGCGTTGTTGAGGAGTCGAGTAAAGGGGTTGTTGTTTCCCATGACGGCTCCCCGCTTAAAGGGGGAGATATTGATATGAATGATTTTTCTGATCAATCGATTACCGCTGCTGTACTTGCGGTTTTCGCTTCTAGTCCGGTAACCATAAAAAATATAGGACACGTCAAATACCAAGAATCAAATCGCATTAATTCCTGTATAAAGGAATTAACAAAATTAGGGATAAAAGTGGAAGATCTTGGAGAAGGAATAAGAGTATTTCCTGGAAAAATAAATGGCGCCGAGATTGATACTCATGAAGATCATAGGGTGTCTATGTCTTTTTCACTATTAGGTCTAAAATATGATGATGTGGTTATTTTAGATCATCTTTGCTGTGAAAAAACTTTTCCAAATTATTATAAAGTATTGGAATCATTACAGGAAACTTAAAAATCAGTAATGGGATTGGTTATTCTTCCGATGCTTGGATTATGCGTGGAGTGAATAAGCGATAAATAGGATAATTTAGATTTATAGTGAATGAGGGAGGAAAATGCGATATATCAATAATCTAATACACCTTATCTTTTTTATAATAATTATCTCAATAAGTTTTGGCTGTTCAGGTGAAATAAAAACAAATGTTTCTTGTGAATCAGAATCTAACTTGGTTGACAGTCTACCCACTCAAGTTCTTGATGGTACCGATATTATTGATATATCGATTTTTATAACTTCTTCTAAAGTACTTGAAGGCGATTATCAGGCCGAGATAGGAGGCGCAATATTAACTTTAACCACTAAGTTAACCTCGTCGAATAGTTGGGTTATTAACAGAACATTTCAGGAGCCTGGTGAAAAGAAGGTAAGCCGTGATTTTCACCTGGCTTGCATTTCAAAAGGATGGATATATTCTGATAGCTTAGTAGGGAAATCAGTTAATGGTGGCATTTTAATATTTGAAAGAAAAGTTAACACTGAAGGAATACCTGATAATTTATGGATATTTTATAAATTAGATAATGGAAAACCACGTGTTAACGCCACCTCAAAACCGCTTCTATTTGCCGAAGCCTTTTAATAGATTGTTCCGGCAGACTCTTCGGAAGAGGCGATTTATATTAACTCATTGGGCGAATTCATTAACCCTACAAGAATTTGTTAATCATTCCTATTAACTGTGGATTTCAGGTTTCATGGTGAACTCTGAAGCTTGAGTTAGTAGATGACACTATTTAAAACCTGCATTAGTTGTTTATTTGGTTTTGCGTCATGAGCCAAAACACTGTGAAGTTCAGTGGTTTTTATCTGTGCCCATACGCCCTTTGCTTGTCCCCACATAATTTGATGCGCTATTTCTTCACACAAAACTGCAGGGTTTTCGAAATGATAAATAGATTCACCGCTCTCCACACCACAAATTTTGCAATGACATCTATGCCTCATTGGCATTATTGCCAAAAAAGGTTGCTCCCGTTTACGAAATATATGAATCAATTCTTCTTGCCGTTTGTATCCATCACCTCCAGGCGCAGATAAGCTGGCTATTTCTAATAAATTCGAAAATTGTAAAGTTGCGAGTATTAATTCCATCTGACAGTCTAAGCGTCTCAAAATGACGTGGTAGAACAGAGCCTGCGGTTGTACAGGTTTCAGGGTTGCCGATCAGCAGCCAGTTGTCATTCGCTGACGGCGACATAACGGTAGGATTCGCCGTCGTCCTCATCGGCTTTCTGTTTATTGCTCAGGTCCACCTCAATGCACAATTGCTTTAACTCCCTGGCCAGCGCATCGCTGATGTAGTGATGAGATAGGTCAAGTCGTTTGAGTTTTTTGATCCGGGGGGCGTTCAGCAGGGCGCAAGCCCCCTCGTCGCCAAGGGTTCCGAGGGAGAGATTCAACTCCTCCAGTTGTTCCAGCAGGGGGGAATCCACAATCATGGCGGCAATCTGATCGGCCGCCATACTGTCTCTAAGGCCCAAAACTGTCAGTTTAGGGAAGCGGGTGGATGCGAGTAAAGGCAGTATGACTAGCGGATCGCCTTCCCAGCCGTAATTGTCATCGCCGAGCCACAGTTCCAGTTTTTCCAGATTGGGCAGGCTGGCGGTGGTGACTTCATTGATAACCGAGGAGGGGAGTCCGCCGGATTCAATCACCAGTTCTTTGAGAGATTCCTGGTGAATCTCCCCTAAAGTCAGCTCAGAACTGCCGCGTACCCGAAATAGCTCCAGCCGGGGAAAACAGCCCCATAACGCGCTGTAGTTGCCTTGGATGATCCAGGAAATCTCGCATTCCTGATAGGTCATCTCGCCGATAAACAGTGCGCAAAGGCGGGGTAACCTGTTTGCCTTGCCAACCAGCTCATCGATGAAGCTCTGAATGCCCGATTCGTAGGCTTCTTCCCATGGGCCGATGATGAGTGCCTCGATATCACCTGCGAGAGGATCAGCAAGTAGCTTGTTAAACAGGCCCAAGAGTGTTAAGCCTTCATTAGCATCGTCCCAGCCGATGGAGAGTCGGATTGCATTTGACGCATCCTGAATACCCTTGTTCTGATCAAATTCCTCAATGTTTCTGTTAGCAAAGGTTTCCAGTGATTCACTGATAGTCATTTTGACTCCTTCTATAAAGATGCGTCTGTTGTAGAGGGTTGCTGTGGTTATGTTTGCGTGATTGGAGTTCCAACTTATCCAGATTGCGCGGTAAACCCCGCCGTTCAGGGCGGGGATGAATGGCGCGGACACGCTAGTGTGGTGCTTCATACAAATTGACGATGATAGAAGCCTGCTCAGGCCAGGAGACAAGGCGCAATGCGCAGGGAATGGCTCGCCCTTTTCAAGCGGTCATCCGCGTTGTTGCGCGCCTTGGAAAGGGAGAAGCCATTCCCGGCGGCACGCGCCTAGCGGCTAACCGCTTAGCGTCACGCTATCATCGTCAATTTGTATGAAGCACCACACTATGTCTTGATTTTAACCTAAAAAGATCAGCCCAATTAAATAAATTAACAGCGCCAAGTATCGTAGCCTGAGCGCCATAGAAATTCCCTTCCTTTCGGGAGGGGAGGATGTCAAGAGATTGAAACGTCTACAGGCGAGGCATGCCAGATATCCGAGTTGTACTCGCGAATGGCTCGGTCGGATGAGAATCGGCCGGCTCGTGCCACGTTTAGGATGGACATACGTGCCCACTGGGCCGTGTCCATATAGGTTTGACCTACCTGTTCCTGGCAGTCGAGATAGGCCTGAAAATCCGCCAGCACCAGGAAAGGGTCGTGGTTGAGCAGGTTCTCCGTGAGTGGGCGGAATAGATCTGTGTCGCCATGTGAGAACAGCCCGGAGTTTATGAGGTCGATGACTTCGCGCAAAACATCGTTGTGTTCATAGATAGCGCGGGGGTGATAGCCGCCTGTGCCAATCGACTCCACCTCTGGTGCGGTTTTGCCAAACAGGAAGAAGTTGTCTTTGCCAACCGCCTCGCGAATTTCCACATTGGCCCCATCCAGGGTGCCGATGGTTAGTGCCCCGTTCAGGGTGAACTTCATATTTCCGGTCCCGGATGCCTCCTTGCCCGCTGTGGAGATCTGCTCAGAAAGATCTGCGGCTGGGTAGATGCGTTGCGCACGTTTAACGGTGAAGTCAGGTACAAAGACCACTTTGAAGCGATCTTTCATCTGGGGGTCGCGGTTGATTACTTCGCCCACCGAGTTGATAAGCTTAATGATGAGTTTGGCCATTGTATAGCTTGGCGCTGCTTTACCGCCAAAGACAAAGGTGCGCGGTGTGATTTCAATATTCGGATTTTGCTTGACGAGGTTGTAGAGCGCCACGATATGCAGCAGATTGAGGTGCTGACGCTTGTATTCATGAATACGTTTACACTGGATATCGAATAGGCTGAGGGGGTCGCAGTCGATCTTCAGAAGGCGGCCGATGAAATTGCTTAGCGTTACCTTCCGTTCGTGCTTGATGGCCATCCAGCGGGTTTGGAATGCGGGATCATTGGCCAGGGGCTCGAGGTTGTGTAACTGCTCCAGATCGTGATGCCAGCGGGCACCAAGCGTGTCGTTCAATAGTTCGGTGAGCCCTGGATTGCTGAGCATGATAAAGCGCCGAGGCGTCACGCCATTGGTTTTATTTTGAAATTTTTCCGGCCAGACTTCATGAAAGTCGCGCAACACAGTATCAGCCAGCAATTGGCTGTGCAGGGCGGCTACACCATTGATGGCGAAACTTCCTACACAGGCTAAATGGGCCATCCGTACACGGCGTTCTCCGGTCTCGTCGATGATGGAGAGTCGAGCGATGCGTGCGTAATCAAATGGGTAACGCAATCGCATATCATCTAAAAAGCGGCTGTTGATCTCGAAAATGATCTCCATATGGCGTGGCAGTACGCTCTGGAATAGGGGCACTGGCCAGGTTTCCAACGCTTCCGGCAGCAGGGTATGGTTGGTGTAGGCCATGCAGTTGTGGGTGATCTCCCAGGCGTCGTCCCAGTCCAGATCGTGGATATCCAGTAACAGTCGCATCAGTTCGGCTACGGCCACAGTGGGGTGTGTATCGTTTAATTGCACAACGAATTTATCTGAAAATTTCTTTAGCGGTTTACCGGTTGTTTTGTAGATCCGCAGCATGTCCTGCAGCGAGCAGGTTACAAAGAAGAATTGCTGGATAAGACGCAGACGCTTGCCGCTATCAGCTTCGTCATTGGGGTAGAGTACCTTGCTGATATTTTCCGAGCGCACCTTGCGCATTACCGCGCCGAAATAGTCCCCCTGATTGAAAGCCTGGAAGTCGAATGACTCACTGGCCTCGGCGCTCCACAAGCGTAACTGGTTTACGGTATTAACGCCGTAGCCAAGGATAGGGGTGTCATAGGCCACCCCACGGAATTGATCTTCACTATTCCAGCGTACTCTCAGACGGCCGGTATGGTCTTGGTATTGCTCGGTGTGCCCCCCTAGTTTGATCTCATACACAATGGCTGGACGTTTAACCTCCCAGACGTTGCCGTAGTGTAACCAGGTATCGCTGGTTTCCAACTGCCAGCCGTCTTTGATGAACTGGTCAAAGATCCCATATTCATAGCGGATGCCATAGCTGATGGCAGGAATTTCCAGGCTTGCAAGGGAGTCCATGTAACAGGCGGCAAGACGCCCAAGACCACCATTGCCAAGTCCAGGCTCCTCTTCTGAGTCGATAATGGCGTCAAGGTCCAGTCCCAGCTCATCCATGGCCTGCCGTGTGTTCTCCATGATTTCCAGGTTAAGCAGATTGTTCGCTAGGTGTGGGCCAGGCAGGTATTCAGCGGATAGGTAACAGACCGTACGACAGTCGGTCTGCTTATAGGTTTGTACGGTGGCCATCCAGCGTCTCAGTAACCGGTCGCGCAATGTGTAGGCCAGTGCGTTGTAGATATCATGTGGACTGGCTACTTCCAGGAAACGCCCCTGAACATAATAGAGATTATCGAGAAAGGCCCGGCGTATGGCATCTACGGACAAGCCGGTGCGTACTAACTCATCAGGTTGCAGGTGAGATGATGTGTTTGGTCCAGTACTCATGAAGGGCCTGTTGTGTAGATAGATTCGGTAATTAGGGATTCCGATTACATAGCATAGTCGCTCCTTGTTGGGGAGTATAGGAAGCCCGGAGATTTTTTTAGGTTTAAGTATAGGATAGGGCGGAACAAGATTAGAATATTGATGAGGGGCAAGGGTAACCTTGGCTTCTACTCTACAGCCCCTTCGTGGTGAAATTTTTGGAGTAAATGTGGTGGAACAGTTGACTCAGATTTTGTCAGTTTTGAACTCCGAAACTTGAGTTACTCAATTTGATCAGGCTCAATTCATTAGAATGAACTTGAGCCTGACCATGACAGAATTTACAGCCAGTAGCGTTAAATTCTATGGTTATCTAAACCACGGTGGCACATATCTGTCCGTATTAAAAAATGGATGTGGTGTAATTTCTTGAAACCCTGTATCAACACGACTTCTACCGGTCCTTTCCTCTTGTTTGGATATCCAGTCAAGAGAGATACCAGCACCACCTTCTACTCCCGTTAATTCATCTGTGTTTAATAATCGCATGATTTCCTCCATTAAAATCATATTGCATTTAATAACAATAGTTATGGTTTAACTTTGAGAGGTTTACACTGTTTTTATTCATCTGTGTTTAATATTCGCATGATTTACTCCATTAAAATCATATTGCATTTAATAACAATAGTTATTGTTTAACTTTGAAAGGTTTACACTGTTTTTAACAGTTTTTTGACATCCTCGTCGCCCTAAAGAACGGCGATTCCTACGGCGCTTAAACTCGGCATTGATCCGCGCTTGAGTCGCTTCGGTGGGTTCCTGCTGCTGGCGGTCTTACTGCGCCACTCACTTCACAGGCTAACCGGGCGTGTCCCGCCCTTAGTATCTTGCTTGCGCCGAGCAGATCGGCGTATAGATCGCAATCTACGTACGCAAACTGGGCTTGTGCTTCGCCAACACATATTTCAGTTGGCGGCGAAACTAGCTCATGCTATTCATCCCCGCCCTGAATAACAGGGCTTTTTATGCAGTTAGGTAAAAGCTAGTAACTGAACAGAGTTTAGCTTGTTATCGACTAAACACACAAAACCAGATGCGCCTGTATTGTAATCAGTTCAACTCTCCAGTCAAGCGTGTTCAACTGAATTTTTTAGGATCATGGCTTAGACAATCTCGCCGTCGCGCAGCTCAATCACCCGATCAATACAGGGGGCATCGAAGATCAACGGGTCGTGGCTAGTGATTAGCACCGTTTTGCCCAAGTTGCGCAAACGCTCTAGCAGTCCCATGAACTCGGTGGAGAGTCTGCTGTCAAGGTTGGCGGTTGGTTCGTCAGCAATAATGATCTGCGGGTTATTGATCAGAGCCCGGCAAATGGCAACACGTTGTGCTTCCCCACCCGAAAGCCACTCTATGAGGTTATTTCCCTTATCTGCGATGTCAAACTGTTCGAGCAGGGATTGGGCTGAGGCGAGTAGTTGGTGGTAGCGCGGCGCCAATGGGTAGGCCGGCAGCATGATATTATCCAGGGTGCTCAAGCCAGGGATAAGGTTGAGTCTCTGGAATATAAAACCGAAGGTGTGGCGGCGAAATTCGGTCATAAAACGCTCTGGCAAGCCAGACAGCATATGCTCGCCAAGCATGATATGCCCGGAGGTAGGACGTGATAGGCAGCCAATCATGGCCAGTAGGGTAGTTTTACCTGAGCCACTGGCCCCCTTGAGGCAGGTGATCCGGTTGGGCTCGAGGGTTGTGGTGATCCCTTGGATCGCCCAGAATTCGTTGGAGCGGTCTTGGTTGAATACCTTCTTTACATTTTGCAATTCAATTTTCATCAGATCTATCGCATGATGGTATAGGGGAAAACCGTGAAGAAAAAGAGGGTGGCCAGCTGTAATCCATCAATGAAGGGACGTATCTGGAAGTGGGGATAGAATATCGACCAGCCTTTGAGTATGGGTTCAAACAGGCTGGCCGATGCATAAAAAATATGCACGTAGGCGCCCAGACATCCTGCAATGAAGGCGCACAGTGAGATGATTAAACCCTCTAAAAACTTCATCCTTAACACATCACTGGTCTCCCATCCAACGGCTTTTAGTATGCCAATTTCTCGGCGTTCTTCTGAGCTTAATCCGTTGGCCTTCTCCCACGCAAAAATCACGAAGGCAAAGATTGCACCCACTAGGAGTACGAAGGTGATTCCCTGTCGCCAGGCGAAGATGCTATCGTAGGTGCGTTGAATCTCCTCGCGCAGAATGGGGCGAGTGTCGGGTAGGCGTTTGAGGAGTTTTTTCGTGATTGTACGTACCTCTCGAGGGTTAGGCACCGAAAGCGCAATATCGGAGAAGTAGCCAGGAGGAATGGCAAAGATCCGGCGGAAGGTTGCGGCTGAAATCAATACTAGTCCAGCATTAGCCAGTTCTGAGGGCGATGTGGTGATTTCTTTGACATGGAAGGTGTAGGGTTCGCCATGAGTGGAGGTCAAGGTAAGGTGGTCATCCGGGTTGACCTTGAGGCGCTTGGCCATGGAGGCGCCAATGATAATTTCATCTTCTCCCAGTTCCCAGTGTGAATCGACACGCATCGTATAGTTTTTATTCGTTGTTGTATCGTAGAAGTTGGCCCACAAGCGCGCCTCTCGGCGGTTGACCCCTCGCAGGCTACCCATTCGCTCCAAATAGTCTGTGGGGATTAAGGCTTGTCTTCCCGCTGTCATGCGCTGCACGATGATCTCAGGAGATTGGGCGGTGATAATACCCGCCTCCTGGATTAAGGCGTGACTCAGAAACATCACCGAGGCTAGCACAAAGATGATCAGCATATAGACAAACAGCAGAGCAAGGTTTCTGCCCTTACGCCGGAGCATCGCCGCGAGGGTGTAGGAGAGCAGGTAGTGTTGGCGGCGGAATAACTCGGTCATGGCAATTCATCTAAAATCTATGGCCTGAGTATGTTAGCAGAATAGCCCGAAAACCCTCGCCCAATGCGGGCGGGGATGAAAGGGCTAATCAGGCGTAGCCTGATTTTCTACATACTTACGCAAGGTCTCAATCGTTGCTCCACCTGCCGA
>JARRQF010000019.1:0-20224 GCA_037382065.1 Candidatus Thiodiazotropha sp. | reverse complement strand
CTTGAAAAGGGCGAGCCATTCCCTGCGCATTGCGCCTTGTCTCCTGGCCTGAGCAGGCTTCTATCATCGTCAATTTGTATGAAGCACCACACTAGATAGTAGATATGCTTCATATGATTCATGATCATTATGTTTTCGTAAATACCTTTGGTATTCATTGAAATGTATGGTGCATTCGTTAATAAGAGACTCATACCTTTCTTCTAGCCCGCAGATTTTAATGATACATTTAAACTCTTGTAGTTCATTTTTAAGTAATTCACATTGCTCTATATTGGCCCCATTGATGTCCCAAAGAACGCCCCAGGGAACTTCATGAATGGCATATTCGAGCCGGCTTGCTATTGACCGAGCCAACTTCTCCCTTGCTAAATCATCTTTTGGATCGTGAACTAACGCTTTCTCTAAAAGGTAGGGCAGAGTAAACTCATCACCTAAAGCCTTTTTTGCCTTTTTTGATTTGTATATCAATTGATGAAAACCGGCTAACCATCGTGCACACCCAGGCTTTTTAAGCTTATACCCTTCAAATAACACAGGGAATAGCACTTTTTCGAATAAAGGCATTCTTACTGGAAATGAATCATTTCCATCTACTACCTTAGTTGATAACTCATACACCCAGTCTTCATACTGACTAATATCAGAGTTAATAATTGAATTAATAAAGATATCTAGCTTTTCTAATAAGACTGAACGTATTCGGTCATTTTCAGCAATACAATACTGATTCCACTTTTTAACTTGATCTGTATTCAATGGCCTCACATTCTTGGTTGAACCTAAAAAATCAGTTGACCGCTCCATTATGAGTATAACCGAAGCATAAAGAACGGTCAGGTCCAAGGCGAGGAGTGCAAAATGGTATGACTCGTAATGTACGGTATCCCTCTTTGGCAGATTTTAATTTGGAACCACGCAGGCGCCCTTCAAGGCAAGTAGTGCACTGCCATAGGCCGCTTCTTGCTGAGTGGCGCGAATCACAGGTCGTTGTAGTTGTTGTTGACGCATCATTCGCCATGGCTCATTTATTGCACCACCACCAATCGAGAAGATACGTTTTGGCTTAGGTGCACCAAGTTGTTCTAAAAGTTGATAACCATCTCGTTCGATTTTTGCAATGCCTTCCAGTATGCCCTGAAAAAACAGCAGATCACTCGCCGGGCGGGGGGTTAACCTCGGTGCAAAGTCTGGGTCATTGTGAGGAAATCGTTCTCCAGGAGCGATGAGCGGGTAGTAGTCGAGTTCGCTTGATTTCTCAGGCTTGAGTACTTGAGTCATTTTCTCCAACTCATGCTGGTTGAAATAGTGGCGCAAAACGGCACCGCCGCTATTCGATGCACCGCCCACCAACCAATGATATCCCAGTCGGTGGCTATAGATACCGAAACGGGAATCAAAAATTGGCTGATCAGCAAGGATTTTCAGTACCAGAGTCGAGCCAAGGGAGGTGACTGCATCACCTGTTTCAGTGGCACCTGAGGCAATGCAAGCGGCATTGCTGTCTGTGGTTCCAGTAATGATAGGCGTGCCGCTTTTCAGGCCAGTCGCTTTTGCCCCTGCCTGTGATAATTGGCCCACTAGGGTTCCGCAGGGAAAGACCTGAGGTAAGGTGCCAGACTCAATGTCTAATTCTGCCATCCACTCCGGCCAGCATTGCTCGATCGGGTCGTATCCCAATTTGAGCGCATTGTTTTCATCACTGAGTGGAAACTGGTTACACAACTTACCAAGAATCCAATCGGCTTGGTGTAGTGCATAGTAGGCTTTAGTGGTGAGGGTCTGCCGCAGATGAAGGTATTTAGCCAGACTCGAACTGGCACTCAATACTGGACTGCCCTGGGGAGCAACCGTTTTTAGCTGATCGAGACAATCACGGCTGCGGGTGTCGTTATACATCAGTGCCGGGGTGATCGGTTCACCGCTAGTATCGCTGAGCAATAGGGTAGAGGAGGTGCCATCAACCGCGATAGCCGTTACCTGATAGCCAGCGCATTGCTGGCCGATGTCATGAAGCACCTTAACGACGGCCCGCCACCAGTGTTGCGGATTCTGTTGGTGATGTCCCTTGTCAGAAGTAGTTGATTCAGGCAAGGGTTGGGTTGCGATCGCTTTAACCTTGGCGTTCTTATCAATGGCGATGGCGCGACAGCCTGAGGTGCCCAGGTCAATGCCGATATTTACTTGTTGCTTAATTTTGGTAGATGCCTTCAGGGAAGGTTAATAGCAACAGGCGGCTGCCAACCATCCGATCTGTGGTCCACGACTACGGTGGTATAGATACCACCGCGTACATTGAATTCGGCGGTCAGGCGCATATAGCGGGGTTGGGTGGCGTTGACCAGGTCGGCAAGAATTTCATTGGTTACCGCTTCATGGAAGGCTCCCTGATCGCGGAAAGACCAGATGTACATCTTGAGCGCCTTTAATTCGACACAAAGTTTGTCCGGCACATACTCCAGGGTCATTTCGGCAAAGTCGGGTTGTCCTGTTTTGGGACAAAGGCAGGTGAATTCTGGTATATTGATACGTATTGTGTAATCGCTCTCTGGCTGAGGATTTTCAAAGGTTTCCAGATCTTTACTTGGTTGGCTGGACATGGTTTTATTGTCTCGTCATTTATATTGGCGGTAAATTATACTTGACCCAGCGTCCAGTCTAAAGCCCGGTGTTCTTATGGCATTTAAAACAATAACTTATAAATGCTATTTCATGTGTAAAATTTTATTATCTCCTCTGTAACAATCGTTCTCTTTGGTGTATCTTAGCGGCCCATGCGTCTGGAGAAAATCAAGCTTGCCGGGTTTAAATCATTCGTTGATCCCACCACAGTACCGATACCCAGTAATCTGGTTGGTGTCGTAGGTCCGAATGGCTGCGGCAAATCCAATGTAATTGATGCTGTTCGTTGGGTGATGGGTGAGAGCTCGGCCAAAATGCTGCGCGGTGAATCGATGGCGGATGTCATATTCAATGGCTCAACGTCTCGTAAGCCTGTCGGTGCTGCAACGGTTGAGCTGGTGTTTGAAAATTCTGAAGGGCGTGCTGGGGGGCAATATGCTCAGTACAGCCAGATATCAGTTAAGCGTCTGGTCTCCCGTGATGGTCAGTCACTCTATTATCTGAATGGTGTGCGCTGTCGCCGTCGCGATATCACCGATCTATTTCTGGGTACTGGTCTTGGGCCACGCAGTTATTCGATCATCGAACAGGGTATGATCTCCCGGCTGATTGAGGCACGTCCTGAAGATCTGCGCTCTTTTCTTGAAGAGGCTGCCGGTATTTCCAAGTATAAGGAGCGTCGTCGGGAGACTGAAAACAGAATTCGCCATACGCGTGAAAATCTGGAGCGCCTGATTGATTTACGAGATGAAGTGGCCAAACAGTTGCAACACCTCCAGCGTCAGGCCGCTACGGCTGAGAAATATCAGATCCTCAAGCAGGAAGAGCGCCTGACTAAGGCGGAATTATTGGCCCTGCGCTGGAGGACACTGGATAATGATCTGCAGCTGCGGGAACGTAAGATTGCTGAACTACAGAATAATCTCGAAGCGGCACTTGCTGAGCAGCGTAAACTCGAGTCGAACATTGAGTCTGAGCGGGAGAGACATACCGAAGTCAATGATCTGTTTAACGAGGTGCAGGGGCGCTTCTATAGTCTAGGTGCTGAAATCAGTGGTCTGGAACAAGCGATTCAGTTCGCCCGAGATACCCAAAAACAGCAACACCAGGATTTGGAACAGGTTGAGCAAGCCTTTCAGGAATCTGAAGCGCACCGCGCTCAGGATCAGGAACGACTTTCGGAACTGAATGATAATCTGCAAAGTGAGCAACCCAAACTGGAAGATGCCCGCCTTGAATCGTCGAAGTTATCCGAGGCTCTGATGCAAGCCGAACAGAGCATGCAGGCTTGGCAGACCGAGTGGGATCAGTTTAATCAGCAGGCGGCAGAGCCAGCTCAGAGGGCCCAGGTTGAGCGTACACGCATTAATCATCTGGAGCAGCAAAGCAGTAATCTGGAGCGCCGTCTTCTTCGCTTCGATGAGGAACTTAGTTGTCTCGATGATAGTCGTTTGCTTGGTGAAATCGCTGAGTTGGAAGCTGAAGAGGCTGGGCAGAAAGATGAGGTTGAAATCCTCCACAATCAGTTGCAAGAGACGGTCGAACTGATTAACAATCAGCGGGATATCAATAACCAACACACCAACCGGTTGGATCAGGCTCGTGCTGAACTGCAGTCGAACAAGGGACGGCTAGCCTCTCTTGAAGCCTTGCAACAAGCGGCACTCGGTGAATCGGGCAGTGAGATGGCCGAGTGGCTTGAGAAGACGCAACTAAAATCAGCACAGCGTCTCGCTCAGCAGATCAAAGTAGAGCCGCGCTGGCAACAGGCGGTTGAAACCGTACTTGGATTTCATCTTCAAGCTGTTTGTGTGGACGGCCTGGAGCCACTGCAAGAGTATCTGCCACAGCTTAAGAAAGGTGCACTGACTCTGTGGGAGGGGCGCGCTATCTCCCCTGAACAATCTTCGTTTTCCGCCGATGCCTTGTTAACTCAGGTGGAGGCACCCTGGGATCTACAGGGTCTATTGGCCGGTGTGCTTATGGCAGAAGATCTGCCTAGCGCCATGCTCCAGCGCCACAGTCTGAAGCCAGGGGAATCCCTGATCACCCCTGATGGGGTTTGGTTAGGGCGTGGTTGGTTGCGTATCAGCCGCGAATTCGATGAGCGAGCTGGTGTTTTAGGCCGCGAGGAGGAGCTAAGAAACCTCAAACTGACCTTGCAGGAGCAGCAGGAACTGGTCGCTGAGTTGGCTGAGCAGTTGGAGTTGGGTAGAGAGTCTCTTAAGCAGTCTGAACAGAATCGTGAGCAGTTGCAGGCTCAATATAACCAAGTTAATCGCGCCCTTTCTGAGATTCGCGCCAGTCTCAGCGCTAAGCGTACTCGTGCGGAACATCTGCGCCAGCGGCGTGAGCAGTTGCAGTCGGAACAGAAAGAGATTGCTGAGCAGATCAGCACCGATCATCTTCTGATGGAAGAGACGAGGCAGAGCCTGCATGCGGCGTTAGAAGCCATCGATACCCTGGGAAGCCAGCGTGAATCCCTGGTGAAACGTCGTGACGAATTACGTAATGAAGTCAGCCGTGCCAGTGATCGGGTCAATCAGCATCGTACCGCCACCCATCAGCTTGAACTGCAAGTTGAGTCGATGCGCACCGTACACACCTCTCTGACACAAAATCTGGAGCGGGCACGCAGCCAGTTGAGTCAGTTGATGCATCGACGTGATGAGCTGAAGAGTGCTCTGGAAAATGCTGAGGCACCACTGCAACAACAGGTGGAAAACCTTAATCTCAAGCTTGAAGAGCGCACCCAGGTGGAAAAGGAACTCAGTCAGGTCCGATTGGGATTGGAGGATGTGGATGGTGCATTAAGAGAAAATGAACAACAGCGGCATAAGGCAGAGCAACTGGTCCAGGAACGGCGGGATCTGCTCAATCAGGCACGTTTACAGAGTCAGGAGGTGACTGTGAGACGCACAACATTACAAGAGCAGTTGCTCGAAGAGGGGCTAGATGTTGAGAAGCTGTTTGAAACCATGGCTGATGAGGCTAATGAGAAAGAGTGGCAGCAGAAGGTAGAGAGTCTTGCCAGTCGCATCCAGCGTCTGGGTCCAATCAATTTGGCAGCTATCGATGAATACCAGGAGCAATCAGAACGTCTGAAATATCTGGAAGCACAGCACGAAGATATCAATAGCTCCCTGGAGACATTGGAAAATGCCATACGAAAAATTGATCGGGAGACCCGTACCCGTTTCAAGGAGACCTTCGATAAAGTTAACTCCGGTATTAAGGAGCTGTTTCCACGTCTATTTGGTGGTGGTCATGCCTATCTGGAAATGACGGGCGAAGATCTGCTTGATACCGGTGTTACGGTTATGGCACGTCCTCCAGGTAAACGTAATGCCAGTATTCATCAGCTCTCTGGCGGAGAGAAGGCGTTAACGGCGGTTGCTATGGTATTTTCTATTTTTCAGCTTAATCCTGCGCCATTTTGTATGCTTGACGAGGTGGATGCTCCATTGGATGATGCCAATGTAGGACGTTTTTGTGAAATGGTAAAATCCATGTCTGAACATGTACAATTTATCTTCATTACGCATAGCAAAATTACCATGGAAATTGCAAATCAACTCTCTGGTGTCACCATGCATGAGCCGGGAGTATCCCGTCTGGTGACCGTGGACGTAGAGGAGGCGGCACAGCTTGCCGCGCTATAAGACATGGATGCTATTACACTACGTGTCGTGCTACTTGTTCTTGGTGTCATTTTTCTTGCTGTGATCTATCTCTACGAGACAGGTCGGCGAAGACGTGAGGGATCTCAGGCAAAAAGGCGTATCCCTCCACAAGATGCCGAGCCAGTCATTTCAACGCCACTATTCTCAGATCTAAGCGAAGAGGATGATGAGAGTGAACCTAAACTGACACGACGAGCCTCCAAAGGAGAGGGTATTTGGAGAAACAGGGATCACCAAGATGATGAATTACTTAAGGATGAGTTGGCAAGTATGGGTAGGATTAGTGCTGAAGATGAAACACCTCCTGATTTACAACTAAAGCAGGATGATGAACCGCCCACACCAGATCAGCAGGAGATGTTTGGTTTCAGTGCCAAGGAAGAGTCACCTATTGATGTTCCTAAGCTGATCATCCAAATCAACATTAAGGCGAAGTCCGATTACTTCACCTGGGCGATGATCCAGAAGGCGATGAGTGATACCGGACTTAAATTGGGAAAGGTACCAATCTATCAACGAGTTACTAATGATCGCAGGCAGATACCTCTTTTTAATATTGCCAGTATGGTAGAGCCCGGTATATTTCCCACCAAGGATGTGGCTGCCTTTACCACTCCGGGGCTAACTATGTTTGCCCAGTTACCTGCGCCAGGAGATAGCATGGCTTTGTTTTCCGATATGCTTTTCACTGCCGAACGGCTTGCTACGATTCTTGGTGGAGAGCTTCAGGATGAGACCCATAGTGCGTTGACCAAACAATCGATTGAGCATCTGAGAGGCCAGATTATGGAACACCGTAGGCAGGTTCAGTTGGCACGGAGTAAACATTGAGTCCAGGATCGATAACAAATAGTGAAGCAGCTGCTCTACGCGTCGAGGTTTTGCAGCATGAACTCAACTACCACAGTCGTCAATACTATGTTTATGACGATCCACAGATTCCCGATGCCGAATATGATCGGCTGATGCGGGAGTTGCAGCATCTGGAAAAACAGTATCCCGAACTAATTAGTGCCGATTCACCTACCCAACGGGTAGGTGATAAGCCCTTGCCGGGGTTTGTTGAAGTGGCACACCAAGTCCCGATGCTCTCTCTTGATAATGCCTTTGATGATCAAGAGATGCAGGATTTTGAAAGACGCATGCGAGAACGACTCAAGCTTGATCCTGATCAAAAGATTCACTACTTGGCAGAACCCAAGCTCGATGGCCTTGCCATCAATCTACGCTATGAACAGGGGCGCTTGGTTCTTGGTGCGACAAGGGGTGATGGTAGGCGAGGTGAGGATGTTTTGAGTAATTTACGCACAATTAACGCTATTCCGCTCAAGCTGCAGGGGGATAACTGGCCGGATATACTGGAGGTCAGGGGGGAAGTGTTTATGCCTCGGGAGGGATTTGAGCGTTTCAATGCACGTGCCCGTGCAGCAGGAGAGAAGACCTTTGTGAATCCACGCAATGCCGCAGCGGGTTCACTGCGTCAATTGGACCCCAGGATTACCGCACAACGGCCTTTGAACTTCTATGCCTATGGTTTCGGTGAGGTAGAGCCTCTCCTTACCCATACCGAACTCAGCAATAAGATGCGCGGCCTGCGCGAGTGGGGAATACCCATTTCTCCATTAATGGAGGTTGTGTCAGGAATTAAAGGGTGTATTGACTACTACCGGCGCATCGAAAAGCAACGGGAAGGACTGCCTTATGATATTGATGGCGTAGTTTTTAAGGTCGATGAACTTAGCCTGCAGGAACAGCTGGGATTTGTCTCTCGCGCCCCACGTTGGGCAGTAGCCTACAAGTTTGCCGCACAAGAGGCGATGACCCAGGTCGAGTCGATTGAATTTCAGGTGGGCAGAACCGGCGCCATTACTCCGGTAGCAAGATTGCAACCGGTATTTGTTGGTGGCGTAACCGTCAGCAATGCAACATTGCATAATATGGATGAGGTCAAACGCAAAGATGTACGTGCTGGGGATACTGTTGTTGTACGAAGGGCAGGAGATGTCATTCCGGAAGTGGTTAATGTGAACTTCGACAAGCGACCTGAAACCAGTTGTGAGGTCGTGTTACCCAGCCGTTGTCCCATTTGCGATTCGGAGATTATCATTACAGAGGGAGAGGTGGTAGCGCGCTGTTCCGGTGGTCTCTACTGTCCGGCACAGCGAAAAGAAGCTATCAAGCATTTTGCCTCGCGTAAAGCACTGGACATCGAGGGATTAGGAGATAAACTGGTCGAGCAGCTGGTTGAACAACAGTTGGTGAGAACCCCTGCTGACCTCTACAAGCTTTCATTGGCGCAACTCAGTGGGCTTGAGCGTATGGCGGAAAAATCGGCGCAGAATCTACTCAATGCCCTTGCAAAAAGCCGCCAAACGACACTGGCAAGATTTCTCTATGGATTGGGTATCCGCGAAGTGGGGGAGTCGACGGCTCAAGCTTTGGCAGTCCAGTTCTTAACACTATCGAATATTGAAGCTGCTGATCTTGAGCAGCTTCAACAGACGCCGGATGTTGGGCCTATTGTTGCCGCAAACATTTTCTCTTTTTTTCGACAATCGCATAATCGTGATGTTATTGATGAATTGATTAATGCTGGTATCCATTGGCCAGAAGTTGAGCGGTCTGATGAAATCGAGCGGCCTCTTTCTGAGGTAACGGTAGTGATTACTGGTACCCTTAGCAGGCCACGTAATGAGATCAAGCAGGAATTATTAATGCTGGGTGCCAAGGTTGCTGGTAGTGTGTCGAGTAAGACCAATTATCTGATCGCCGGAGATGCGGCAGGATCAAAACTGGCAAAAGCAGAAAAACTGGGTGTAACAATACTCGATGAGGCTGGTCTGGAAGCGTTTTTAACTGATCTCAATGGAGCCTCCTTATGAACCAAGAATCAATGAAAGAACGCGAAATCATGATGGTAATGCGTAAAGTTCTCACCTCCATTGTTCGGGAGGTTACTCCAGAACATAAAAGCCTGAAACACCCCCTATCTGACCAGACTATTCAGGACATCCGTAGCTGTCTTGGTTTGATAGCAGCAAGGGAAAAGGAGCTTGCAGATGATGCGGGGCGAACTGTTCAGGAGCGGCCCTATTATACGGATGATGCACCACAAACTAAGTCAGTACCCATTTCAAAGATAGGCAAGCCAAAGAAGGACCAAGAATAGTACGAAAAAGAATAGAGCCCTAAATTCTGGCATATACCGGAATTCAGGGCCTTATTTTGACTATTTTTCTGCTGGTGCGTCAGGTGAGGAGGGTTCAGCTGTAACCTCTTTGGTTGTTTCTACCTTAGTGCCTGTCTCTTTCGACAGTTCTGCCGGGCCGTCTTTCTTAGCAGCTGGAGCTGGCTTGGCATTCTCCTCATTGAACACCAGAGTGCTGGAATCGCGTAGTCCCTGCATAAAATTAGCCAGCTCTTTTTGTTGTAACGATGCCACAATTTTATCGCGTACGCTATCCAGACTAGGAGGCGGACTTTGGCGACTATCTTCCAGTAGAATGATGTGCCAGCCAAACTGCGTCTTGACAGGAGCAGAAGTATATTTCCCTTTTTCCATCTTACTCAGTGCATCTGCAAAAGGTTTAACCATCTGCGAGGCATCGAACCAGCCCAAGTCCCCCCCTTTCGTGCCAGTAGGACCTGTGGAGTGCTCTTTAGCTAACGCTATAAAATCGCCGCCTTCATCCAGTTTGGTGATGAGTTTTTTTGCCTCATCTTCCTCTTTTAGCAGAATATGTCTGGCTTTATATTCTGTTGTAGATTGTCCTGCGTATTCAGCGTCATAGGCCTTCTGCACCTCTTCGTCAGAGGGTTTGTTTTTGCTGGCAAATTCCTGGATGGCGGCCTGCGTCAATAACTTAGCTTTTAGAAGTTCCAGTGATGCGGCGATATCCTCACGATCTTGTAGGCCAGCCTTTTCAGCATCCTGGGAAACGATAAGAATGTTCGCTAACTCATTAAGAACACTCATTTGCATTTCAGGAGAGTTTTTCGCATCGGGAACACCACGCATGCGATCTTGGAAGTAAAGACTATACATCGCTCGAGTGACGGGTTTTCCATTGACGGTCAACAGGGTATTGGCATCCATTGCCTCCAAGCTGGTTTCAGTAGTCGCTGGCAGAGTGGCTGAACGATTACTATCCGCATTTTCGTTAGCGGTGTTTTCAGCTGCCTGATTACAGCCTGTAACCAAGCCAGCGCTGCATAGTGCAGCCAGAATAAGCTTATTTTTCATCGTTAATCATACCTTATTGAGTTTAATGTGCGATTTTTTACCGGCATTATGACGGTAGTGCTTTGTTGAATGGTTTTACGGTAACTTGTGCGTAGACGCCAGCTTTTAGGTAAGGTTCCTCATTCGCCCAGTTTTTGGCGCTCTCCAGACTGTCAAATTCAGCAATAATGAGACTCCCAGTGAAGCCAGCAGGACCAGGGTCTTCGGCGTCGATTGCAGGATGAGGGCCAGCCAGCAATAACCTGCCTTGGCTTTGTAAGTCCTTGAGTCTTTGAATATGCTCGGGCCGGGATTTTAATCGTTGTTCGAGACTCTCTTCGTGATCTTCGGCAATAAAGGCGTAAAGCACTAGCTTTCCTCTGTATTTGGTTCAGTTTCGCGCAGATGGCGTGCCAGATAAAAGGCTTGTAGGATGATAAATATGATGGTTAGTCCTAGCATGCCAAATAGTTTGAAATTGACCCAGCTCTCTTCCAACGAGTGGGCAACATTACACATCTCCAACTCATTTCCTTGAAACTGGTTGTGGCAGTCATCAAAGTCGATCTGCTGTTGACCTGAGAAGTCAATGAGTCTCTGTTCGGCAGCAAAAAAATCGCTGGCCACATAGAGGTTCAGAAAACCTACGACCACAAAAAACAGACCCCAGAGTAGATTTAGACGTTTCCAAATAGGTGTGGGAATATCGATACTGCTTTCCATCATGCGTTGTACCAATGGCTTTTTACCAATAAATTGACTGCCGAGAAAGGCCAGACCAAACAGCCAATTGATCACGGATGGCTTCCACATAATAAATGTCCGGTCCTGAAGTGCGATGGTTAAACCACCGAAAACAACCAGAATGATGAGCGTGACCAGATGCATCTTCTCCAGATGACCTTTGCGAAACCAGCCATAGGCGACCTGTACCACCGAGGCGGCAATTGCCACACCAGTAGCAATGTAGATGCCATAGATTTTATAGGCGACGAAAAATAGGATGACTGGTAGGAAGTCTGTGAGAAGTTTCATGTGCTATTCAGTGTTGTGTCTGAGTATGTGATTGGGTGGTTCGCGATATTCTAGTGCAGTGTTCTGGGTAAACTCCAGAGATTGTAATACTTTTCAACCACCTCACGAACCTGCTGTGGATAGTTTAGGGCATCCATCTGGGCCATGCCTTCCCTGAAAAAATCGGGAGCCTCTTCTGGAAAATGGAGGGTGAGGGTTTCGTAGGCCTGCTCAATCAGCGCAGGCTGATAGGTACGTGTTGCGATAATGGCATGATTTATCAGCAGAATGCGCCAAGGTTGAGAGACTGTTTCATGGCTCTGATTAGTATGTTTCTCAAAATGAATCGTACTCAGGATTTCTTGATTTACATCATGGAGTTGCTGTAATTGGGCTGGTTCACTAAAGGTATTGGCTAGCCTTGCCAGTGCATTGACGACAGGCTCCAAGGTGCGGATCTCACCGTGGTGACGCACCAGCCAAAGGGCCAGAGGCAGAGTTAAATCCTCTAGTTCAAGGCTCTGCTCGGTTAACTTGAGTTGGTTCGCGAGGGCTGAAAAGTCCATCAGAAGATTAAAGCCATAGTCCCCCAACTCATTCAGTTCTTCATAAGATATAGCATCTTGCTTGAGGGTAGAGGATGTCTGCTTATCCATGATGATCAATAGTTCTACCAGGCGATGCATCGATTGTTGCAATATCGCAGGAGAATGGTCGGGATCTTCCATGCCGGTTTTTTGGTTGACTGAGGCAACAGTGGATGCGATCTCGTCGAAACGAGCGCCGATTGTAGTGAGATTTAGGCTGTAAAATAGCATGGAGGGATTGTATCAGGCTGATTGGATAACGTCTGTTAGTTGTTATGAATCTCGCTCGCAAATTACGATTTTTCTTCTAATTATATAAAGATAGGGGAGATGCATATTTTTTCTATCAGTCAGACAGGACAACCGGTACAATCCGCCCCCATGCCTAATATATACGATCTTCACAGCCACTCTACTGCCTCGGATGGAACTCTGCCTCCACGTGATCTTATTCTGCGTGCCGCACAGGCCGGGGTCGAAGTTCTGGCACTGACTGATCATGACACGCTGGCCGGTATTGAAGAGGCCAGGCAGACGGCACAGGCGTTGGGAATGATTCTGATACCCGGTGTAGAACTCTCTGTTACCTGGAATAGACAAACGGTGCACATTGTGGGCCTTAATGTCGACCCAAATAATACCATGTTGCAAGAGGGGTTAAGCCGGTTGCAAGTATTTCGGGAGTGGCGAGCCAAAGAGATGGCCCGTCGTCTCGATAAGGCGGGAATACCTGGTGCCTACGAAGGGGCGCTTGCTTTTGCTGAGGGACGTCTCGTCAGTCGAACTCATTTCGCCCGTTTTTTAGTACAGAAAAGGGTTTTGGCTGATGAACGAAAAGTGTTTAAACACTATCTTGTCAGTGGCAAACCCGGTTACGTACCGGGGGATTGGGCTACTCTTGAAGAGGCGCTCAATTGGATACATGAGGCGGGCGGTGAGGCTGTGATTGCCCATCCGGCTCGTTATAAACTAAGTCGTTCGAAGTTAAGACGGCTGTTTAAGGATTTTGTGGGTTTTGGTGGCGAGGCAATCGAAGTGGTCTCGGGCAGCCATAGTCGTGACGACTCTTTCGTGATGGCTAAACATGCGCGTGAATTCGGCCTGATGGCTTCCGCTGGGTCCGACTTTCACTCGCCCGACAATCCTTGGATAGAACTTGGTTGTCTACCCGCCTTTCCAGATGGTTGCCGTCCTATATGGGCAAACTGGAATCTACCATGCACAACAAACACATGCCGTGAATTGAGTTAGGCGATTATTCTATGGCGCTTTTTTTGCAAATTCATCCAGAAAATCCGCAATCACGCTTGATTACACAGGCGGTTAAGATTATCCGTGATGGCGGTCTGATGATCTATCCAACCGACTCCAGCTATGCATTTGGGTGTCATATTGGTGATAAAGGCGCCATGGAGCGCATTCGGCGTATTCGCAGAGTCAATGATATCCATAACTTCACATTGGTATGCCGGGATCTAACCGAGATTTCCCAATATGCGAAGATTGATAACCAAGATTACCGACTGCTGAAGAATTTAACGCCAGGACCCTACACCTTTATTCATAAGGCGACCAAGCAGGTTCCTAGGCGACTGATGCACCCCAAACGTAAGACCATAGGTATCCGTGTACCCGATAACGAAATCGTGCGCGCTTTGTTGGCGGAGCTGGGAGAGCCGATTATGAGTACGACCCTAATCCTGCCTAATGATGAGATGCCGCTTACAGACCCCTACGAAATGCGCGACCTGCTAGATCACCAAGTGGATTTGATCATTGATGGCGGTTACTGCGGATTTGAACCCACTACTGTTGTTATTATGACTGACGATCTACCATGGGTCGTTCGGGCCGGCAAGGGCGACAGCTCAATGTTCGAGGTATAATCCCCCGATGGAAAGTCTCACTTTTATTCAAAAATTGGCGATTTCTATATTGCCAATAATATTTGCGATTACTGTGCATGAAGCAGCACATGGCTGGATGGCTAGGCGCCTGGGTGACAAGACAGCCGAAATGTTAGGGCGTGTCACCCTGAACCCTCTCAAACATATCGATCCGATTGGCACTATTCTGGTGCCATTGGTGGTTTTCAAGTTCACTGGATTTATGTTTGGTTGGGCTAAACCAGTACCCGTCAATTGGAATAATCTGGATAATCCCAAACGTGATATGGGATTGGTGGCATTGGCTGGGCCTGGTGCAAACCTATTGATGGCTCTGATCTGGTCGATTATGGTCTACGTTGGGGCGCTGGCTATTCCATACATCAGTCAGTTTGGTGTTCCACTGCTATTGATGGGGGTGGTAGGTGTACTGGTTAATGCGGTGCTGATGGTATTAAATCTAATGCCCATTCCACCTCTCGATGGGGGAAGAGTCGTCTATTCGCTATTGCCTGCCAAACAGGCTCAAATCTATTCAAGTTTTGAAAGCTATGGTCTTATCATCGTATTGATTCTGCTTGCTAGTGGAGTTTTGGGGGGGATTCTCTGGCCGTTAGTGGGGTTGACGATCAGACTTCTGCCGGCCAGCGATATCGTCAGTCATAATTTACAATATTTCCTTAGCTGAGCTAGGAGTTAGTTTTGATTCAGCAGCAAAGTTTATCCCGGGTTCTCTCTGGTATGCGCCCGACCGGGCAACTCCATCTAGGTCATTACCATGGCGTTCTAAAAAACTGGATTAAGTTGCAAAAACAATACGATTGCTACTTTTTTGTCGCCGACTGGCATGCTTTGACCACACACTATGACGATCCTAGTGCGATTCCAGCCAGTATCTGGGATATGGTGATTGACTGGTTAGCGGCTGGTGTGGAGAGTGAATCGGCGACCCTGTTTGTGCAATCTCTGGTTCCAGAGCATGCTGAGCTACACCTGCTGCTTTCAATGATTACGCCTTTGGGGTGGTTGGAGCGGGTGCCCAGTTACAAGGACCAGCAGGAAAAACTAAAAGAGAAAGATCTGGCCACCTATGGCTTTCTTGGCTATCCCTTACTCCAATCGGCAGATATTTTAATCTATCGTGCTTCTCAAGTGCCGGTAGGCGAAGATCAAGTGGCGCATGTTGAGTTAACCCGTGAAGTGGCTCGTCGCTTTAACCATCTCTACGGGCGTGAGGCCAATTTTGAAGAACGAGCCGAAGGTGCACGCAAGAAAATGGGGAAAAAGGCAGCCAAGCGGTTCGATCAACTGCGGCGTGCCTATCAGGAGCAGGGGGATGGGGAAGCTTTACAAGCAGGGCAAGCACTGCTGCAGGCGCAGCAGAATATCTCGACAGAAGAGCAAGAGCGATTGTTTGGTTATCTGGAGGGAAGTGGTCGCGTCATCCTTACAGAGCCACAGCCACTGCTGACCAAGGCATCCAAAATGCCCGGGTTAGATGGTCAGAAGATGTCGAAATCCTATGCCAACACCCTCTCTCTGCGTGACAATTCAGAAGACGTTGCAATGAAACTGAAAAGGATGCCCACAGACACTAACCGGGTTCGACGAACCGATCCGGGTGATCCCGAGAAATGTCCAGTATGGCAGTTTCACCTGGTCTATTCCGAGGATGCAACTCGGCAGTGGGTGCAGGAGGGGTGTCGTAGCGCTGGCATCGGCTGCCTCGATTGTAAGGCGCCGATCATCGAAGCGGTGCTGGGTGAGCTGAAACCGATACAAGCTCGTGCTGCCGAGTTCGAAGCACAACCCGATCTGGTGAGGCGGATCATTAAAGAAGGTTCTGAGAAGGCCAGGGAGGTTGCTCAGGAGACTATGCGAGAGGTTCGCCAGGCTATGTCTCTGCAGATTTTAGGATAATGGAAATAACGGAGCCCCATCCTCACCACCATCCGGAACAGGAGGAGATGCCATTTGCTATGGTGATGGGGCAGCCATTTGTATCACCACCAACGGATCTCTATATTCCACCGGATGCACTGGAGGTCTTTCTCGATGCTTTTGAAGGTCCCCTTGATCTATTACTCTATCTGATCCGACGCCAGAATCTGGATATTTTAGAGATCCCCATCGCTCAAATCACCGATCAATACATCAGTTATATCGATATGATGACTGAATTGCGGCTTGAGCTGGCGGCGGAGTATCTGGTGATGGCCGCCATGCTGGCGGAGATCAAGTCACGCATGCTATTACCCCGTGCGGTGAGTGAAGAGGAGGAGGAGGGAGACCCTCGTGCTGAACTGATACGCCGCTTGCAAGAGTACGAGCGTTATAAACAGGCTGCTGAAGATCTGGATGGTTTGGAACATATGACACGGGACACTTTTCAGGCGCATGCCGAACTGGTGGAGCGTCATGTTGATGTAAAGGAGCCTGATATAGCGTTACGCGAAATCATGCTTGCATTGTCTGATGTTCTACACAGGGCAGACATGTTTACCAGCCATCGGGTCGAGAAGGAGACACTCTCTGTACGCGAGAAGATGTCTTATGTGTTGCAGCAGCTTGATGGCGATCGGTTTATCTTATTTACCGACCTATTTGATATTAGTGAGGGACGTTTGGGTGTTGTGGTCTCCTTTCTGGCGGTTCTGGAGTTAATCAAAGGGGCTCTTCTCGAACTAGTGCAGTCAGAGGCCTTTGCCCCTATTCATGTCAAAGCGAAAGTACTCTGATATGTCTGATGATAAAAAACTGAAGCAGATTATTGAGGCGGCTTTGCTGGCTGCAGGTAGGCCTCTAAGCCTGGATCAATTTCGTGCCTTATTTAATGAGCAAGAGCAGCCGGATAAGACGCTGCTGCGTGATGCCCTGAGCGAACTGACGGAAGACTATCAAGGCAGAGGTGTTGAAGTCATTGAGGTAGGCAATGGCTTTCGCATTCAGGTGCGTTCCGAATTCTCACGCTGGGTCTCCAAACTTTGGGCAGAGCGTCCACCGAAATACTCTCGAGCTTTGCTAGAAACACTGGCGCTGGTTGCTTATCGGCAGCCGATAACCCGTGGTGAGATTGAGGAGATTAGGGGTGTTTCGGTGAGCACTAATATCATTAGAACCCTGACTGAAAGGGAGTGGGTCCGGGTCGTGGGTCACCGGGATGTGCCCGGTAAACCATCGCTTTATGCTACTACCAAAGAATTTCTTGACTATTTCAATCTAAAAAGTCTGAATGAACTACCAACGCTTGCTGAGATCAGGGATCTTGATTCTATTAACCAGGAACTTGAGTTGCTCGATCCAAATGTAGCTACTGATGAGCCAGATGCCAATGGGGGTAAAGTGCCTGACTCAGTTAGCGAAGATGCTGAGTCCGATTTGGTAGATAATACTATCTCTATTGAAGATAATGCAGAAGTAGAGACTATTCACAAGGCGTTATCAGATATTTCTGATGAGATACCTGATAACCAAGATACCGCTGAATTGACGCGGAAGTCGGAGATAAATGAATCAGAATAACCCGCCCGCTGGCGATCGCCTGCAAAAAGTTCTGGCCAATGCCGGTATGGGGTCACGTCGTCAAATCGAGGGATGGATTGTAGAAGGGCGAGTTGAAGTTAATGGAGAGATCGCACAATTAGGTCAACGAGTGGTGCGAGACGACACCATTCGGGTGGATGGCAAATTGATTGCCAAACGTATGCTTGAAGCACCAGAAAGGGAAGTACTAGTCTACAATAAACCAGAGGGAGAGCTGGTTACTCGTCGAGACCCTGAGGGCCGTCGAACTGTTTTTGGGCGGCTTCCTAAACTTAAACATGGACGTTGGATTCCGGTCGGTCGCCTTGATATTAACTCATCCGGACTGCTACTACTAACAACCGATGGAGAGTTGGCCAACCAGTTGATGCATCCCAGTCGCCAGGTGGAACGTGAATATGCAGTACGGGTCATGGGAGAGGTCACGGATGAGCAACTCAAGCAGCTTACTCATGGGGTGGAGCTAGAGGATGGTCCTGCTCGCTTCGAAGAGATTGTTGAGTCAGGTGGTGAAGGGATTAATCGATGGTTTCATGTCGTGATTATGGAGGGGCGGCAGCGTGAAGTAAGGCGGATGTGGGAAGCGGTGGGAGCTCGTGTCAGTCGACTCAAACGAGTGCGCTATGGAACTGTTATTCTCGATAGTGTTTTAAAGGTGGGACGCTATCGCAATCTGACTAATGCCGAGATTGATGAGCTGCTGATCGCGATGGGCTTGAAGAAATCCCACAAACCGATGCGCGGAAAAAAACCACTATCCACAAAATCAAAACGTCCAGTGAAATCAGATGAGCGGGATAAGAGGTCTCACGCTACAAAATCTCAGCGTTTGGTTAAATCTAGTGATCGGAACAAGAAGTCCAAGCCCGCAATTGCTCACAAATCAAATGAGAGCCCATGGAAGGGTAAAGGGCGGGGGCGCGGGCACTCTTGCTAGTGTGGTGCTTCATACAAATTGACGATGATAGAAGCCTGCTCAGGCCAGGAGACAAGGCGCAATGCGCAGGGAATGGCTCGCCCTTTTCAACCTAAAAAGATCAGTTAGGCAATAATTTATCCAGGAGACCACACTAGTTCGCCCCAACCACCCGATTGCGTCCGCTATTTTTGGCCTCATAGAGGGCACGATCCGCACGCTCAAAAAGAGTTTGATTGTTATCCTGTTCATGCAGCATGCTAACGCCTAAACTCAGCGTGACTCGCAGACTCTTGATTGAGTCGATACGCATGTTTTCAACATTCTCACGTATCCGGGCTGCGAGGAGTTGTGCACCGGCCATATCCGTTCCATTAAGAATCACCACAAACTCCTCGCCACCATAACGATAGAGAGCGTCACTGCTACGAATGGTCTGCTCGATGGTTTTTGCTACCTCTACTAATACCATATCACCAATGGCATGCCCAAACTGGTCATTAATGCGCTTGAAAAAATCGATATCCATAACAATCAGCGATAAATTGCTATTATTGCGGCGATTGAGTTCTAGTTCCCGGCTGAAGTTTGAGTCGAATGCTGTGCGGTTTTTTACTTTTGTCAGTGAATCGAGAAAAGCACTTTGTAGAGCAGTACGATAGAGAAGTGCGTTGCGCAGCGGATAAAGGAGGGCAGCCAGCAGATTCTCTATTTCGCTAATCTCCCTTTTAGAGTAGCGCTTCTTACGGCTCACGGTGATTTGGCCAAGGCGTGTATCCAGCACTTTGAGATTGTAACTGAGTTTGTTGGTGGCTTCTGTCGCACCAAATGCTAATGCTATCTGTTTATTAGTTGAACAGTAGTTCAGACAGTCGATCTCAAACTGCTTTTCCAGGGTTTGCGAGAACAGCTCAATCAGTGTCTCCACTTCCAGGGTGGTTTGTAGTTTACCACTTAACTCCAAGATGAGCCCCAATTTGCCATCACCATCGACGACGTCAACTTGGCGGTTCACTATAGTTCGGGGTGCCGGAGTGAGTTGATCTTGATATATGTTGTAGATACCGGTCATGGGTGGTACTCACTAATTTCTGGATTTGTAAGGTGTAATGCCAATTGCGTGCCAAAATAAAATAACAATTAAAAACAATGGGATACAATTGATGTTCGAGGCGATTGTCAAAATAGCGACGCAGCGCTTGAGACTAACTATTTTTGAGTGACGGAGGAATGACAAAAAAATGCCGTTGCTTGATCTTCAACGCCGGGTCATTTTTAAACCTAAAAAGATTAGTTGGGCAGCGTGATTCACCCAGTAGGTGAGCATAACCATCGAAGCTAACTTTAGCATTTTGTGCCGGCAAAGGCAGCAGATATAAGGGCTAGCGGCGAAGTGGTGGCTTAGATGGATTAGTAATCTACAAGCAAAGGCAATTTGTTTTTCAAATATGCTTCACACTGGGATGAATCTAGGGTAGTATTCGCGTTCAAATTTTTGGGTTGTTAGCTCAGTTGGTAGAGCATCTGACTTTTAATCAGGTGGTCGCAGGTTCGATTCCTGCACAACCCACCATCTCAATCAAAGGCTTAGGGTGAAGTCTAAGTCTGTGATTCACCATTCGATCAGTTAGAGTTAGCAGAATAGCCCGAAAACCCTCGCCCAATGCGGGCGGGGATGAAAGGGCTAATCAGGCGTAGCCTGATTTTCTACATACTTACGCAAGGTCTCAATCGTTGCTCCACCTGCCGAA
>JARRQF010000018.1:0-34241 GCA_037382065.1 Candidatus Thiodiazotropha sp. | reverse complement strand
GGTCATCCACGTTGTTGCGCGCCTTGGAAAGGGAGAAGCCATTCCCGGCGGCACGCGCCTAGCGGCTAACCGCTTAGCGTCACGCTATCATCGTCAATTTGTATGAAGCACCACACTAGCAGCACTATTTATAAAACGGGTTGGCCTGCCGAATTAAATCGTATCCTCTGACCAGAACCACCTGCAATACAGCGAACCCCGAATTGCTTCTTGAGGCAGCTGGAAGCTAATGATCCGGTGCAATGAGTGGGCATAATATATTGCACGGGAAGGTTCGCCAGCTCATTGATTACAGCATCAATCTCCTTTTCCTGTGCCTTAAAAAGATGGAAACCGCCTGCTAATAATGCAATTGCCTGTGAATTTTGACGGGATGCCTCTTTAGCAATTGCTCCGATACCTGGATGTGCACACCCTGTGATCACAACAGCCCCCTGATCAGAGGGTATTACCAACGCCTGCTCTGGCATCTCGCCAGGAAAAACACCTGTGGAACTGAATCCTGGAGCAAATGTTACGGGCTCTTGATCAACCAAGATCAATTTAGAGCACTGTTGACGCAGATCATCGATCCAACGCGGTGAGAGACTAACCGGAACCACCAGAGTCAAGTCGGGATTAAGTTCTAGAATCGAATCAATCCCACCAGTATGATCCCAGTGGCCATGTGAGATAAACAGAAAGTCCAATTCTATTGGACTCACTCCAAGCATCTCACAATTTTTGAGTAAAACCCTACCGTTACTACCTGTATCGAAAAGCAATCGCTTGCCAGATAACTCGACCAATAGCGAAAAACCCCATAAACTTGGTAGTTGTGCTTCATGACATACATTATCAAATAGTAGGGTTAATGATAGATCTGATAGCGTCTGCATAAGTTTATACTTCCATTAGCCATAATTTACATGCCAGTATAACTTCCACGATGCAATGAAGTAATGAAAATTATCAGACCATAAGTATTACAACACTCAGCCGTCGTAGTTGGGGTCATTGATCGTATCACTCACATAAATCCTGCACAAAAACTGTTTTCTTGATGCTGGCGCTCAGCATCAGCATCTTGGCCATTGACCCGGTCCGTTGGTTGATAAATACCTGGCTTGACCCCAGTTATGACTCCGATGGCCTTTGGGTCTTTTTGGTATTCTCCCTGCTGCTCTTGTGGAGCCTGACCTCACCCCGGAAAGAGGTGCTAGGCCGATATCAGCGCAGGGCGCTGATGCTGTTAGCAACAACCGCCATGCTTCGCTTGGCGGGACAGGTATTGGCAATCCATATTCTTAGTGCTTTAGCCTTGGTGGTGGATGTCTATGCTCTTGGATTGATATTGGGCTTGCAACAGAGGCAACGTCCTTTATCTCCGCTGTGGATGGCGCTGCTATTCGCCTGTTCGCTACCATTAGAGCGGATATTGCAACGCACCCTAGGGTATGGCCTACAACAGCTGTCGGCCGAGACTTCCTGTTCATTGCTAACAAGTCTAGATGCTGGCATTAGCTGTCAGGGCACCCGCATTCAACTACCCACCGAGTCTCTGCTAATCGATTTACCCTGTTCGGGGGCTTCGGCTCTGGTATTAATGACCATCCTGTTGTGTGCTTTGATGGCTTTCGCACGCCCTAGTAGGCGGCAAGGCATGGCAGCAGTATGGATTATGTTATCGGCTGCCTGGATAAGCAACAGTCTGCGAATCCTGATTCTTGCGCTAGGCGTACTCTATCCTGTGCCAAATGTGGATCTAATGCAGCAGCCCTGGCATGAATTAGTCGGATTGTTTTCCCTGCTACCAGGATTTGCCTTACTAATTTTCTATTTTCTATTGATCGGTCGGACAGGGCAGCACCAAGAACCGATCACAGCCTTGAAGCCAATGCTGCAAAACCAGTCAAGCAACACCGCGTACTCTCACAGCCCACCCATCTTTGGTGCTATGGCCTTCTTTCTATTGGTTTTGCTAATTGTCAGCCTCACACCGCATCCGGTGGACAGCAGCGAGGTATTAGATACGCCCTATGCTCCACGTTTTCTCGCGGGAGAGGTTGGCCAAGTTGTGCCCTTACTCGATAAAGAGCGTCACTATTTTGAACGCTTCGGCGGTGCCGCCATCAAGATGCAATACGCTGAGCGTAGTTTGCTAATTACCCAAACCCAATCTCCATTGCGCCATCTGCATGCGCCTGACGAATGTTTACGTGGACTAGGCTTTTCTGTTAACTACATTGGCAGCCATGCCTCTCTATTGCCGACTGCCGTCTATCGAGCGCAATCCCCGGATGGTCGCGTTTGGCGTGTTTCGGTCAGCTTTATCTCCAGTAGCGGTAAAACCACAACCCATGTGGGCGAAGCTGTTTGGCATTGGTTTCAGAGTCCAGAGAGCTGGATGGCGATACAGCGTATTGCCCCCTGGAACAGCCCAACTAATGAGAATCAGGACTGGGATCAACATCTGTTCGCCGCGCTCGATATCCACTCTATTGCGATCAAACCGCTGCATATTGCACTGCTTTCCCTCAACCCTAAAGGAAGTGATACATGAAAAAATCGCTGTTTTTACTAATGACCCTATGGTGCTTATCCATCTGGGCTGACGATCAGGTTCCTGGCGGCTTTATTGAAGCTGAACATGAAGGAAAGAAGATCCTTTTCCCCTTATTAAAATCCCACTACCAAGTCGATATCCAGGGCGACCTTGCCCAAATAACCCTGGAGCAGGAATTCCAAAACCCGACCAGCACACCCCTTAATGCCAGCTACCTTTTTCCCTTGAATAAAGATGCCGCCGTACATGCCATGCGCATGCGCGTAGCGGACGAGCTGGTCGAAGCCAAGATTCGCCGCCTCGAAGAGGCTAAGGAAGCGTTTAACCAAGCCAAGCAGCAGGGCAAATCCGCTAGTTTATTGGAACAACATCGGCCCAACATGTTTACCCAACAACTGGCCAATCTCATGCCTGACTTGCCCATTCATATCACCTTGCAATATGTACAGCATATCGAGCGGCTGGACGGTCATTATGAGCTGGTCTTACCGCTTGTTGTAGGGCCTCGCTATCAACCAGAACAAATAAAACAAAAGATTACCAAACAAGTTGGTCAGTGGCAGTTGGAGGCACTACCAGACTATCCCTCTGTGGCAGGGCTGAACCTACCCAAAGAGATCGAACAAGAGCGGGTAAGTATTGAGATTACTTTGGATGGAGGCATGCCTGTCGCCGCAGTTTCCAGCCCGACTCACGGCATAGAGATCAAATCAGTGGATAAACAGCACAGAAGCATCACGCTTAGCAACGGCCGCGTTATCGATAATCGAGACTTTGAACTTCACTATCGTCTGGCCGGGGAACAGGTACAGGCTGGTTTACTGACCCATGAGGATGAGCGAGGCCACTTCTTCAGTGTGTTACTGGAACCGCCAGCAATACCCCAGAGCGAGGCCATTACTCCGCGTGAAATGGTGTTTGTGCTTGACACCTCTGGCTCCATGTCTGGTGATCCTCTGAAGGCTAGCAAGGCTTTTATGCAGCAGGTGTTACACCATTTGCGGCCCAGTGACCATTTTCGAATCATCGACTTCAGCAACAGCCCCAGGGAGTTCCATGCCACCCCATTGCCTGCTACCGCTGAGAATCTGCGTCGCGGTCAGGCGCATGTCCAAGGCTTTCAAGCCGGTGGTGGTACTGAGATCAATCGTGCTATTGAGCAGGCCCTTTCGGTGCCAGTGATACAGAACCATCTACGCATCGTTGTCTTTCTAACCGATGGTTACATCGGCAATGAACAGAGTGTGCTGCAGCGCATCCAGAGTTTGCGTGGTAGTGCCCGTATCTATGCCCTGGGGGTCGGAACCGGCGTTAACCGCTATCTGTTAGATGAAATGGCGCAGGCCGGTCAGGGCTTTGTGCGCTATATCGACCCCACAGAGGAAATAGAAGGTGCCGCCCAGCGTTTCGCCGAGCGCTTGCGTACACCGATACTGACCGATGTCAGCATCGACTGGGGTAATACCCAAGTAGAGCAGGTTACACCCGCACGGCTGCCAGATCTCTTTAGCGGTGATTCTCTGCGTATCCTGGGCAAGATCAAACAGGTTGGCAACAAGTCCATTAAAATTCTCGGGCACATCAATGGGCAGCAGGCCACTTTGCCACTCAAACTTCAGCTCAATCAGAAAACAGCAGAACAGAGCCAAGCGATTCCACTGATTTGGGCCAAAAGCCGCATTGTTGACTATATGCGAGAGATGACTCGACCAAATGATCGCCGCTTCTCAGAACTGACCGATGAGCTATTGCAAGAAAAGGTGACCCAATTGGGACTCGATTTTTCCCTGATGACACGCTGGACTGCTTTCATCGCTGTATCGCAGAAGATCTATAATGAACAACCCAGTGCGTCAAAAGAGGCTTCGGTACCCCTGCCCATGGTCAAGGGAATCAGCCAAAATGCCTATCCTACACAGCAGTTTCATGGCAGCTCTGCGCCGGAGGCTGAAGAGGGGCTGATGTTGCTGATACTGGTTTTGGCAGGGTTATTCTGGTGGCAACGTCGCCAGCAGGAGAAAACTGTAGCCACACAGAATATAGGAATGAGCTAATCCAAGCTTACTGAAGCTTGGGAGTAATCAAGTAAATTAGGGCGGTATCTGTCAGCAACACTTATTCATTAATATTGGTTAATTGTTTGACTCCGACCTCAACGATTATTCTAATAGATTCATGAGCAAAAACATTCTCGCAGTCGATGACGATCCGCATATTCTAGAAGTGATTCAGTTTGCCCTGGAGAAATCAGGTATGGGGGTTATAACAGCTTTTGATGGCACACAAGCATTGCAGCAATTGGCACTACATCCGATCGATCTCATCGTGCTGGACATCAATATGCCAGAAATGGATGGCCTGACGTGTTGCCGTGAGATTCGCAAGACGCAGGATACACCGATCCTTTTTCTTTCTTCTCGCGATGATGAGATTGATCGCATCCTGGGCTTGGAGATAGGGGGTGATGATTATGTTACCAAACCCTTCAGTCCCCGCGAATTGGTAGCACGTATCAGTGCTATTTTAAAACGCACGCAACCCGCTTCTAGCACCTCGGTGCAGGAAAAATCTCAATTTCAGTACCACAAATTAAAGCTTAATAGCCTACAACACATGGTGTGGTGGGATGAGATGCCAGTAGAACTAACCGCCACCGAATTTGCAATCTTGACTCTATTTCTAACCAGCCCCCAGCAGGTGTTTGAACGCGATCAGATTATGAATCGCGCCTATCCCGGCCAAGTCTACGTCAGTCACCGTACCATCGATAGCCACATCCGTCATATTCGCAAAAAATTTACTGAGATGGGTGCGCCTACGCTAATCACCACGGTGCATGGGGTCGGCTATAAACTCTCGGATTGTCGCTAGTGCAGTGGCCTCGTCTCTTTCGTCTGCGTACCATCCTGCTTAGCTTTTCCCTGGTTGTACTATTGATTCCCTTGGGCAGCCTCTATCTATTTCGCTTGTTTGAAGATGAGCTGGTATTGCGCACCGAGTTAGAATTAATCGCGCAATCGGCCGTCTTGGCAGCCCATTACAAACAGCAAGTCCTGGCGCTTGATGCCGATCAAGCCAGCAGTTTCGGCCAAAAGCTGCGATCACTTCCGCAAAGCGATGAATATTACCAGCCGATCAAACCCATGCTCAGCCTCTCAACTGCGGATCCTTTACCCAGGCGTCCCAACCCCCATCCGGCATTCGGCCCAACCAATAGTGCTGCTACGGCGATTGGCGAAGCTATGGAACCGATCTTGCGGGATACCCAGCGGGTGATGCTGGCAGGCATGCGAGTGCTGGATTGGCGAGGTGTGGTCATTGCTGGTCGTAATGAGGTCGGCACCAGTCTGGCTCATGTTAAAGAGGTGGTCAATGCGATGCAGGGACGATATTCCGCCAACATCCGCCAACGCATTTCCAGCGAGCCTGAACCGGCGCTCTCCTCCATTAGCAGAGGCTCTCAGATTCGGATTTTTACTGCCTATCCAATACTCCATGAAAAGCGCCTGCTTGGCATCATCTATCTATCGCGTTCACCAGAGAATATCCTGCGTTTTCTCTATCAAGAGAGAGAACGAGTCATCTGGCCAACTCTAATGATCGTGCTGCTAACCTTCCTGCTGGCGATTGTAATCTCCTCACGTATCGTTAGGCCCATCAAAGCTTTGATTCGCCAGACCGAGCGAGTTGCATCAGACGTCGAAGCGAAAATTAAGCCCATCAAGAAACCAGGAACATATGAGTTGGCTCAACTAAGCGAGAGCTTTGCCCAAATGTCCAACTGTTTGTACGAACGAACCCGTTATATCGAGGAATTCGCAACCCATGTCTCGCACGAATTCAAGACGCCTTTGACCGCAATGCAAGGAGCCTTGGAGTTATTACTCGACCACCCTGATATGCCATCTACACAACAGCAACGATTTCTCAATAATCTACTGTCAGATACAGACCGGCTCAAGACCCTGGTTACAGGATTGCTTGAACTGGCCCGAGCTGATAGCCAACAAGCATTACAGGTAAGTACGACACTGGGACCGGTGTTGGATGAGCTAGCCCATATCTATGGTAATAGAGGCTTGAATTTAACAGTAGGGGAGGGGCTTTCTGATCTGCGGCTAGCCATAGAAACTGATGCGCTAAAAACTATTCTTGGTAATTTGATGGCAAACAGTCTTGAGCAGGGTGCGGACCGAGTGGTCATAGAGCAGTTCAACTCGACTAAGAATGAGGTGACCCTCTCTTTGCTAGACAACGGCCCGGGCATATCTCCAGCCAACCAGGAACATATTTTCACGCCATTCTTTACCACGCGACGACATCAAGGGGGGACCGGCCTCGGACTAGGCATCGTGCAATCTCTGCTCAAGGCCTACCACGGCAAGATTGTTTTAGGTGAATCCGAACAAGGTGCCCGTTTTTTGGTACTTTTGATATCCTCGCCACCCTAAAAAACGGTGATCCCTACGGTGCTCAAACGTGGCATTGATCCGCGCTTGATATTTCCTGAAACTATTGAGCGGCGTGATGTGGTTGCCATCGTTCAACGTGGCAAAGCAAGCCCACATCGACGCCAACAATGTTGGTCGCCATATACACCTGTGATTCAATCTCACGCTTGGTCTGGATCGACACGAACCATTTGCTGACGACACAATAGTTCTACAGCAGAATTTATCTTAAGGTATTAATCTTTGATTCTAGACTTTGTAATCTAGCTCTCATGGGCTCATCCATTTCTTCAGGTTTTATTCGCTTAATTACGCTAGTCAAAACACTTATCTCTTCTTGCGTAATAACATCGTCTTCTTCGGCCAAGGAGATCATTTTACCTAGTTCTTGTGAGTCAAGCTTTCCATCGTTTGAAAAGCATTCTGCAGCCAAGAGTGCGATATTTATATGCGCCATTCAAATTCCCTCTTTTTATTGACTAATCCAAGCATGACCATTCAAGCTATTTTTATTAAAAATCATGAATCTGCTATTAGAATGTAGCGGTCAAATTATTTTTTTAAGGATCTAATGCTATTTTATTCAGATAATTAATGCAACTGGCAGGTTAATCGCTCTCTTCTTCTTTGTATGGAAATTTTGATGCGATAATTGCGGTATATAGTGGAATTATGAGCCTCTGAATAACACTAAACCGAATAGTTTATCGATGCGTGACTTATTCAGAGGCAGCTTGAACCTAAAAAGATCAGTTGGACAACGTGAAGAGTGCGCTTGTGGTGGTGCAGGGCAAAGCTCGCTCCTGCACATCCATCTGCCCGCGACACGGGTGCATCCATGCACAGCGCGCAACGACGCACAATAGCCCGCTATTCCAAGGAGTTGCAACGCCGCCATGCGCCGCCACAAGCGTGCCATTCACGTTGTAGCGTGATTCACCCAGTAGGTACCATAACCATCGAAGCTATTTTCTTCAAAGGTTAAAGGCAGGGTTACTCGATACATTCCTGTTTAGTGATAGAAGAAGAAATGCTAACAGGTGATAATTCTTTCAAAAAGACCCCAAATGCGTTTTTATCAAACTGAAATGTCATTGATAACGATGCACTGTAGTCATATGTAGTCGTTGAATAGCCGTTGCGATTAGCGTATTGATCTGTCATGTTTAGATCAAAATCCTTCAGACCTAATTCTTCTGCTATTTTATTGATTTTATTCTTGGTTGATTCCGCTATCTGATTAAAATCAGTATCAATTGACTCAATCGATGAATTTGAAATGCTTATGGTTTGTATCGTTTTTTCTCGACACTTAGCCTCAACAGGACTATCTTCGGTGTTGTTCTCTTGCACCTTTATCTCTTCAATAACCATCTCTTGTGCTCCAGTCTTCTCAATGACCTTTTCGTTAGAACTCTCTTGAGTAATCGAATTTTCTGCATATGATTGCGAACAAATCAGACTACATGAGACCAAAATACTGCTTAAAACTATCCTTTTCATTTTTACCCTCCTAATTATTTTTTAACTCAATTCGATATCTTATCATAATTATACACTGATTAAAGCCATATCTTTCATCGGTGTGTAGATAGTATTGGGTAATTTGATACAAGCAAAACTGCTCTATCAGAAGCTTGAGTGCGCTATCCAAGCCAGTTTATACTCCAGCTGACGACGTATCTCAAATCATTCTTGACCAAGTATTGAGTTGTTTAGGCAGAATTTAGCGCACCCCTTTTTGCCTGGTGTTTTGAGAATGCTTAGGGCTGGATAGTTTTTCGTAGAATGATGGATAACCTTTGGCATTCGCTTTGCCCAATCAGCATAGCTGTATGTCCATAAATTCTGGAATAATTCTTTTAACGCACTTCTACGAAAAGTCGTAGGATGTGGTGAGGTGCAAACCGCATCATGATTTTCGATCATGTGCCAATATTTGAGTGAGATATTCCATGGTGTTTTCAAACCGATAGGTAACTCTTTTTGAATACGCGATAAAATTCGTGATTACGTAGGATGCGGTGAGCGGTGCGAACCGCATCAATAGTGCGGTGGCTCACGAGCATCAATGATGCGGTTCGTGCCTCGCAGTTTAAGTGCAATATAAGCAAGATGGATAAAAAAATACCTTTTACAACACTCTATTGGATAGATTAAATATATTCCAAACCCGTAAATTTTCGATAAACATCATCTGCGCCTATTTATTCATAATGTTTTTAATAATTTTAATATTATTATCACCAAATACTCCCTTAACCAGTCTTTTTGTTTTATCTTTAGATGTATTTACAAACGAAGTTATAAGCTCTAAAGCTTTACTTTCCTCATTACAGTCAGTAAACACTTCAAAAAGCATGGGCTTTTCTGTTATTTTTTCAACTATAAATCTTTTATAAACCTTTTCAAATTCAGATTTATTAGATGCAGTAAGATATTCAAAGCCTAGATTCTCACAATAATTTTTTACCAATTTTTTTGATTTATTACCAAAATGTCCACCTGCTGCAATATATTCATCTGCTGACTCCCCAAATACTGCTCCAGGGTGATTAAAATTCCTAAATTCATTTTGCAAGTGAAGCTCCAATCAGAGCTGATACACATCCATCAATGCCAAATCCACCTACATTACAACTAGACTGTACAGTATTAGGTAGTTCAAAAAAGTTCCATGCACGCAAGCTATTTAAAATACCAAAATGAATGGTGGAGTTCTTTGGTATCATATTGTGCATTACTTTAGCTATCCAATAGTTAGAGAAAGGAAGCTCTGGAATATCTTTATTCAATTTGCTTAAATGTTCTCTGCATTCTTTAAGATACGAAATACTTCCTATTTTATTCTTTGTTACATAGTATTTAAAAAATTCTATTTCAGGCATTTCAAATACATATTCAAGCTTTCGGAATGTATCTCTTAGTTCACCATCTTCACTTACTCTCCATATATTTTTACCAATTACTCTAGCAGAAGAGTAATCCCCGGATATTTCTCCTATATGAATAGACAAATAAGGGCGAATACTTTTGCAATCAGATAATCTCTGGGATGAACTCAAACAATGATTAACTTTATAAGTACCGTAGTATCCACTAGTATGGTCACAAAACACTACGGCATCATGGCATCTACAAAAATCATCAATTGTTTTGCTTAGTTCTTGATTCACAGTAATATGCGATCCTAGAAATACTGCAATTCTTCCGTTTTGAGGAATTTTTGGAAACTCGCTAAACATTCCAAATCTTTTAATTATGCGAACATTTGGCAACTTCTCAATATTAAAGTTTTTACTATACTTAGTAACAAGGTTAATATGTACTGGCCCCCCACCATTTCTGTTTAACTCTAAGATCGCATTATTAATCTTTACTTCACAACTCCACCAGTCATCATCGTCTTTTACTACAGGCAAGGTTACACTATGCTTTACCACATCATTTGGCATCACGCTTCTATCAATTACTTGAGCAATATGATGGCCAACTCTAGCTATATCTTGTGAGGATGTTACAGACAGAACTGGTAACTTTCGATAATATGCTTCAGTAAGGCCTGACATGTAATTTCTTGATGCAGTTGCACCTGTGCAGGATAATATTACCACCTCATTCGATTCTGCTGATAATCCACAAGCCATATAAGCAGCTGATCGCTCATCTACCACAGAATATACTTCAAAATACGGATCGTTCTGTAAACTTCGTACAAAGGATATATTTGTTGTTCCAGGAGAAGCAACAACTTTTTTTATTCCATGCCCTTTAAGTAAAGAAAGTAATATTAGAATATTTTTTTCATCAGTATATTGTACTTTCATTTAATCAAACTCTTAATCTTTAGTAAAATATCTAAATAGTATATATTTCAATATTTGTTTGAATTCACTAATTTCTAGTATCGATGCTTTTTCATTGGTAAACCTGTCTTTTTTGGCTTCTTGTTTCCAGTTTATCGCATTAAATTTTGGATTCTTAACAAACTCATGCACGCATTTTCTAAGGCCTTCTTTTACCTCTGTGAAATCGTTTGTATTTATATGTTTATTAATTTTTGTATTATCGAACTTTCTATCAAATAGCCTATCGAAAGTGACTTGATATTCCAGTGCATTCCATGATAAGTAATCTGTTAAGTCTTGAAATATAACTTTTGGACGATGCCCCAACTCATCTTCTAATACATCTAAATATGTATCCAAAATATCACTCCATAGATAAGCTGAGTTACATGTAATATGAAATGCTTCACCATATGAATCTGTCTTATTCATTAGAGATGCAATTCCATTAGCTACATCTACTCCATAAGTCAAAGTCGTGTAGTGATTATTTATATCTTTAGAAAATACAATTGTTCGACCTTTTAATGCCCTATAGAGCCAACTTTCTTTTTCTAAGTTTCCCAACTGCAGACGTATATTACTATATGTTATGTATGGTCTTATTATAGTCCAATTTCGTTTACTTGATGCTTTCAATATATTTTCTTGTCTTGCTTTAGAAAGAGCATATTCACTTGTTAATAGATATTCTTTATCTTTGCAAACATCCAATAATCTTTTAGACTCTTCTGTAATAGCTACTTCACTTTTGTTATATACTCTTGCTGAACTTAAAAAAATATATTGTTTTGTTTTACTAAGAAACCTATCTATTCGCTCTCTAAACTCCTCATCAGAGTAATTCATGAAATCAACTATAACATCCCACTTTTCTTCTATAAGGTTATCTAAAAAAACGATATTTTTAGCATTCCCTTGTCGATATTCAATATTCCCTTGTGATTCCCTATAACTTCTTGAAGTAATAACAACAGTATCATTAGTATTATATAAAATATCTGAGAAATGACTTCCTATAGCACCTGTACCACCCAGTAGTAATATTTTCATTTTGCCACTCTATGATCTAATCTGTTTTGCCGTTCAAATATTCCATTAAGTGCTAATGCTTTCGTATTGCATAATAAACCTCGTTTTATAGTCACAACTAGAAATTATTTAAACAGATGTAATAATAATTTTGTAAAGAGAGAATACTCTTAATACAAAATAAAATTACTAATGTAGCGTAATTGATGTTACTAGAATAGGGTGATTTCATTATGTGCGCATTTTTATATTTAAACACATGCTACAATGCATTATTTAAACAATAGCTAAGAACCTCTACCAACTTATTGATAAAGTGCAAATACTTAATTAATGCATTGTCTAATTATTTTTTCAGTAAGTAATATCAATGGCACTAGGTAAGACATCCATCTTATTTTCTTTTGATTTACGGATAATTTAGAGCTTTGTCCTGGAAGCCTAAATAGATCATTAGCAATAGACTCCTTTTCACTATCCGTAAAATCGGTGAGTCCTTGGGGGGAATAAAATCTTTCTGCTTGAGTAATCATGAGCTATCTGCCAGAGAACAGTCATCCTATGACTCGACCAGTGTTGAACCTAAAAAAATCAGTTGACCGCTCCATTCTAATAACAGGTATCTGATTTTGAATAAAATAGCTTCGATGGTTATGGTCACCTACTGGGTGAATCACGCTACAGCGCGAATGGCACGCTTGTGGCGGCACATGGATGTGCAGGAGCGACTCTTGCCCTGTACCACCACAAGCGCACCCTTCACGCTGCCCAACTGATCTTTTTAGGTTGAACCTTTGATTTGATGTGCAAGGCGTTTTTGCTGGCCACGGTCCCGGGCCTATTCTCTGTCCAGTTCCCTCAATTTGGGCGACTTTCGGTAAAGGGATTCTCAGACGCTCGAAAAGGCGGCCGTTGATTTTGCTGACGAGCGTCTGTTAGGCGAGATCGGGCCAATCTCGGCGACGAGTTGACCGCCGAAACAGGTTGATCGAAATGGGTTGTGTCCCATCTCGCAGAGACTTGGTTGTTCACATAAACGATTATGTTATATTGTTACAAATACACCCTGATCTGAACAGCACGAACCAAACAGCCAACTAACCAGCTCTAATGCACATGAAACTAGGAGAAACGTCGATGCAGATTTTGCTGCTGTTGTTGCTATTGGTGGTGCCCATCTTGGGCCATACCGATCCGCTGCGCGTATTCGCCAGTGTGGTGCCAATCCAGACTTTCGTGCAAAAAATCGGGGGAGAACACGTGGATGCCCGAGCGATGGTACGCCCTGGGTTCAACCCGCATACCTATGATCCCACGCCCCAGCAGATCAGCGCGCTTGCGGGTGCGGTGCTGTATGTGCGTACCGGTGTGCCGTTAAGGGGATGCAGGTATTAGATGCCCGAGAGGGTATTGCCTTGCACGAGTTGCAGGCGCATTTGCATGACGCAAAGCATCATGCGGAAGAGGAACATGGAGATGATGAGGATGGCGCACGCACGGCCGATCATAATTACGAACAAGATCCCCATATGTGGACTAGCCCGCCGTTGGTTAAGCAGATGCTTGGCAAGATTCGCGATAAGCTCAGTGAGCTGGATTCTGCCCACGCAATAGCGTTTGAGCGCAACCACGATGCCTATGTTGCTGAGCTGGATGCTCTTGACGCCGAGTTACATACGTTGCTCGATCCACTGCCCAACCGCAAGTTCATGGTATTTCATCCAGCCTGGGGTTACTTCGCTGACAATTACGGGCTGACGCAGGTAGCGATTGAGCACGAAGGCAAGCAGCCAGGCGTACGTGGTCTGGCAATCCTAATCAGCCAAGCCAAAAAGGCAAATATCAAGGTAATCTTCGTGCAGCCACAGTTCGATAAGCGCCAGGCACGCCAAGTAGCTCAGGCCATCAGCGGGGTGGTGGTTGCTGTCGACCCACTAGCTGCCGACTATATCGACAATCTACGCCGGGTTGGCCGACAGTTCGCACAGGCGCTCAAGCCTTGAACCTGGTCATCGATATTCAATCATTGAACTTCTCTTATGGCAGCGTGCCAACGCTGTCCGGCATCAACCTGCAGGTCGCCGAAGGCGAGTTTCTCGGTATTGTCGGCCCAAACGCGGGGGGCAAGAGCACGTTGCTAAAGCTGATTCTCGGCCTGCTGACGCCACAGTCAGGCAGCCTTCAGGTACTCAACCGTTCACCGAATTCGACCAACCAGCTGTTGGGCTATGTGCCTCAGTACCCAAGCTTCCCGCGTGATTTCCCTATCACGGTCGAGCAGGTTGTGCTGTTGGGGCGGCTGGGTCTGGATCGAAAGGGCGGGCAACATAACACTTGGTGGCATGCGTTGTGGCCTGGGCGTGTGTCCGGTGTTGACCGCGAGGTGGCGAAACGTACACTGGCCGAGGTCGAGGTGGGTGACATCGCGAAGCGTCAGATCAATAGCCTGTCCGGCGGCCAACTACAACGGGTGCTAATGGCCCGAGCATTGGTGGGGGAGCCGCGCATTCTGATCCTCGATGAACCGACCGCAAATATCGACCAACGCATGGAGAGCGAGATCTTTGACCTGCTCAAGGTGCTGAATACCCGTATGACCATTCTCGTAGTGTCGCACGACATAGCCTTTATCTCGCGCTACGTCAGCCGGGTCGCCTGTATTAATCGTACCCTGGTCTGCCACAACACCGACGCCATTGACGGGAATGTGATCCAGGAACTCTATGGAGAGCATGTACGTATGATCATGCACAGGCCCTAGCATGGACGGCTTTTTCACCGCACTGTCACAGCATGCCTTCCTGCAAACCGCCGTCGCCACAGCGTTGCTGGCGAGCATCGGTTGTGGGGTCATGGGTACCTATGTGGTGGTCAAGCGGATCGCCTTCATTGCCGGCGGTATTGCCCACTCGGTCCTTGGCGGGATGGGTGCAGCCGTCTACTTCGGCTTCGAACCGCTGCATGGCGCCTTGCCGGCTGCGATCACAGCGGCATTGCTAATCGGCTGGGTGCGGCTGCACTGGCGCGCCCAAGAGGACACCCTGATCAGCGCCTTATGGGCGATCGGCATGGCGGTCGGCGCGCTGTTCATTGCGAAGGCGCCAGGTTATCAGGCCGACCTGATGAGCTATCTATTTGGCAACATTCTTCTCGTGCCACGCGAAAGCCTGTGGTTCATGATCGCGCTCGATCTGATACTACTGATTCTTGTCGCCGCCTATCACCGCCAGTTTCTCGCCGTGGTGTTTGACGAAGAGTTTGCCCGCTTGCGCGGCATACCGGTCGGGTTCTTCTACCTGCTGTTGCTGGTTCTGGTCGCGGTGACAGTCGTGCTGCTGATCCAGGTCGTCGGCCTGATCCTGGTGCTGGCCCTGCTAACACTGCCGGCAGCCGTTGCTGGTCACTATGTCCATTCGCTTGGCCGCATGATGCTGATTGCGACTCTGCTGGGTGCGGTGTTGAGCATCACGGGCCTGGCTCTGTCGTATGCCCCGGATCTTCCGGTCGGACCAACCATTATCCTGCTTGTGGGCGGGGTCTATGTCTTATCCGCGATGCTGGCGCAGTTTCTCGATAGGCACCGTGCACGCTTGGCGGTCGCCCAGGGTTCGCAGCAAGGAGCATCTGATGAATAACAAAGAGCTTATCCATCTATTAGCGTGCGCTGAGGCCTTGTGTCAGAAGCGGGGGGTGCGTTTGACTGATCAACGCAGATCAGTTCTGCAACTGCTGTGTCTGTCTAATAAGCCATTGAGTGCCTACGAGTTGCTGGATCAGATGCGAAGCGTTGTAAAGAACCCAGCTCCGCCAACGATCTACCGGGCTCTGGACTTTCTGCTCGAACAGGGCCTGGTGCACAAGTTGGAGAGCCTGCATGCCTACGTTGGCTGTGCGCATCCTGATCATCCACACGCCAGCCAGTTTCTGATCTGCGATAATTGTGGCGAGGTCACCGAGGTCGAGGATACGAGTGTGGCCAAAAGCCTGAAGGCGGCAAGTAAGGCGGTCGGATTCCGCACCAAGCGGCCGATTGTTGAACTGCTAGGGACTTGTGCACATTGCTCAGCAAAGCACGAAAAGTGACGTTTTTTCAATCGACATCGAGGGCGCTGGGGAACTTACGCCGGCGAATCATGCCATCAAGTTCTGAAATTTGAGTCAGAGGAAACAATTAATTGGTTATCGATGTCGCAAACCTGGAGTTCTGCTGGCAACCCAAAGCCCCAATGGTCTTATCGATCGATGCTTTGCAGGTAAGCCCAGGCGAGCGCTTGTTCATCAAAGGGCCAAGCGGTAGCGGAAAAAGCACTTTATTAAGCTTGCTATCGGGTGTGACGACAGCCAGCGCTGGAACGGTGCGCGTCATGGATCGGGCATTGGAACAACTCAGCAGCGTCCAACGCGACCACTTTCGTGCAGACCATATTGGTTTCATCTTCCAGATGTTCAACCTGATCCCATATCTCTCTGTGGTCGATAATGTCATGTTACCCTGTCGATTCTCAGCACGCCGCCGCGCCAAGGCATTGTCAAGGGGCAACGGGCTAAAAGCGGAAGCGAGGCGTCTGCTGCAGCATCTCGATATGGATCACCCAGACCTTCATCAGCGCGCCATCACGACACTCAGTGTCGGTCAGCAACAGCGCGTGGCAGCTGCGCGAGCGTTGATGGGTTCGCCGGAATTGCTAATCGCAGACGAACCAACGTCGTCGCTTGACGCGGATCGCCGTGAGTCATTCATCCGTCTATTGTTTAATGAATGCCACGAGTCGGGCGCCACGCTGATCTTTGTCAGCCATGACGCCTCGCTACAGCACCTGTTCGATCGCCCCATCAACCTGACCGAGATCAATCGCTTAACCCAAGATAAAGTGGAGATTTGAGCCGTGGCGATTTTTTCTATGGCATGGCAGAGTTTGCTGAACCGGCGATTCACGGCCCTATTGACCATCATCTCGATTGCACTGAGCGTGGCGCTGCTAATCGGTGTTGAGCGGCTACGCACTGAAGCGCGTGAGAGTTTTGCGAATACCTTGTCGGGAACCGATCTGATTGTCGGTGCGCGTAGCGGGCCAGTGCCACTGTTACTCTACACGGTGTTCCGGATTGGTGACGCAACAAACAACATCTCATGGAAAAGCTACCAGGATATCGCTGCGCTTTTGAAAGTGGCCTGGTCCGTGCCAATCTCTCTTGGTGACTCACATCGCGGATTTCGTGTTCTAGGCACGACACCAGGCTACTTTGAACACTATCGTTATGCACATAATCGCCAACTGGAGATCACTAAAGGACAACCATTCTCTGACCTCTATGACGCAGTTCTCGGCGCTGAGGTGGCCGACAAACTGGGTTACAAGATAAGTGATTCAATCATCGTCGCCCATGGTGCGAGTGACGTCAGCTTTGCACGACACGAGAATAAACCCTTTCGCGTGTCAGGCATACTCGCACGCACAGGGACTCCGGTCGATCGCACGGTACACGTCAGCCTTGAGGCAATTGAAGCCATCCATGTCGATTGGCAGAGCGGGGCGCCCATCCCAGGCGTATCGGTCTCTGCGGAACAGGCACGTACAATGGACCTTACGCCCAAGGCAATCACGGCGGCTCTTGTGGGCTTGAAATCGAAAGTTGCCACTTTCCAGGTGCAGCGCTTCATTAACGACTACCCTGAGGAGCCATTGTCGGCGATCCTGCCCGGTGTAGCGCTCAGCCAATTGTGGAACCTGATCGGTATTGCCGAAAATGCCCTGCTCATCGTTTCAGCGTTCGTTGTGCTTGTCGGATTATTCGGCATGCTGACTGCCCTGTTAACAAGTCTTAATGAGCGCCGCCGAGAAATGGCCATTCTACGCTCGGTTGGCGCACGCCCCGGTCATGTGTTTGCGTTGATCATGGGTGAAGCCGGTTTTCTCACGCTGCTCGGCGTATTACTGGGTATGGCGCTACTCTACCTGCTGCTGCTCGCCGGGCAGCCAATCATCGAGAGCCGCTTCGGAATTTTTATCGAACTCGGCGCTCTTTCCCCTTACGAGTGGATACTGCTTAGTACTATCGTAGGCGCGGGATTCCTTGTAGGTAGCATCCCCAGCTACCGGGCCTACCGGTTGTCACTTGCCGACGGTTTGTCGGTACGGGTATAAAGATCGATCATGCGTAAATGGCTTTTTTTATCACTTGCTATCGTGGGGGCGATGACGCTTAACGGATGTGACCAACTAGATGACAAAAAAGTACCATCTGCACCGGTCTTGCAAGCGGAAATCCCACAGACACCCGGTGATAAGAAAGTCGCACATAGCGAGATACTGGATAAAACTGGTGAATCGGATGTCCGAGAGATCAACTGGGATACTCTGATTCCAGATGACTGGCGACCAGAGACCTTAATGGAGCAGTACAACGCCAACGAACTCAGCGATGATGACCCACGTGCACAGCAACTCCTCGAAAAGCTCAAGGCTCTGTGGAGTCAGGCACCCATTGTGCCGGCGCTTGAGGGAGAGCGGGTCAAGCTCCCTGGTTTTGTGGTGCCGCTCGAGATGGACACTAAAAAGATGGCTCAGTTTCTTCTGGTGCCGTACTACGGTGCATGCATCCATGTTCCACCTCCGCCCGCTAATCAGACCGTTCATGTCCTGACACGAGAAGGTACAGCATTCAATGGTCGACTCTTTGATACAGTATGGGTGACGGGCACCATGCGTGTCGAGCATCTATCGAGCGAGTTGGCGGAGGCTGGCTACCGCTTGGAGGATGCCAGCGTAACCCCCTACAACGAGTAACGAAGAGAGGTCACAAGACTCGTTAACTTGCTTAGTTGGGTATTAGGGTCAGTGGATAACATTTTCCATAATCTATTCCTAGTCATGTCAACGCCTCTGCCTCAGCACTATTGATGCGGTTCGCACCGCTCACCGCATCCTACATTTCATCCTTTAATGGTGGGACAGAGCCCCACCCTACGACTTTTGCGATACCCTCCAAGGGGAGAGGGGATGCGGGGTTCGAACCCTGTTGGGTGCCACACAGTAAGCTTATGCAGGTAATATCGCTACTCTACCGTCACCGATTTCGCTAAATTACGCGGCTGATCCACATCTGTACCTTTCAATACAGCTACATGATAGGCAAGCAACTGCAAGGGAATGCTATAGACAATGGGGGCTGTTGAGGGGTAGATATCAGAAAGAGTCAGATTTTGATAGTGGTCTAGACCTATCTTTACTTTGTGATCGCTGAATAGGAATAGCTCTCCGCCTCGTGCTCGGACTTCTTGGAGATTTGAAATCACCTTTTCTAGCAGTGGGTCATCGGGCAGGGCACAGATAACTGGCATTTCTGCATCGACCAGTGCCAATGGACCATGCTTTAACTCGCCTGCGGGATAGGCTTCGGCGTGTATGTAGGAGATCTCTTTAAGCTTGAGTGCACCTTCCATCGCTATTGGATAGAAGCAGCCCCGACCCAGAAAGAGGGCATTATGGCGATCGGCGAAGGATTTCGCCATCTCTTTAATGGCGTCGCTTAGGTTAAGAATCACTTCAACCTGGCGGGGAAGGGCGTGTAGCTCATCAACTAATTCACGCTCTCGTTCTGCAGTCATACCACAGCGTTTAGCTAATGCGAGCGTCAATAGTCTCAGTGCTACCAGTTGTGTGGTGAAGGCCTTGGTTGAGGCAACTCCGATTTCTGGTCCGGCTCTTGTCATCAAGGCAACATCGGACTCTCGCACCAGTGAGCTTTCGGGAACGTTGCAGATAACGAGACTGCCGAGATAACCCTTCGAATCCGCGCCTCGCAATGCTGCTAGGGTATCGGCGGTTTCACCCGACTGGGTGATGGTGACAAATAGGGTATTGTCTGGTACGACAACTTGGCGGTAGCGGAATTCACTCGCTACCTCGACACTGCAATGGACTCCAATCTCTTCAAGCCAGTAGCGTGCTACCAGCCCAGCATGGTAGCTGGTACCACAAGCCACTATGTGAACATTCTGCGTCATATCCAGAAGCCGTTTTGCTTCATAACCAAAAGCCTCTTCGAGCAATCGACCTTTGTAGATACGCCCTTCTAAGGTTTCAGCGATGACAGCTGGCTGCTCAAATATCTCTTTGAGCATGTAGTGTTGGTAGGGACCCTTTTCGGCATTTTCTGCGGAAACCTCTGAGGTGCGCACTTCACGTTCAACGGCTGCTCCGTTGATATCAAATACGCTGACTTTCTCTCTCGTGATATGGGCCAGGTCACCCTCTTCAAGAAACATAAAACGCTGGGTGACCGGCAGTAGGGCGAAAACATCTGAGGCAATGAAATTCTCATTCTCACCCACACCAATAACCAAGGGGCTGCCCGCTCTGATTACAACCATCTGATCTGGATCGTCAGGACTGACCGCAGCAAGGCCATAGGCACCAACCAGTTTTTGCGAGGCGCTTCGGATAGCCTTAACGAGATCGGGCTCTGACTTCATGGTGTCGGCAAGAAGGTGGGCAATGACTTCGGTATCGGTCTCGGAGGTAAAGGCATAGCCCTTCGCCGTTAGCTCTTCTCTCAAGGTTGCATAGTTTTCGATAATGCCGTTATGCACTATCGCAACCTGTTCACCACTCATATGTGGATGGGCGTTTCTCTCCGATGGCATACCATGGGTAGCCCAACGGGTATGAGCGATACCCAGTCGGCTGGTCAGTTCAGCCTGGTCGATGAGTCCTTTCAAGCTGGCGACTTTGCCCACAGATCTAATACGCTGTAGATGTTGTTGATCATCTAATACTGCCACACCCGCCGAGTCATAACCCCGGTACTCCAGGCGCTTTAAGCCTTCCATGAGGATTGGCACCACATCCTGATGCGAGATACCACCAACAATGCCACACATAGCTTATTCTCCTGCTAACCTACGTTTTTGGTTTTTTTATAGGACGCTGCCAATCGTCAAGGGTCATCTGTTTGGAGCGACTCAGTGTTAGTTTTCCGGCTGGGGTATCTTTTGTAATCGTCGAGCCAGCACCGATAGTGGCTCCCTCTCCTACAGTAACGGGGGCAACCAACTGCGTATCTGAGCCAATAAATGCGCCATTACCTATGATGGTACGGTGCTTATTGGCTCCGTCGTAGTTGCAGGTAATGGTTCCGGCCCCAACATTCACCTTCTGTCCCACTTCGGTGTCTCCGATATAGCTCAGATGATTGATTTTGCTACCATCTGCAACCTGACTTTTTTTAATCTCAACGAAGTTTCCGATATGTACGTGATCGGCGATTTGGCTTTCGGGTCTGACTCGTGCAAAAGGGCCTATTCGGCATCCGCTACCAATCTGCGCCTCTTCCAGGACACTATTGGCGAATATCTGAGTCTCTTCCCCAATGGTGCAATTCTTTAACAGGACATTTGGGCCAACCCTCACCCCATCAGCAAGTTGAACATCCCCTTCAATAATCACATTGCAGTCGATATAGACATCCTGCCCAGTCTTTAAGTTGCCCCGGATATCAAGCCGTTTAGGATCAGCCAACGTAACACCAGATTGCATTAGATTATCTGCCTGTTGGCGATGAAAGTAACGCTCCAGATGGGCGAGCTGTACACGGTCGTTCACACCCATGACCTCTTCTTCACTATTGGGATGAACAGCCTGAATATTGACCCCATCCTCTACGGCAAGGGCAATGATGTCGGTTAGATAGTACTCTTTCTGGGCATTGTTATTATCTATCCTGGATAGCCAAGCTTGAAGGCGGGGTCTGCTAACGGCCATGATGCCGGTATTGATTTCGGTAATATCCAACTCGCGCTCGGTTGCGTCTTTTTGTTCAACAATTCGACTAATGCGGTCTTCCCGATCTCGTACAATCCGGCCATAGCCAGTTGGATTGGGCAGATCCATCGTTAGTAACGCCAGATCACAGCTATTTAGACAGCTCAGCAGGCTGACCAGTGTTGATCCACTGATCAGTGGCACATCACCATACAGAATCAATACCTGATCAACCCTCTGAAGACAGGGCAGGGCCTGAATCACGGCGTGCCCAGTACCCAATTGTTCGGTTTGTTCAATCCATTGCAGATCTTCCGCAGCCAGTCGGGTAGGTACTTCCTCACCACCATGTCCGTAGATGATCGATATCTGATTGGGATTGATGCTACGTGCTGTCTCTATGACATGAGAGAGGAGTGGCTTTCCGGCAAGATTATGCAACACTTTTGGAATCCTGGAACGCATTCGCGTCCCTTGCCCTGCGGCTAATATCAGTGCACCAAAATGCATCCTCCTACCCCCTTAACGCAAGCAACTTATTGTGAAGATTTTTCTCAGAGTACAACAATCATAAAAAACTTAAAATGGATGAAGACTTTTTACACAAATTATCCTTAGATTCCGACTGTTTGTGACATTAATTGATGGTATGAGATTGCCCTGGCATGCCCACCTGCATAGCATCTTCTTTTGTGGCGTCTCTGACTTCTAAGATTTTAACTTTAACCAACAAGGACTTACCTGCTAAGGGATGATTGCCGTCAACCGTCAGTTTACCGTTTTTAATCTTTGTTACATAAAAACTCTTCACTTCACCCGCTTCATTCTGCATCTGCACTTCTGCACCAAGTTGGCGAAATTCAGGTGGGACATTTTCGATATCATCAGTAAAAGTCATGTCTGGGTCGTGTTCGCCGAAACCATCTTTTGGAGAGAGGGTCAGTACAACCTCTTCACCCACTGATTTACCAGCAACCGCACGATCCATACCACCTATTAGCTCTGTCTCGCCACCATGAATATAACAAACTGGCAGATCACTCTGCTCAAGAACATTGCCTTCCTTATCAGATATAGAGTAGGTAAGTGACACAAACTTGCCGGTTTTAATGATTTCTTTTGACATGTCTACAACGTGAGATAGGGGCCTAAGAACTCAGGCCCACAATAAGATGAAGGATTTAGGAACGCTTGCCTTTGCGCATATTTTCAATAGTACGCAGTTGCGCAACCGCTTCGGCCAGTTCAACTTGAGCTTTGGCATATTCAAATTCTGCGCTGCGGTCTGACATAGCTTCTTCAGCACGTCGTTTAGCATCTTGTGCAGCGGCTTCATCAAGATCAGAAGCTCGTATCGCTGTATCCGCCAACACGGTAACCACATGTGGCTGAACCTCAAGAATGCCACCAGAGACATAGAAGTGTTGCATGCCTTTGCCTTCGGTATCAACACGCACTTCGCCTGGCTTCAACTGGCTCACCAAAGGCGTATGGCGAGGCGCAATACCTACTTCACCCATCACCGCCGGTGCATAGACCATCTCAGCTAAGCCGCTGAAGATTTCACCCTCGGCGCTGACGATGTCGACATGAATTGTCATGGCCATCTTTAAACTCCTGGACTATTAGCCCTTGCCACCACGTTCAGCAGCTTCTTCGATACTGCCGACCATGTAGAAGGCTTGCTCAGGCAAGTGATCATACTCACCATCAACAATTGCCTTGAAACCAGTAATGGTATCTTTTAACGAAACATATTTGCCGGGAGAACCGGTAAACACCTCTGCCACAAAGAAAGGCTGTGAGAGGAAACGCTGGATCTTACGAGCACGTTGTACGACCAGTTTATCTTCTTCGGAAAGTTCGTCCATACCCAGAATCGCGATAATGTCTTTCAACTCTTTATAACGTTGCAGTGTCCCCTGAACATTACGTGCTACGTTATAGTGCTCCTGACCGACGACATTAGGGTCGAGGATACGCGAGGTAGAATCGAGGGGATCTACCGCTGGGTAGATACCTAGCTCAGCAATCTGACGAGACAATACCAGGGTTGCATCAAGGTGAGCAAAAGTGGTGGCTGGTGACGGATCAGTCAAGTCATCAGCTGGTACATAGACAGCCTGGAATGAGGTGATCGAGCCGGTCTTGGTAGAAGTAATACGCTCTTGCAAAGCCCCCATCTCTTCAGCCAGCGTTGGCTGATAACCTACTGCGGAAGGCATACGCCCCAACAAAGCAGATACTTCGGTTCCAGCAAGGGTGTAGCGGTAGATGTTATCGACAAACATCAAAACATCACGCCCTTCATCACGGAAATTCTCGGCGATGGTCAGTCCTGTCAGAGCTACACGAAGACGGTTACCTGGAGGCTCATTCATCTGCCCATAAACCAGGGCCACTTTATCGAGAACGTTACTCTCCATCATTTCATGATAAAAATCGTTACCTTCACGAGTACGTTCACCCACACCAGCAAATACTGAGAAGCCAGAGTGCTCTGCCGCAATATTACGGATCAGCTCCATCAGGGTTACGGTCTTACCTACACCAGCACCACCGAATAGTCCAATCTTACCACCCTTAGCGATCGGCATAATCAGGTCGATAACCTTAATACCAGTCTCAAGGATCTCTGTAGTAACTGACTGATCTTCTAGCTTGGGTGGCTCACGATGGATCGGCATCAGTTTATCGGCCTTAATGTCGCCTTTCTGATCAATTTGGTTACCCAAGACATCCATGATACGACCCAAGGTGCCCTGACCAACAGGAATACTGATTGGTGCACCTGTTGCTTCGACGCTAATGCCTCGCTTCAGTCCGTCAGTCGATCCCATTGCAATGGCTCTTGCCACACCATCACCCAGCTGCTGCTGTACTTCCAGGGTGAGATTCGCCTCGTCGATCTTGAGTGCCTCGTAGACCTTAGGCATCTCGCCACGGGGAAACTGTACATCCACCACGGCGCCGATGATTTCAACTACTTTGCCCGAACTCATTTCTGGTTCCTCTTGCCGCTCCAGGCGACTCTCAAAAAGATAAAAAACTAAATTCTGTTATGTTCTCAGTCATCAAACGGCTGCGGCACCGCCCACGATCTCAGAAATTTCCTGAGTAATCGCTGCTTGGCGTGCCTTATTGTAGATCAACTGCAGTTCGTCAATCAGGTTGCTGGCATTATCAGACGCTGACTTCATTGCAACCATCCTGGCGGACTGTTCACAGGCACCATTTTCAACCACAGCTTGATAGACCAGGGACTCTATATATCGGCCAAGCAGGTTATCCAGCACCTCTTTTGAATCTGGCTCATAGATGTAATCCCAGTGGTGCTTAAGCTCCTCTTCCATAGTAGGTGGAATCGGCACAAGCTGCTCAATGGTCGGTTTCTGAGTCATCGTGTTAACGAAATCGTTATATGTGACGTAGAGGCGATCGATTTTGCCTTCCGAGTAATTATCCAGCATAACCTTGACTGTACCGATAAGGTCTTCAATATGCGGCATGTCGCCCAGATGCGCAGCCTGACTGACAATGTTGCCGCCAAATCGCCCGAAAAAACCGTGTGCTTTACTGCCGATGGTGCAGAAATCAACTTCAATACCTGCGTCACGATGCTCTTTCAGCTCTTTTACCAGCTTGCGAAATAGGTTGTTATTCAAGCCGCCACAGAGCCCCCGATCGGAGGAGACGATAATATAGCCAACACGCTTCACTTCACGTTCAATCATGAAGGTATGTTTATACTCTGGATGTGCATGAAAAAGATGCCCGATAACATTACGCATCTTCTCCGCATAGGGGCGTGTTGCCGACATGCGACTCTGGGCCTTGCGCATCTTAGAAGCCGCCACCATCTCCATTGCTTTGGTGATCTTACTCGTATTTTTGATGCTACCGATCTGTGTCCGGATCTCTTTTGCACCCGCCATAACTCTATACCCTATCTCTTATGATTACCCGACGCTATCTACCAGGTATGGTTGGCTTTGAAGTCCTTAAGGGCGTTATGCAGAGCTTCTTCTATCTCGGCATTGTAGTCACCCGCTTCATCAATTTTATCCAATAGCTCCTTCTGATTACTCTTCATGTAGCCATGTAGAGCAGCCTCGAAGTCAACCACTTTCGCAACGTCAACATCATCAAGGTAGCCTTCATTGGCAGCAAACAGTGTGGATGCCATACCAGAAACAGGTAGGGGCGAGTACTGCGATTGCTTCATCAGCTCTGTGACGCGCTCACCACGCTCCAACTGCTTACGTGTTGCCTCATCAAGGTCAGATGCAAACTGTGAGAATGCTGCCAACTCACGATACTGAGCTAATGCAAGACGCACACCGCCACCAAGCTTCCTGATGATCTTGGTCTGTGCTGAACCACCCACCCGGGAGACAGACAAACCTGCGTTAATCGCAGGCCGGATACCGGCATTGAATAGATCGGCTTCAAGGAAAATCTGGCCGTCGGTAATTGAGATAACGTTGGTTGGTACGAAAGCAGAGACATCACCCGCCTGAGTTTCGATGATTGGCAGTGCCGTCAAGGATCCAGTTTTACCCTTAACCTTGCCATCCGAACTCTTCTCGACGAAGTCAGCATTGACTCGTGCAGCGCGCTCCAACAAACGTGAATGGAGATAGAAGACATCACCAGGATAGGCTTCACGACCTGGTGGGCGTCTTAGCAACAGGGATACCTGACGATAGGCCCAAGCTTGCTTAGTGAGATCGTCATAGATGATCAGCGCATCTTCACCCTTATCGCGGAAGTATTCACCCATAGTGCAACCGGAGTAGGGAGCGATAAACTGCATCGCTGCGGAGTATGCGGCTGGTGCGGCGACGATAATCGTATGTTCCATGGCGCCATGCTCTTCCAGCTTCCTGGCAACCTGTGCAATGGTGGAGTTTTTCTGTCCGACAGCAACGTAGATACATTTGATCCCGGTGCCTTTCTGATTAATGATCGCATCGATGGCAACCGCTGATTTACCGGTCTGACGATCACCGATGATCAACTCGCGCTGGCCACGTCCGATCGGCACCATAGCGTCAATCGACTTAATACCAGTCTGCACAGGTTGGTCAACCGATTTACGGTCGATGACACCTGGTGCCACCTTCTCGATTGGTGATGTCGCCTCGGCTTTGATATCGCCTTTTCCGTCGAGGGGGAGCCCCAGTGAATCGACCACTCGGCCCAATAGACCTTCACCTACCGGTACCTCAAGAACGCGGCCAGTACACTTGACGGCGTCACCTTCAGTAAGATGCTTGTAGTCACCCAACACCACAGCCCCGACTGAGTCGCGCTCAAGGTTGAGTGCCAGTCCGAATGTATTGCCCGGAAACTCCAACATCTCATAAGACATGACGTCTTCGAGACCGTGGATGCGAGCAATACCATCAGTTAGACTGATGATCGTACCCTCGTTGCGGGCTTCGGTCTTAAGATCAAATTTTTCGATCTTGCTTTTGATCAGTTCGCTGATCTCGGATGGATTGAGTTGCATGATGGCTTCTCGCTTAGATTCCTAATTCATTCGCCAGTTGCTGAAGTTTTCCACGGACTGAACCGTCGATTACCATGTCTCCAGCACGGATGTGAAGACCACCGATTAGATCGGTATTTTTTTCACTAGTGATGGTGACTTCGCGACCCAGCTTGGCCTTTAAGGCGTCGGCAATAAGTTTTTCCTGCACAGGCTTAAGTACATAGGCAGAGGTGACATGCACAGTTATCACTTTCTCTTTATCTGCCTTAAGCTCTTCAAACAGTGTCTTGATTTGAGGCAACACGCTGAGACGGCGGTTCTGAACCAATAAGCGGATCAGATTACCTCCCTCCTCATTAACCTGGTCACCAGCAATCTCCAGCAACAGCCCGAACATGGCCTGTTGATCAATGAGTGGATTGCTGACTATTTGAGTAATGCCTTCATCTTCAACCACAGCAGATAGGAAGGTCAGCATATCGTGCCAAAGCTCGAGACTCTCCTTTTCATCTGCATGAGCAAACACTGCTTCTGCGTAGGGACGGGCAATGGTGGTAGCTTCATCGGCCATAATTCCGCCTAGATCTCTTTAGCCAAGGCGGCAACTATGTCTTGATGGGCATCCGCATTGATCTCTTTCTTAAGGATCTTTTCTGCGCCTGCCACAGCCAATAGGCCGACCTTTTCGCGCAGTTGTTCACGGGCGCGGTTTGTTTCCTGCTCGATCTCCGCATGTGCGGCCGACACGATACGCTCGCCTTCTGTGCGTGCTGTGCCTTTCGATTCATCGACTATTTCAGCCGCTCTTTTTTGCGCCTGAGCTACGATTTCAGCAGCCTGTGCCTTTGCTTCATGCAAGACATCCTTGGCTCGCTCTTTTGCAAGCTCCTGCTCGTGCTGTCCACGCTCCGCAGCAGCCAGACCGTCGGCTATCTCCTTTTTGCGGGTCTCCAGAGCACCCATAATCGGGGTCCAGACATACTTCATTGTGAACCACACGAATACCGCAAATGAGAGCAGCTGACCTACTAAAGTCAGATTGATGTTCATCCCGGACTTACCTCTCGTTGGACGAGATAATAGAAAGTTCGCTCAATTGATTAAATCAGGTGACAGCGAACAGTACATACATGGCCAGACCCACAGCGATCATGGGTACTGCGTCAACCAAACCCATTACGATGAAGAACTGGGTACGCAGCATAGGAATGAGTTCAGGTTGACGAGCAGCGCCTTCGAGAAAGCGTCCACCCAAAATACCGATGCCAACCGCCGCGCCCAGGGCGCCAAGGCCCATCATGATCGCGCCAGCTATGTACAGCAGTGCTTGTTCCATTATTGGTCTCCCGTTTAATGAACTAGATAGTTAAAGAAAATAGAAATCAGTGTTCGTGGTGCGCCATATCAAGATACACAATCGTCAGAGTCATAAAGATGAATGCCTGGAGTGTAATAATCAGAATATGGAAAATAGCCCAACCTAGTTGCAGAACACCACCAAACAAGCCCAGGACAAGTCCAGCGTTATACATGATGGCGATCAGAATAAAGATCATCTCGCCAGCGTACATGTTACCGAACAGACGCAGTGCGAGAGAGATAGGTTTTGCAATCAAACTAACAAATTCCAATATGAAGTTGATTGGAATAAACAGAAGATTGACCAGAGGATTCTGGGAGGAAAAAGGCTGCAGGGTCAGTTCACCCACAAAACCACCAACACCTTTAATTTTAATGCTGTAAAAGAGAACAAGCAGAAACACACCAATGGCCATGCCAAAGGTGGCATTTGGATCAGTAGAGGGAACAACTTTCATAAAGTGTATGCCCAAACTACCGGTGATCCAGGGAATAACATCTACGGGAACCAGATCCATCAAGTTCTGCAGGAAAATCCAAACGAAAATGGTCAACGCCAGTGGCGCTACCAAAGCATTACGTCCACTAAATGAGCCGCGAACGCTGGTATTGATGAAATCGACAATCCACTCGACGAAATTCTGTAACCCGTCGGGAACCCCTTTAGTCGCGTTTTTTGCTGATTTGCTGAAAAAGTAGATGAACAGACCACCCAGTAGCAACGACCAAAACATGGTGTCGATATTAATCGCCCAAAAACCCATCTCCTTTGCTTCAGCAGAGCTGTGTGCAAACCCCCAACCACCTTCAGCATGTTGGCCAAAAGTCAGATTGGTCAGATGGTGTTTGATGTATTCACTTGAGGTAAGGGCGTCGCCAGCCATATTTATAGTTACCTATGAATGCTGTCTATCTTGAAAAATCAACACAATTAGTGGCACCACTACCTGAACGCACAAATAGCAGCACAGTAATATACCAATATTTACGGGTTTAATGGTGACAATTGTCAACCCAAAGAGCAAACCCGTCATTATTAACTTCTGGATTTCAGCGCCAAACATACGACTTGCTATTTTGCCAGGATCTTCAGCACGGTAGTGCACAAAAGATCGGTGAGCGAAATATCCGTTCGCAAGAGCAGCAATAAGCCCACCTATCACGCCTGACAATGCCGCCATTGTACTGAACATCAGCAATATCAAACCTATAGTCAGTGCTGCTACAATTTGGAGCACTATGATGGTGCGTATCTGGCTGTTTCCAGTAAGCTGCATGCCGGTTTCCCGGTACCCCTTATTTATTAAGTAAGAGCCTATCCAGCAAGGAGGGAGGAGTATAAGGGGTCTGGTATATAAGGTCAAAGGATAGATGCATAAATTTTATAGGAGGCTAAACCATAAAATGTCCCTATTCGGCGCCAGCCTTTTTAGAATCAAGAATTTATTAAACAGAAGCAAGAATAAACCCAAATTAATTTTTTTATCTAAGCATCAAATAAGCTTCGTATATTACCTATCTAATGGCTACAAAATCCTCATTGGGAATATTTTTGAGGAGCTAATTAACGCTCGATCCTTTCCATAGAACCTCATTAAATAAAACCGTTCTTGCACCATATCAGAGCAGAAACGGCTATCGAACAGGTGATGTGAGAATAATGACGCCAAATCAAACTCTCTAACCTCCACTGACTAACCAATCGCGATGGCCCCTTATCCAGCAATGCCTGTTCAGGTGGCGCTAACGAACGCAGTGCTTTACAAAACTCTTTTTACAAATAGACTTATTCGAAGACGAAATGGATTCAGAATCTTCTTTCAGGTACTCTAACTGAAATACCATATCAATTCTCTCTATTGACTCACCATACTGGACATCAAGGATGTATCCATTAACCTCTTCTCTTAGGTTCGCCCTCACCCTGCTTATTCTGGCGTTACTCCTACCCGCCTGCGGCGGTTCCAGCAATAGCACCACATCGAATGACCCTGTAGTCGAAACCCCCAATTCTGGTGATACTCCTACCAATCTGGACCCATCAGTCCGAAAAGTTAGTGACATTCAGACACTAGCCTCCCCCGGTACCCCCACGATGGTTTTCAATAGCGCTGGTGATGGGATGGCTATATGGCCGGTATCCAGCAAAGGTATCTGGTTCTACTATTCACACTATGATCACGCCTCTGGCAGCTGGTCCCGAGCCGAAAGATTAGCGTCTGTAACAACAACTACAGGGTTGACCCTCAAACCACAGTTGGTTTCTAGTAGCACGGGCTTTGCCGCAGCTTGGGAAGATGCGGATTCAAACCTCTTTTTCAGTCTGTTTCATGAGGGAGAATGGGTGACTAGCCAAGCACCTAAAAGTAGCGATTTTACATATCTCAAGAGCTTTCAGTTGGTAACCAATAATCAAGGTTACTTGGTAACTTGGTACACCTGGACAACCAATACTAATGGCTATGAGTTGTATGCCTCCGTTTCCCAGGATGGTATTTCATGGGACGTTGCAAAGCGTCTCTATTTCACAGACAGCGAGAATTTAGACTCATTAGGTACAGCCTCTAATGGTACAGGCTACTTAGTAGTGATTAATGCGACGGAAGGGAATCGTTTGCTCGGCAGTTTTTTTGATGGCTCAGCCTGGCAGAATGTAGAAGAGATACTTGGGCCTACTGATGGTTACAACAGTAGCTACGCAGCCCGAATTGCCAGCAATGGCGTGGGATATTCCATGGTATGGCGTAGTGTAACAACCAATTCTTCCAAGGTATTGAATCGTATCTATACTCCGTCTGGTGGCTGGAGTTCAATTCATCTGGTGACCGATGAAGCTAGCATAGTTAATGACATTACATCAAACGGCACTGGTTATTGTATCGTAATAAGGATAAATAATAGCAACACACTCGGCGCCATTGTCGATTCCCAAGGTGATGGAAATTGGGGGACAGTGCAAACATTAGTCTCTGCTGTGTCGATCCAACAAACAACCCTCGTGTCCGATGGTGAAGGCTATGCTTTGGTTTGGAACAGCCACAACTATTTTGACCTATACGAATCCATTGATTACTATGCCAGTATCTACCAGAATGGAGAGTGGGTGAGTACAACCGATTCACTGGCAAGCTTTCCTATCAATAATTATCAACTTCTGGATACCGCATTTCGTCATGATTCAGCCATCACCTTCTCCGGTCTGAATGGGGAGTATATCCTCGCGCTAAAGCAGAAGATCAACGAAACTGACCATATCACTACAATCCAACACGACAGTAGTGGTGGCTGGAGTGAAACAGAAATCTTGGAGAATGATCCTGGAGCAGTCACATATCCCGCGATCGCAGCCAATCCCCGGGAGGGTATCTCAGTCATCTGGCACCAGGTCAGTGATAACGGTAGCGATATTGCTACGTACAGAAACCAAAGACTCGACAAGCAATGGCAAGGCAAGCAACTCTTGAGCGAAGGCAGTTACTGGCTTGGTAGTAGTTATGATACCAACCTGACAGCCACCAATGATGGTTCGACCCTGGCTGTCTGGTCTCAGGATAGGAATGGATATCAGGCTCTTTTTGCCAACATAAGGGAAGGTGACCTGTGGCAACAAGCTGTTGTTCTGTCAGATTCCATCACCGAAACCCCACCAAAAATCATCACAAATGGAACCAGTTTCACCATTACCTGGGAGGAACAGGCGCCTGATGATAACTATCACCTAAAAGCGCTTAGTTTCAGTGTGAATGAATGGAGTGAATCTATTGTGCAAAACATTAGCCTGTTGCATCAATCAGCTGACCCCATTTACATGGCACTGGCATCAAATGGCAACAGCTATATGTTGCTATATGCCGATTCTACCCCTTTGGGTCTTAATCTGTTGGCACGTCTTTTTGATGGTGCCAGTTGGAGCGAACCCACCACAATCACCGAAAGTGCCAAAAACAATTCCGGTTATCTACAAATTGAATCCAATGGCAGTAGCTATTTAAGTGCATGGTTACAGTATGATCATGACACCATGAATATCTACTCCTCCGAGTTTGACGGAGTAAATTGGAGTTCCCGGCAAGCGGTCACCACCGATCTTGAATTGATCGCCATTGGCGATTTCTGGTATGGATACCCAGATGTTCCACAGCTGGCGAGCAATGGCGAGGATTACGCCATCTTTTGGTTTGACAGAGGTAAGGTCAACAGTAGCTTTTATACTAATGAGTGGAGTGATGGCGTAGAGATAGGAATCATTGAGACGCGCTACCTGGCTCATGGTGAAACCCCCAGTGTTATCTCAAACGGCAATGGCTATGCCGTTGCCTGGGTTTCGGTAAAGGATGACAAACTCTCCACGCTATTCGCCAATATCTACGATGGCTCGGCTTGGCGTGGCGTTAAAAATTTGAGTCTTAGCAGTGGAAGCGATGTCATGTTTGATATGACTGAAAACAATAACCTAATCAAAGCATCTGGTGAAAAATATGCCGTTATCTGGGGAAATACTAACGATTACTCTGAGACTGCTTATCATATAAACGCTAGGGTTTTTGATGGAATAAACTGGTCAGACAGTTCATTGCTATCTAATAACTCGAAATTTACTGATTTTCAGTTAGCCAGTGATAGTGAGGGATTTCTGGTAGCCTGGTTACAGAATGATGGTAATGATCAAAACAAGATTTTCAAAAGCCTCTTCACTGGCAGTGAATGGAGTTCCAGTGAAGTCATTGATGAAAACAGTTTAGGCAAGTACGATCTCACTCTCCTGGGAGATGCTCATGGCTATCAAGCCATCTGGAACCGAGCCGAGCTGGGTGGTGATCCATGGGTAGGAATGCCATGGGCAAAATCTGGACTTTAGTTTAGGGCCATGGATATCATCAAATCATATGCGACGGTTTGTAGTGATTGGCGTCTATTTGCGGCTAAATGACTACTTGATGTGGTCCAGAATCCCTTCCAGCTCATCCAGGCTGTTGTAACCAATCACCAGTTTTCCTTTACCCTTGGTACCTTGTTGAAGATCAACCTTGGCTCCCAGCTTTTCTGAGAGATCGATCACCAGACGACGAATGTCTGGATCAACTGTCGGAGCAGGGCGAAATGGTGTTGGGTTTTCCGCTTCGTTCTGTAGCCGTCGAACCAATTTTTCGGTTTCTCGCACCGAAAGCCCCATCGCCACGACCTGGTTGGCTGCCTTGGTCTGATCCTCACCCTTTAGCCCGAGTAGGGTACGAGCATGTCCCATCTCAATGCGTCCGCTTTCCACCAGACTTTTGACCTCTTCATTCAATTCCAACAGGCGCAGCAGATTGGTAACACTGGTGCGGGACTTACCAACAGCCTTGGCCACTTCCTGGTGGGTCAAACCAAATTCGTGCAGCAACCGACTCAAGGCATTTGACTCTTCCAGTGGATTAAGGTCCTCTCTCTGAATATTTTCAATCAGCCCCATTGCCATAGCAGCTTCTTCCGTGACCTCTTTGATGACTACCGGGATTTCATCCAACCCGGCCTGCTGTGCTGCCCGCCAGCGTCGCTCACCAGCAATCAGTTCATAACGATCATTTTCAATAACACGCACGATAATTGGTTGGATAATACCCTGAGCAGCAATTGAATCGGCCAGCTCTCTAAGGCTGTCAGGATCGAAGTCACGCCGTGGTTGATAGCGTCCCCGTTGGATCAGATCCACTGGCAAACGACTCAAGTTAACACCTGAACTCACGGGTGCTTGTGTATCATTCG
>JARRQF010000017.1:0-21263 GCA_037382065.1 Candidatus Thiodiazotropha sp. | reverse complement strand
GCTGTCCAACTGATCTTTTTAGGTTGAAAAGGGCGAGCCATTCCCTGCGCATTGCGCCTTGTCTCCTGGCCTGAGCAGGCTTCTATCATCGTCAATTTGTATGAAGCACCACACTAGCCTAATGTACTCAATAATCGATACGATGCTCACTGGTCTGCCACTGCCTGAAAAGCGCTAAGCTCTCCTCCCGCAATAACTGTTTGGCAGACATGGCGCGCAGGTCGCTCGGTAGTGCTAGTTCGCGTTCAATCTTCTCATCACTGAAACCAATCGCTGAAGCATCTTCTGGTGTTGCGGCATAGACCAGACGATCAATATGTGCCCAGTATGCTGCGCTTAGGCACATCGGACAGGGTTGACAGGTGGCGTAAAGCACGCTATCGGTTAAATGGTAGCTATGAGTGGTTTGGCATGCTTCACGGATGGCCTGCATTTCCGCATGAGCTGTTGGGTCGTTAAGGTGGATTACCTGATTCCAGCCACTGCCGAGAACCCGCCCCTGGCTGACAACGATGGCACCAAATGGGCCACCGTGGCCTAGCTCAATGCCACGCTGTGCCAGTCGCAGAGCGGCATGCATGAAATGTGTATCTTGATCTTCCATCGCTACTCCCAACGAAAGCTTTTAGAGCCTATGGTGACAAAGCATAGAGTAAAAGCGCACAGTGATAAAAGCGGTATGGCGATATCTGTTATGCCAGCTCCCTCGATCATAACGGCTCGTGCCGCGTTAATCATATGGGTTAATGGTAGTGCCAATGCCAGATTTTGTATCAGTGGATGTGAGCCTTCTAGTGAGAACCAGACCCCAGAGAGCAGCATCATCGGCCAACTGATTAGGTTCAGTAAGCCGTTTGCGGCCTCTTCGCTGGTGATTCGGGCGGCAATCAGCAGACCTATGCTGATCATGCTGAGTGCGCCAAGTATGAGGATCAGTAGCAGAAGCCAATAGGAGCCTGCCATGCGGAAACCGACCACCATATTCGTACCAATATAGACCAGTGAAGTGAGCGTAACGATCATCAGTAGACGTGAGGCAATTTGTGCTGAGATAAATTCAAAGGCACTCAATGGGGTTGCCATGAGGCGCTTTAAAACCCCATTCTTGCGGTATCGGACAATCACATATCCGACACCGAAGAGGGCGCTGAACATGATATTCATGCCCAATACACCAGGTATGACCCAGTCCACGTAGCGAATCTCCGTGCCGCTGACCATCTCACGTTTGAACTGGTAGGGTTGAAGTATCTGCTCCAGAAAATAGCCTTTCGGGGATGTACTGTTGACCCAGTAGCGATTGCTCGTGACATCCAGGAGTAGATCAATTTGATGCCGGTCAACTTTATCGATCGTTTTCTCAAGATCAGTCTCGGGGATGAACTCCACATAGCGTGTCTGGAGAAAGCTCTGTATCGGTTGATTATCTCCAGTTACACCATAGATGCCAACTTTGTAAAGCTCTTCCTGGCCCGTGGTGAAGGCGAAGGCAAACCCCATAACGATCAGCACAGGCATAATCAAATTCCAGCCCAGAGCAGTACGATCACGTAGGAATTCCAAGTTACGTGCTTGAAAGGCAGCAAGAAAACGACGTATCGACATGGTTAGTGCAGGATCCTGTACAGTTCAGGTATAAGATGAGAAGTCAGTGGTCGCCCCAGAGGCGATTCCTCTGAAAATATTGAACAGTATAAAGCACAAGGCTAGGCACGCAAATGGTGGCCTGTCAATTCAAGAAAGAGATCTTCCAGGGTCGGTGAGCGGATTTGTAGCTGTTTCAGGGAGATCTGCTTGGAGGTCAGATGCCTGATCGTAGCATCGACGTTTGTCGAGAGTATCTCCATCTGGTCATCTTGGGGGTATAGTGTGGAGGCTTCGTCCGGGGTGAAGTCATCGGGTAGCACCGAATGGGGAAGTGTGAGTACTGAATTGTCAAAATGGTTAGCTAGCAACTGCTTGGGATTACCCTGGGCGATAATCACCCCATGGTCCATGATGATGATTTCGTCGCACAACTCGAAAGCCTCTTCCATGTAGTGGGTGGTTAGAACCAGAGTTTTATTCTCTGCCTTAATGTTGCGCACCTGATGCCATAGATTACGCCGGGATTGTGGATCTAGTCCTGTTGTGGGTTCGTCAAGGAAAACCACCTCAGGGTTGTTGATCAGTGCGATGGCTAGCAATAGACGCTGTTTCTGCCCGCCTGACAGCTTACGGGTGTCTCGGGTAAGAAACTCCTCCAGGGCACAGATCTCCACCAGCTCTTCAATTGGTCGCGAGTTTTCATAGAAGCGGTGGAACATTTGCAGTGCTTCATCCACCCGGATGAACTCCTGCAGGGCAGTGTGCTGAAACATAATTCCAGCTTCATTACGGAAACGAGCTCCTAGTGGTTCACCTTTATAACGGATTGTACCGGATGAGGGCTTTTTGATTCCCTCCAGCATCTCCACTGTGGTAGTTTTGCCTGCACCATTCGGCCCAAGAAGGCCAAAACAGACCCCCCGAGATATCTGGAAGCTGACACCATTGACGGCCTTAACGCCTGCGTAGTGTTTGCAGAGATTTTCTGCATCAATCATCCTTGAATCTGCTGTCACGAGAGAAACATAACCTCGATATTCTGAACATCTTCTGCAACACCCTCAATCTCAATGATATTGACCTCTGGCTCCATGCCAAGCTTACCAAAAGAGGGCACTTGGGACCATTCCGAAGTGTCAACGCCACGTTCGGAGTTCATCAGAGTTTGGAGACGCGCCACCAGAACAACATCCACATAGTCGCCATCGTTGTTACTATCGTATTGCAGATTTAGAAAATTGGCAGGCACATCAATTAAGGAGTCTGGAAAATCCCACATTTTGAGTATCCGCTGACCAATTTGTGGACTCAGAATATCGATTATCCGATCCAGTTCGGCTGGATCCTCCATAAGTTTATTCTGAGTTTCGGACATTGCCAGCACCGGCAGTGCCCCTATATTGTGAATCAGACCAGCCAGCATGGCCTGCTCTTTATCTAAATGATTCAGGTTGCTTGATAGCACCCGACAGAAAGCGGCGATCTGTACACTCTCTTCCCAGATTTGGTGGAACTTTGCATCAAGCAGATCATTGGTGGCTTGGAAAATCTGCTGCATGATGATGCTGATCACCAGGCTACGTACCAGGCGAATCCCCAGTCGGGCAACTGCCATCTGGAGGTTATCAATGGGCATCCGACCTCGGTAGAGCGGGCTGTTGGCGACTTGCAGCATTCGTGCAGACAACGCAGCATCCGAGGCAATGATGTCGGCAATCTGGTTGGCTGAGCTATTCTCCTTTTCTACCGCATCCCTTACCTTAAGCGCCACTTCAGGCAGTGTGGGCAGGGTAAGCCGGTTGCTGTCAATGGCTTGATTCAGGTCTTGTAAAAATTGGTTTTCGTCAATCATATGTCCCGTCTTTATTTTAGATGTTAGCGGCTATATGTTTAGCGGTTGAATGCGTCCAATATTTAACTTTGTTTCTAAAAATTAGCCATGGCTGTCGGCGCACAATAACTATTCTGAATAGGGATAGGGGAGACTCAGAAATTCGAGTTGTGGACCTTGCTTACCAAGGGTTACTTGGCCCTCTTCAGCGCTCGCTATTTCGATCACGGCCAGTAGATCGTAACCATCACCGCTGGCTTGTGCATCAACAACTTTGCCTGCGCCTTGTCCTGAAGTGCTCTGCTTGGCAAACAACTCATCCCCCGGCTCTGGCGCTGTTGTGGTATTCACATGGGCCAGATACATTCGGCGTTTCAATTTTCCTAGATACTGCATACGTGCCACCACTTCCTGCCCGACGTAGCAGCCTTTAGTAAAGCTGACGCCATCAATGAGTTGCATATTCATCATCTGAGGAACAAAGGCTTCCTTAGTGTTGGGGTAGATAGTTGGAACTCCAGCTTGGATCTCTTGCAAGGCCCAGAAAGCGGCAGATGCAGACTGGGCCTGTCCCTCGGCTGTATGCCAGATCTCCTGCATCACACTTGATGGACCCATTACCTCGAATCTGGGGGTTGCACCAGGCAAACGAATCAGGGTCAATTCATCAAGGTGTTGTACATCATTGGTTCGCTCAGGGAGGTCGTCACAAAAGGTTTGCAACAGTGCATCCGCGCACTCACCTGTAATACCGACCTTTACCAGTTCATCGCTGGCATCAGAGAGGGTGACCTGCGACCTTAGTAAATACATACTCAAACGCTGTAATACTGAAGAAACGCTCTCTTGCAGGGTTTGCAGGTAATAGGCATCCTTTCTACGAATACAGCGAAAAGTCGCCATCATTCGCCCTTTGGCGTTACACCAGCCTGCCAAGTTGCTGTGAGACTCAGTGACCTCACGCATATCGTTGGTTAACTGGCCTTGAAGAAACTGTTCGGCATCCTCTCCGGTGACTTTGATCAGCCCAAAATGGGATAGATCATTTAAAGCGCAGTTCAATTCCGTGCTGTCATCAGTGATATCGGTGCGAGATGCAAGAAATTCCATCCATTCTTTGTTCATGACAGGAACAGGCTCCTGGGTTTGAAGGGAAACAGTGCGTATCATACCCGATCCCGCAGAGGACGAAACTCCCTGTGAGCATTCATGCGCAATTTTTTTAAATCTAGATTCCGCAGTTGACCGCTAATATCTGTCGTAAGGTAATGATATGCCAAATCAATTAATGGATTTTATCCTCACTCATTGGGTGAACTTATTAACGCTACAAGCATTTGTGAAAAATCCCGACGCGCCCCTCTACGCTGTCGTTCTTGTTAAGGGCGTGGCCATTAACAGCGAACAACGCCTTGTTGGACACGCTGGTATTTCCCACAAATTCCCGTTTAACTGCGGATTCTAGGCTAATGAATAATTTGACAAAAGGTGCTTTGGTACTCTACAAAATCCGTCCAGCTCGTGTGGTTGAGGTGTCGGATAAGATCGTCATCGAGTTGGATGGTGGTAAAAGTAAGCGTGTCAGAGATAAAGATATCGAATTGCTCCATCCTGGACCTTGCACAGGTTTAAGCCAGTTACAGCCCGTTGATGGGGATGTAGAAGAGAACTGGGAACTCCTGGAAGGTGTTGAAACTGATATCAAGGAACTTAGTGAACTGGTTTTCGGCGAATACACACCGGCAACCTCCTGGGCTGCTTGGCAACTGGTATCAGACGGCATCTATTTCGAAGGTGAACCCCAAGCAATTCGTCCTCGGCCGGCTGCAGCGGTGCAGGCTGAAATTGAAAGTCGCAGCAGAAAAGCCGCAGAAGCGGAGGCGTGGAACGGATTTTTACAACGTCTTAAACAAGGCGCAATCATAGAAGAAGACAGAAAGGCTTTGAATGAGGTTGAAGCCTTAGCCCTGGGTAAACGAGATAGCAGCCGCATTCTGCAGGCACTTGATTTAATGGAAAATCAGGTCAGTGCCCATCGTTTACTGGTGAAGGTCGGATATTGGCCAGCCAACGAGAATCCCTATCCTCGCCGACAGGGCATCAATGAAACTATCCCAGCGCACCAAGTGCCTGAATTAAAGGAAGAGGTGCGGCTCGATCTGACCCATCTACCAGCCTTTGCCATTGATGATGAAGATAGTCAGGATCCTGATGACGCAATTAGCCTGGATGGAGAGCGTATCTGGGTGCATGTGGCCGATGTGGCTGCCCTGGTTGCTCCAGACAGCGAGCTTGACATCGATGCCCGTGCGCGGGGTGCCAATCTCTATTTGCCAGACCGGGTAGTCCCGATGCTGCCTCCTGCTGTGACTGATCAGTTGGGACTTGGATTACAAGAGCGCTCACCGGCATTCTCCATTGCTTTTCAACTTACTGAACAGGGGGAGATAGAGCAGGTTGAGATCCATCCCAGTTGGCTTAAAGTGACGCGTATCAGCTATACCGAAGCCGATCTGCGCTTAGAAGAAGAGCCCTTCAAAACATTATTGCAAAAAAGTCGTCTTTTTCATCAGCGGAGAAAGGCGGCTGGCGCAGCCTCTATCCAACTACCTGAAGTGAAACTGAAGGTGGATGATGGCAAAGTGAAGATTATTCCACTGCCTAAACTTGAAAGCCGGGAGATGGTAACCGATCTGATGCTGATGGCTGGGGAAGGAGTAGCCAACTATTGCCATGAGCGGGATATCCCGATTCCATTCGCCACTCAGGCGGCACCAGAATCGCGAGATGAGCCAGAGGATATGGCGGCCATGTACGCCTACCGCCGTTTTTTCAAACCAACTCAAATCAGAACAACCCCCGAGCCCCATTCCGGGCTTGGGCTTGCCGCCTATAGCCGAACTACCAGTCCACTACGACGCTATTCGGATCTTCTCACTCACCAGCAGATACGCGCCTATCTCAAGCAGGGGGAGTTATTGGATGTACAGGCTATCTCGGAACGGATCGCGCAGTCTGAAATGGGCAGTATGGCGAATAGAAAGACTGAGCGGGTATCGAATAATCACTGGCGACTGATCTATTTAAAGGATAATCCCAATTGGTCTGGGGAAGGTGTAATTGTTGCGAAAGAGGGAGAACGTGCGACAGTGCTGATCCCCTCTATAGGTATGGAAGCCAGGGTGCGTATCAAGGGTGAGGCCGGGTTAAACGATGTCGTAAAACTCAAGCCGAGGGAGATTGATCTGCCTGACCTCAGTTGTTATTTCCGGGTTATTTGATAACCCAGCTCGGTGTTGCGGCTCTTGACAAGGAAGGGGGGCATTGTCTGCACCCCAAAAGCACTTCCTGCGGGGTTCGAGCCCTGGTGTGAACAAGCCCTTGGGTGCCACACAGTAAGCTGATGTTTACGATGCGCTCGAAAATATGATTATTTGTGGCTCCAAATAGTGGAGCTAATAAGGTTGAGCGTTTAACCATATAAAGAACTCTGTTGTAAATGTGAGATATGTAAACCTTTGTGAAAGAGGTTGTATAAGGTGTGTTGAAATAGATATTGGAGACTACATCATCCGTGATAAATTTTCTGAAAAAGATATTCTTTTGCTACGAAAATTAATCTTTGAGCTACACAAAAAATTAGAATCAAATCGAACTATAATGTCATGGCATCTATTTGACTTAGAGTTTCTTAGAGTTTCGAAGAGGAGTTAGATAGGCTGAAAAAAACGAATCCGGATCTGGGAAGTTTAAAGTAAGCCCGGACACTGACGGAGACAAGCTCAAGTATCAAATTGCAAAAAATAGGATATTTTGCGATATTGTAGCAAATGTTCCAATTGAGTAGGTAATTCATGGATAAGAAAGATAATACACCAATGTGGGTTTTTCTTGCATTTTCTAGTATTAATTCGCGAAAGGGGGCTTTGTGGTTAATATGGTCCTGTCTGATTTTTTCTCTCTATTGCATTCCTTGGTCATTATTAGTACCAAATCCTGACTGGGTTATGAAGATCTTTCTGATTGATGATTGGAGTTGGGTAGCCATGATGATCCCGATTATTGTTTGGTATTGGCTGAGTTTAAGATGGGTAGATAAAAATAGTGGATGGGAAGAGACGAAAGAGAGTGATGGATAATTCATTTCTCCGAGTTCCTTATCCCTCCTGTTCGGATGGGTATCTGCCGAGGTGCGACAATTGGCTGCGAGAGTAGCTCTATAATCTCCCCTTGCTGTAGGGCTTGGTTATTCCGCTCCATCTGTGAGTCAGGGAGGGCTTTGCAGTTTTCGTCGTGGCGAGATGTAATCAAACGCTGCTTATAACGGCAGATTGAAATATAGCAGCACGAATATGCTAAATCGACTATAATTGCATTTAGCGTATACCACTCTAAGAGTGGTTTGATGGTGTCTTTTCAAAAACAAGGCAGCTCTATTTAAAATTTAAATACAACTCTGAATCTTGCTTTATTAGCCTATTTTTCCAAATATAACCTCGTTTTGGAATTCAACTTGAGAGCATTCTATGCATCTCAATTAAGTCATAGAGAAAATACAGGATACCCCGTGCAGACGTTACATAATCGATCATACAATAGAGATAATTCAGGAATAATATTTCCAAGACTGGAGTCATGGAATAGTGCAACAAATACAGCAACCCTTGCTGTGGATGTGAATAAAAAAAGGGTATTGTGCCGTGTTGAACTTGGCACGCTAGAAAACTATTTTGGGGTCTCTGAAGAGTTGCCTATGCATGTGGTGGCACAGCATCGCTTAGATATTCAGAATGCGGCGAGAAGGCTCATTGAGCATGGTGCCTATGAAGATGATGGGTCGGTTATGATCCGTGTTGGTGATATTGACGCAGAATAGAATAACTGAACTACGTTCGGTATTCATCTCTTCTTAATATTATTCTTGCATCAATGATGGGGTTCGTACCTCACCACATCCTACATTTCATCCTTTAATGGTGGGACAGAGTCCCACCCTACGACTTTTGCGACACCCTCCCTTGCGGAGGGGAGGTATAAAGCGCGTGAGCGTAGCGAACAGCTCAACTCAAAACTCATCACTAAAAACTCAAAACTATTCAACCTAAAAAGATCAGTTGACCACTCCATCCAATAGCAGGTTCCTGCTGATCTTTTTAGGATAATTATAATGTACATTGACATTCGTCACTTTTAAGCTGAGATTTTTTGATCAGATTGACCTAGTATCAATGTGGCACTAGTCATTGCATGGAAAGGCTAATATTGACTGCAGTTAGGTTGGTTTGAGTATCGCTTTAATGAAATCTAGTGATAAAAAACCAATTTTTGGATGAAGTACTGAAAAACTTATTGAGATGGTGAAACTGGTTATTGGGCTTGGCCAAGCAATGACTCTCATTCTGCTGGGCCGGAGGTATTCTTGATGATGATTCGCTCTATAAGGGGGATCCGCATTGAGTTATTTGTGTCTTCGCGCCACCGATATTTTCGAACAATTCTCTCTTTATTACATATAGCACTATGCTGGTTGCTAATGTCATGCCTATTACTATTAAGTCTGGTTTTTTGTGGCAGTAGTGCTTATGCACAGACCACGATAGCTGAAAAGCCAGACTACCATCCGGGCATGGCACCTCTAAGATCCTCCTCTTCTGTCGGCAGGGCTTCCGGTCTGGAACAAAAAGGGTTGGAGAAGGCGGGAGCTGATACTCAAAAGATACTGACCATTGCCGGGAGTCGAAATCTCTCACCTTTTAGTTTTCTCAATAACGAGGGAGAGCCGGTAGGGATAGGTGTTGATCTGTGGCGCCTTTGGGCCGCCAAAACAAACCATTCTGTTAGCTTTCGCCTGACAGATATAAACCGCTCTATTGAGGATTTGAAAGACCGGCGAGCCGATATTCATGCTGGACTAATTAGGTCAGACGACAGAGCTGAGTGGCTCGATTTTTCGCAATCCTATTTGCATGCACCGGCAGCGCTTTACTCTCTGTATAAGGAGGGTGATCGCCGTGTTTTATCCGACTTTTTGACAGCACGTATCGGCATGCAAGGACCCTCATCAGGAACTCGGTTTGCCAAGCAATTCCGGGATGCCACTGTGGTAAGTTTCGAGAATATCTCTCAGATGATAACTGCTGTGGAGCGTGGTGAGATCGACGCTTTTATTGCTGATAAGGCCTCTGCCGATCAGGGGCTGATCAGACTTGGTCTGCGTGGTGAATTCAAAACTCTGGGTGAAGATTTATTTGAGTTGCAGTTGAGTGCGGCAGTACCAAAAGGTAGCGAAAAGCTACTAAAAGAGATTGAGCAGGGATTCTCTCTGATCACTCAAGAAGAGACCGATAAGATGCTTTCCCGTTGGTTGGGAAGGAGGCAAGACTACGGTATTCGTTTTCCACTCCATTCTGATCTTGCTTTTACTTCCAAAGAGCAGAACTGGTTGAAACATCATCATCAGATAAGGATTGCCATTGATCCGGGCTTTGCGCCCTATGAATTTATCGATGAAAACGCAAAGCATCGTGGGGTATCGGCCGACTATCTGAAGTTGATTAGTCATCAGCTTGGGATGAATTTCTCTCTGGTTGTGACTGATAGTTGGGGGGCGTCCCTGGATCTCTTACGCAAGGGCAAAGTGGATCTATTGCCGATGGCTAATAGAACATCGGAAAGAGAAAAGGAATTTCAGTTTACGCCTCCCTATTTTATCTCTCAGCGCTATATCCTCACTCGGGGAAAGAGACTTGATATACAAGGGGAGAGAGATCTTCAGGGGCATACCATTGCTTTGCCCAAAGGCTATTCCGTGATTGAGCATCTGCGGCGACACATGCCAGGAGTAGAGGTGATTGAGGTTGCTGATATACCAACCGCTTTGGAACAGGTTTCTTTGGGAGCAGCGGATGCTACGATTCTGAGTATCGGAGTTGCAGGCTATTGGCTTGAGCGTAATGAGATAACCAATCTCAGGGTTGCCGGAACTTTTGATCGACCCAGTATCCTGGCCATGGCTATTCGTCAGGATTGGCCGGAGCTAACGGGTATTCTGAAAAAAGCGTTGGCTGCGATCAGCGAAGAGGAGCGGCAGACTATCCGGCGTTATTGGCTCTCCCTGGGTGAAGAGCGCCTCTCTTATGTGGCTCTCGGGTTGTCGCCACAGGAACAACTCTGGATTAAACACCATCCCAAGATTAAAGTTGGGGTTTACAGTAAGTCTCAACCGCTTGATTTTATTGGGTATGATGGGGAATTTCAGGGTATTTCCGCAGACTATCTTGAGATATTGCAGAAACGACTAGACATCCAGATCGAACCCATAGTGGTAGATAATTGGAGTGAAATTATCGATGCGGCGCGAAAGGGTGAATTCGATATAGTCAGTAGCATTGCCCGCACAGAGGAGCGCCTTCAGTATCTCGCATTCTCCCTGCCGTTTTTCTCTGCACCCAACTACCTTTATCAACGTAAAGATGATGCTCTGTTGAGCGGCTTGCAAGATTTAGAAGGAAAGATTTTAGCTGTTGAGAAAGACTACTATCTCCATGAACGGCTCTCCATGGAATATCCAGGTATTCAATTATTGGTGGTGCCGAGCACCCAGGAGGCACTGGAGGCGGTAGCATTCAACAAAGCTGATGCCTATATTGGCAATAATCTGGAGGCCAACTGGATTATTGAGCAGAATCATATGATGCGTCTGAAAGCGGTCGGTAGCGTGCCGCAATTGGGTAAATTTAAAGCATGCTTCGGGGTCAGAAAAGAGTGGCCGCAGTTGGTCGAAATCTTGAATAAGGGTTTGGCCAGTATAACACCGGAAGAGCATCGGCAGATTCGTCATCGCTGGATTGATCGTGACCGGGTGCATCAGGAGAGTGAAATCCAACTTACCCATGAAGAACAGGCATGGCTAAAAGCGCATCCAGAGATTGCGGTGGGTGTGATGAATGCTTGGCCGCCAATGGATTTTATTGATGAAAATGGGGTGCCAAAAGGAATAGGTGTTGATACGGTGAAGGCACTGAACCGGCGTCTGAATGGTGTTCTCAAGCTTCAGCCTGGCTCTTGGGACGATATTTATAACAAGGTAAAAGAGAAACAGCTGGCGGCCCTGATGGGTATTACACCACATCCGAGCCGGGAGAAGGATTTTCTCTTCACCGAACCCTTTCTGATTAATCCCTATGTGATTATTGCAAGAAAAGATGCGCCCTACGCTAACACTCTTGAGGATCTTAATGGAAAGCAAGTTGCGGTTGAACGCGGCTTTATCATGGAAAGTATTTTGTCCAAGCGAAGCTCGGATATCAAACTTCGATTATACAAAGATACCAGCGATGCCCTGGACGCTGTATCCAAAGGGGAGGTTGATGCCTATGTCGGGAATCGGGCCGTGGCTCTCTATCTAATCGAGCATGAACTGATCTCCAATCTTCGGATTCAGGGGAAGATCCATGGTCTGGCATCCGTGAATGCCATTGGTGTGCGACATGACTGGCCTATTTTGCAGGGAATACTGCAGAAGGCACTGGATAGCATGACGACAGAGGAGAATCGCGAGATTCTGCATAAGTGGGTACCTATCCTGAATAAACAAGGGCAAGTGGATGCCGCACCCGCGCTTAACCTGACTCCGCCTGAGAAGACATGGCTAGTCAACCACCCGGTGATTCGCCTTGGCGTTGATCCCGACTGGGAGCCGGTTGAGTATGTGACAAAATCGGGAGAGTACCGGGGTATCTCGGCAGAATTTATGACGCATCTCCAGGCAATCCTTAATGTCAGGTTTGTTCACCAACCAAATCTTAACTGGGAGGAGGTTATGGAAGCGGCAAAACTGGCTAAACTAGATGCTCTTCCAGCTATAACGCCATCAGAGGAACGCAGCCAATACCTTAATTTCACCGAGTCCTATCTGCATTTTCCAATCATGGTTTTTACCCGCAAAGATGCGCCTTTGATTACAACAATTTTTGATCTGGGTGACGTTAAGGTTGCTGTGGAAAAGGGCTATGTTACTGAGGAGTATCTGCGTCGTGACTATCCTATGTTAAGGCTCGTACTAAAACAGACCACTAAAGATGCCATGAAGGCTTTGGCCACTGGTGAGGTTGATGCCTATGTAGGAAATCTGACCCTTGGCAGCTATTTCATCGATAAGTACGGTTTTGGAAATCTGAAAGTCGCGGCTCCAACCCCCTATGCTAATGACTTGGCCATTGGGGTTCGCAAGGATTGGCCGGAATTGGTGGCGATACTCAATAAGGCCCTATCGACGATTGATGAAACACAGCGGCGCAATATCCGTCAGAACTCTCTGGCGATCCGCTACGATGTCGAGATGAATTACACGCTTTTGTGGCAGGTGATTGGGGGCGCTGGGGTGCTTCTGCTGTTAAGTCTTTTTTGGGTTGCTCAGACACGACGTCAGAAGGCAGCCCTTGCTCAGGCTAATCGTTATAAGAGTGATTTTTTGGCAAACATGAGCCATGAAATACGTACCCCGATGAATGCGATTATGGGATTTAGTCATCTGGCCTTACAGACAGAGCTTTCTGAGCAGCAATATCGTTATGTCAATAAGATCAAAGCCTCTGCACATATCCTGCTTGGTGTGATCAACGATATCCTAGATTTTTCAAAGATTGAGGCAGGTAAGCTTGAAATTGAACGAGTGCCGTTCAGTCTCGATGAGGTATTTGATAATCTGGCCAATGTCACCCTGATCAAAGCAGAAGAGAAAGCGTTGGAAATCGTCTTCGATCAGGAGATTGACGTGCCTGACAAGCTGATTGGTGATCCTCTGCGTCTTGGCCAGATCTTGATTAATCTGGTTAGCAATGCGATCAAGTTTACTGAGCAGGGTGAGATCAGGGTAAGCGTCTCCATTGAAGAGCGGGGTGAGAGGAGCGTGCGTTTGGTATTTTCTGTCGAGGATACCGGTGTCGGTATCCCCCAGGAAGATATGATGCGTCTGTTCGGCGCTTTCTCCCAGTTGGATGGTTCGACGACCCGCCGCTTTGGAGGCACCGGCCTGGGATTGAGCATAAGTCGCAATCTGGTTGAGTTAATGGGGGGAAAGATAAACGTTGAAAGTACCCTTAATGTTGGAAGCCGTTTCTATTTTTCGCTGCCTTTTATTCGACAAATCGAACCAGTAGGAGAGAGGCGCTGGCTGCCAGATCCTGGTCTGCGTGGCCTGCGGGTTCTCGTGGCTGATGATAATGATTCTGCTTGTGAGATCCTCAGAGATAGACTGAGTTCTTTTACCTTCGATGTGAGCACCGTAGAGAGTGCGGAAAAAGCTTTGCAACTGCTGAGCCAGGAAGATCAGGCGGGGAATCCATTTAAACTGGTGCTAATGGATTGGCGTATGCCGGGCATGAATGGTGTCGATGCTGGGAAAATGATTAAAAAAGGCGAGGGTATCCAGCATATCCCGGCAGTAATCCTGATTACCGCTTACGGACGCGAGGAGGTGATGCTTCAAGTTGATGAACTAGGCCTTGATGGATTGCTGATTAAGCCAATTAGTCCCTCGGTGCTCTTCGATACGGTTGTGCGCGTTCTCAGCGGTAGACGATCAGCTCCCAGCGAGGCACAGCAAGTCAGGACGCCTCAGCTAGCTCTTAGTGGTACTATTTTGCTGGTTGAGGATAATCTCATCAATCAACAGGTTGCTCAAGAGTTGCTTAAAGGCATGGGATTGTCGGTGTATACAGTCGACAACGGTGTTAAAGCGTTACAAGAGCTGCAACAGCGTGATTATGACCTGGTTCTGATGGATATCCAAATGCCAGAAATGGATGGTTATGAGGCGACTCAACAGATTCGTGCTGAAGAGCGGTTCAATCATCTGCCAGTGATTGCTATGACTGCTCATGCGATGTCTAATGAACGGGAACACTGCCTTTCCGTTGGCATGAATGACCATGTGGCAAAACCCATCGATCCTGAACTACTTTACAGCACCTTGAGTCGATGGCTTAAGCTCACGAAAAAAACAGTTGATGCCTCCATTTCGCCTCCCCCTACCGATATGCAGAATGTCGCGCTACCCGATAATCTGCCTGGTATCGATTTAACATGGGGTTTACAACGTATCGGAGGCAATCAGACTCTATTTCTTAAACTATTGCATGAGTTCAGTGAACACCACAGTAGTGCCATTGAAATTATTGAGCACTGCTTGGCCGAGGGTGATATTGCTGCAGTGCTTCGTGAAGTTCATACCCTATGCGGTGTGGCAGGAAATATTGGAGCCATCGAGTTGCATGAGGCGGCAAAGAGATTTGAAGGGGAACTGAAGGGATTGACAAGCACAGTGACGCCTGATCTGAGAATACCCGAAGATTTGAGCAAGGCGTCCAGACGTCTCTTCGATGGTCTTGAGATCCTTAATAAGGAGGTTCAATCCGCCTCTTCCGAGGAGTCGAAAATGGAGAGCGGGGCTGATCTACAGCGTCTATTGATAGCGCTCTCCGATCTTCTCGCAGAAGGTAACTCTGAGGCTGGCAGCATAATGGCGAAGATTCGCAAGATGCTTAAACATAAGGCAGTCGATGAGACAGTTAAAAGAATGGATCAACAGATTAACGATTACGAGTTTGATGCTGCCCAAGAGACGTTGGGTAGATTGATGGCAGAAATAGATCTGGATTCAAACTTAAACGAGGATGAAGCCCGTGCTTGATAATGAAAAAAAGAAAATTCTTGTGGTAGATGATGAGAGTTTCTACATTAACGTTCTCGTTGAATTGCTAAGTGAAGACTACAGAATGGTTGTCGCTAAAAATGGCGAACAGGCTCTGCGGCGGTCGCTATCCAAACCCCTGCCCGATCTGATTCTGCTAGATATCCAGATGCCAGGTGGGATGGATGGATATCAAGTTTGCCAGAGACTGAAAGCACAACCTGAGACACATGATATTCCAGTGATTTTCCTAACAGTTAAGAGCGATGTATCGGATGAGATGCATGGTTTTGAATTGGGTGCGGTGGATTATATATCCAAACCAATGAGTCCACCTGTGGTGCGTGCACGAATTAAAACACATTTGGCGCTTACTCGCGCAAATCGATTGCTCTCGGATCAGAATATTTTATTGGAGAGCAAAATTCATGATCGCACCAAGGAGTTGAATCGAACCAAGGATGTCGCTATCTACTGCATGGCCTCCCTGGCCGAAACGCGCGATGCTGATACAGGAAAGCATATTCTGAGAACCCAAAACTATATCCGGGCATTGGCAGAACATCTCAGAAATCACCCCAAATTTTCCCACTACCTAAACCCCATGAATATTGAGATGCTCCATAAAACGTCGCCACTACACGATATTGGCAAAGTTGGAGTTCCTGATAGCATACTGCTTAAACCGGCCAAACTTGATGCCGACGAGTGGAAGCTGATGAAACAGCATACGAATTATGGGAAAGATGCCTTGCTGCGTGCCGAGAAAGAGCTTGGTTCTACTGATTTTTTAGAAATGGCGCGTGAGATTGCCTATAGCCATCATGAGCATTGGGATGGCTCTGGTTATCCTCTTGGACTAAAAGGCGATGAGATTCCTATTTCAGGTCGCCTGATGGCTATTGCCGATGTTTACGACGCCCTTATCAGTAGCCGTGTTTACAAGAGCGCCTTTACTCATGAAAAAGCGATGGAAATTATCTGTAATGAGGGTAATCACCATTTTGACCCCGATATTCTCGCTGCCTTTATTGATAAGCAGCACGACTTTAAAGAGATAGCGGTTCAATTTGCCGATGCTTCGTCTTGAGAGATACGCCAAGGAAGAGCGTTCTTAAATTAATTAAGTTACGAGCCAGCTGAACGCTATAGATTTTGAGGTTTCCACATTTTCTAGGAGTGTCATTATGGAACTTTCCGGGGTTGGCTCAGCAACTGCCAGCATGATCGCAAATACTACCTCCCAAAGCAGTGTTGCTATGCAGAAAAAAGCGATGGACATGGAGAAGCAGATTGGCGCTCAACTTGTGGCATCGATTGAGCAGAGCGCACCAAAACCCAGCAGCAGTGGCGCAGTGGGCGGAAAAATCGACGTAATGGTCTGATCGTATTTACAAAACACCATCCTCTCCATTCGGGGAGGGTGACCTAGCACATATCACTCATATCAGGACACTCAATATTATTATGCCGTTCAATTTCTGCATTAATAATGAAAATCAAGAGATTGAATGATAGCTATTTGATGGGTGTCCCAAAATCTCCTCACAACGTATAGGTCCACCTGAGTATTAAGCGTATCATCCCCAGCTATCCCAATCCGATACACACCTGCATTCAACCCCGGCCATTGGACGCAAAGCTCACTGTCAGCAACCACACACAAATCCAATGAATGCCCAACGCCTGCCGTCACAGATGTACCATCAGTAAACACCATATCGAAGAATCCCTCGCCACAAAGTGTTACCTCCCATTAGCTTATTACGCAACGATAGAGTTTACATTTATATCCCGTAAAATCTGAATAGTGAGAACCAGCCACCAATCCTCGATTGAAAAAATGATTAGTTTAGCAATCACGAAATAGGGGAATAACTACCATGAAGGCACATATCTTTTCATCCACTTATTCAATTGGGATCCCACTTTTCCTATTGACTGCTATCGGCGCATGCAACAACGCCAACGCAGCCGATTTATGCGGCGAAGATCTTCCCATCGCCAGCGTATGGGCAAGTGCGGAACAAAGCGGCAATCCGCCAAAGAACGTTCTTGACGGAGATCTGACCACTCGTTGGTCAGGCAAGGGAATTGGTACTCAGTTGACCGTAAAACTGGCAGAAAGTACCTCGGTGTGCTCTATCGGGATAGCCTGGTACCATGGCGATGAACGGATCAATAACTTCAGCATTGCATATTCGACGGATGACGCAACCTACACCCAGGTCTACAAGGGTGTTAGCGGCTATGGCACCGACATTCAGAACTATTCATTCGCTCCGATCGATGCCCGATATATTCGGCTCACGGTCAACGGTAACACGATCAATACATGGGCCTCTATCCTGGAATTCGCTGTTAACGGCGATTCCGCAACCAATGACGATACCAGCACAGCAAAGCCGGGGCCCAGCAATACCGGCGTTCCGGAAGGGTATATATTAACCCCTGCTGTCACCGATCATTCCACTGGCATTTATGTGGATCAGAGCGGCAATGTAAAGATTACCAAACCTGGTGTTTTTCAAGGACTACTTATTAGTGGTCGCCTCAGGATCTATGCCGATGACGTTACCATTCGGTATTCACGCATTGAAGGTACGCCTATTCCTTCGGACCTTGCGAAAGACCCCGCCACGAAGAACGAATGCATGGCAAAAGGGGAATACCCAATATATGAATTAGTCAGAGCATTTGATCGCCGCAACGTGCTCATCGAGGACAGCACCATCGCTGCTTCAACGCAGAGCATTTCGAATGGCAATGCCATCCATGGTTCCGGCTATACACTAAGACGCGTCGATATCTCCGGCACGATTGACGGCGCATCGGTCTTTAAGAAATTCGCTGATACAAACGTTGTCATCGAAGACAGCTACATCCATGATTTATACAGCGCCAAGTATGAATATGGCCGAGGATGCACACCGTCACACAGCGACGGCATACAGATACACTACGGATCCAATACGATTATCCGTCACAATACGATCACACCGAACAACGATGAAGCCAATGCCGCCATCATGGTTGACCAGGCAGCCGCCGATCCCAATCTCCTTACCTCCTACCTTAGCATTGAGAATAACTGGCTTGATTACGGCGCCTGCACCATCAATGTTTGTGATAAAGGTAAAACACCCATTCGACATCTCAGTATTTCAGATAATTATTTCGGCAATAATCGCAAGCACCCCAATTGCGCAATGATCGTCAACGATGCAACCAGAGCCGATCCAACGAATAAATTCGATGGTAACAAATGGGAAGACGGGCATGCTCCCGACCCGACGATCACACATGGCGGCAATTGTTCGAAATAAACGCCGGGAACCCACATCAGACTGGTTTGCATTGCTTTGGGGCTTCACACTTTTTTAAGTGTGCAGCAAGCGCGCTGTCCATGGTGCAGGTATGCAGTTCGAACCAGTTGGGCAATTGCTGTGTGATATAGGCTCGCCCAAGCTGTAAAGAACCTTTGGCGACGCGGCTGCCGAAACGCCTGAGATCACCAAGTACCCGTTGATGTTCGTCTGTATGTTCGCGTATTGCGGAAAAGGCCGATGCTTTCATCAAATCCAGCTCTTTCGAGAAATGAGATTCAGTATGTTCTATAAGGTTTTGAAAAAGAATGATAAAAGACGGCTTATCTGCGCTGTTCATGCGATTAACCAGTTCAATAAACTCCTGGTGCGTCTGGTCTATTTGTGACACGCCCAGGAGATATTTTTCATCGATTGGATTAATAAGCTTAGTCATTCTATTAACTGACCTGATTTTTTCTTCGGTAGCTAATCATCTTTTCGAGCTTTCGCTGAATATAGCCGGCATACTCATCAATATTGCTATAGTCATACTCATCTGCCAGGGTGCAGAGTTGATCAAGCAGTTCGCGCAGTCTGATAATCTCATTGGTTGTTCTGCCACAGGTTTTACAGCCGTCTTTATCCTCTCGGCAGGCTGTTTTTCCCTGACATGGAATAAACTTAGCCATCTTTTAAGCTATCTTCATTTGCGGTGTTGTGGTGTCTGAAATAAATTGCTCAATATCCGCTTCAATAATTTCAATATTCATGCGTTTGCAAAAGCGTCTCTCTTTGTCGTTTGGTTCAGGGATCAGCGCCCAGCCTGACGGGCTACCGGATGCGTAGATCATGTCGGATAAAACCATACGTTCGGTATCTCTTGTCATTCTTAATCCGAGAAAGAGATATTGCTTCTCTTTGCGGTAGGATTTTACAAAATCTGGAATGGCGAATCCCCCCATTAATTCCGATATGTAATCAACATAGTCAGCGTCGGATGCTATGAACGTTGGGTCTGGAAGTGGACTGCCCATGGGTTTGAAGAGTATTGGCAGAGTAGGGTCTACTTCGTTCTGGTCAATCTCTTTTTCGGAATAGTTGCTGCCATCATAGTGATGGATTCGAAATCGGTAGTTTGTACCTGCAATACGTGAAATGCCGCAAATCAGAGTATGGGGTGTCTTTGCGTAGCTTGCCTGAAGCTGCGTATCACGATTGATATCGATGACATAGCGCGGCATGATTTTGGCCAGCCAGTCATGTAGTGGTGCACGACTCCAACCCATTTCGCCATAAATTGTTGATAGAAAGCGATTGACCGCACTGCGCCCCCGTTTCAGCTCGATATCCATGGCAGCGCGGGGAAACTCGTACATCAATCGAGGTGACATCGGTTTTCCATTATTCATCGCGAGTATCAGGCTGTCGCTATCCGCTGGAATAGCCTCGCCGGTTTCCTGGTTCGTGGAACCCCGCAATGCTCCTGCCCCTAGGTATGGCACGATGGTGCCTGATTGAATCCCCTCAACTAGATCTTCAAATTTTGCTGCGCTCATTACATCGCTCCTGGATTATCTATTTGGTTTTAATAAGCAAGACGTAGGCCAAATAAATAAACTGATTGAAATCATCTATATAGATAATTAACTAGAGCCTTTCTAATTGAATTGTTGTGTTTGTGACACTATTTGCAGACACGCTGCTAGCGAATTGTATGATATCGCATCAATATGACGCTTTATTATTCTCTCCTGTTTGGTGTGTGCTACATGGTTTTTACGATAACTTGATAAATGCCACCAATCACAAGATATTCGCTCTCGCCTTTTAGATTTCCAGGTAATAATTCAGGAAAATAGAGAAGCTTGGATATTGGAACATTGGCTTCCAATATATAATCACCAAACTCATCGGCACGGGCACGGTTGCTGGTAAATGAATTCAGATTATTCATGATTAATATGTAGTTTTGTTTGTCCAGTCGATCGAGAACTTCATAGTCATTAACATGATTTGTTCCTCGATATAACTTAATGCTAGGCGGAAATCTCTTCATAAGCTCATATTGACTATAGGTATAGAGAAGATCGATTTGTGACTCCAGCGCATTGGTGTTGTATAGGCCCTTGGCTCGGTCTGATAGATAGATCTGATAATTGGCCATCGAAAAATCCCCTAGAGGTCCATGGTGATTACGTGGCAAAAGCCCAAACCGCGACTCGACCCAGCTTTTCAGGACGGCGGCTTCTTTGCTGTCGGCATCGAACATCCAACCTCTTAATATACGTAAGTAGTCAGCCTTATCCCTTTTTATATGGTCATCTATTGCAGTGAAACCCGCTTCGTCCAGATGGTCGAGTAAAAAACATGACTTCATATAGTCTTTGAAGTTTTCGGCACGTTGGTTGGCCTGGTCGATCTTATCCAGACAATCAAATAGTTCATGGTGTAGTTGTTTGACACCATCGATCTCCAATGACACAGGGTGTCGCTGAAAGGTCAGGCTGCCAAGAATAATCGAAGGTAGATTGCAGTGATTGATTGGTAAGCGTGCATAGCTGGGCAGGGTGGGCGGTTTTTGTAATGTTTGTTTGTGATCATCCATACATAAACTGAGCTATTGTCGTGAACCTAACTTGGAGTAGTGTTTGTGAATAAATATTTTTATTCGAAAAAACAATGAGTTATATGTAAATCTAATTATTGGCACACCACTTGCATTTATGTTGCTGTACGAGTGAACTTAAACGACTTTAGTCACAATTGATTTAATACAAAGTAAGGAGATCCAACATGGCAATGCGTCAGTGTGCAATCTACGGTAAAGGCGGTATTGGTAAGTCTA
>JARRQF010000016.1:0-21508 GCA_037382065.1 Candidatus Thiodiazotropha sp. | reverse complement strand
TAAGCGGTCATCCGCGTTGTTGCGCGCCTTGGAAAGGGAGAAGCCATTCCCGGCGGCACGCGGCTAACCGCTTAGCGTCACGCTATCATCGTCAATTTGTATGAAGCACCACACTAGTATGACGGCAAAAAAGCTGTTAATGGCAAACTACCGTTGGACTTAGATAAAGATGGCGTTTATTCTTCTGAACTCTGAATTCTTTCACGAACGAGCGCAGTTGGGAGTATGCATTGAGTCTGACATCTGGCGGAATGGTCGCCGATGCTCCGCTTTTGCTGGCAATGCTGGCAGTGGTCCTGGCGCTTCTATCGGCATTGGTCTCCCAGCTCGCACCACGCATACCTCAGTTGCTGCGTACCCTTGCGTTGCCCCTGTTCGGACTGGCGGGACTCGCCGCGCTGGGCGCTGGATTGAATACCTTGTGGCTGGACAACCCTATAACAACAACCCTGCCTCTGGGGTTGCCCTGGCTACCCTGGCATATCCGTCTGGATAATCTCTCCGGATTCTTTCTCTGTGTGATCGGTGTGGTTAGCATGGCCGTTGGCATCTATGCCCCAGCCTACGTCCGCAGTTTCGAACGTGGACGTGAATCCCTTGCGGTGCTGGGCGGATTCTCTGGTCTCTTCCTGACGGGTATGTTGCTGGTGGTGCTGGCTGACGATGCCTTTATGTTCATGCTGGCCTGGGAGCTGATGTCCCTCTCCTCCTATTTCCTGGTCGCTTTTCAGCATGAGAACGCAGCCAATCGTCGCGCCGCCTTCCTCTACCTACTCATGGCTCACATTGGTGGCCTCGCCATCCTGCTCGGTTTCGGCGTTATGGCCAGTTTTAGCGGTGGTTTTGCCTTTGACGCCATGCGCTCAACAAGCCTCTCTCCCGGCTGGGCCAGTGTGGCCTTCACCCTAGCCTTTGTGGGTTTTGGCATGAAGGCTGGTCTGGTGCCTTTGCACGCCTGGTTGCCTGAGGCCCATCCGGTGGCGCCCTCACATATCTCCGCCCTGATGTCGGGGGTAATGCTAAAGGTGGCGGTCTATGGCTTCATCCGCTTTCTCTTTGATCTGATTGGCGACCTCTATTGGCAGTGGGGTGTGGTGGTATTGACCATTGGTAGTCTCTCGGCGCTAATGGGCGTGCTGCTGGCGCTGATGCAGAACGACCTCAAACGTCTGTTGGCCTACTCTTCGGTGGAGAATCTTGGCATCATTTTCATGGCCCTGGGATTATCTCTGGTCTTCCTGGCCACAGGACACCCCCTGCTCGGCACCCTTGCCTTTGTGGCCACCCTCTATCACGTACTTAATCACGCCCTTTTCAAGAGTCTGCTGTTTCTTGGGGCGGGAGCGATTCTCCATAGTACCCATGAGCGGGATCTGGAACAGATGGGTGGGCTATTGCGGCGCATGCCCTGGACTGGGCTGTTCTTTCTCATGGGTGCCATCGCCATCTCAGCGCTGCCCCCCTTCAACGGTTTTGTCTCCGAATGGCTGATCTTCCAGTCCGCCCTGCAGGCTTGGAGCCTGGAGAGTGGTGTGCTGCGCAGCCTTATCCCCATCGCCTCAGCAGTGCTGGCATTAACCAGCGCCCTGGTAGCGGCGGCCTTTGTTAAGGTCTATGGGGTGGCCTTTCTCGGTCTGGCCCGCAGTCGACATGTGCGCCATGCCCGTAAGGCGCCCTTAGGTATGATTGCGGCTCAGGGTCTGCTGGCGATCCTCTGTCTGCTGCTTGGTATCTTCCCTACCTGGATAGTCAGCGTACTCGAAACGATCTCCCGTCAGCTATTCGGCGGTGTGCTCTCCCAGGTCGACGCCCACGGTTGGCTCTGGCTCACACCCATCTCCTCGGAAACGGCTAGTTATGGTGCGCCACTGGTGGTATTACTACTCGCAGGCATTGCTGTGCTGGCGATCTGGGTACTGCGGCAAAATGCAGTGCATCGGGTGCGTCGCTGCGATCCCTGGGATTGTGGTTTTGCACCACCGTCGCCACGTATGCAGTACAGCGCCACGGCCTTTGCCCAACCAGTACGCAGGGTCTTCTCCTTACTATTCCATATTAAGGAGTCTGTCTCCCCCCGCGAGGATGGTCAACCACGCTATCAGTTGCAGTTGCAAGACCGCACCTGGGAACTCTTCTATCTACCGGTAGCTCGACTGGTTGAAATCGCCGCACGCCGGGTGGTGCGACTACAATCGGGCAATGTGCGACTCTATCTTGGCTGGACCCTCACTACCCTACTAATACTATTATGGATCATTTCATGATTTCCATGGCCTGGATGATTGCCATCTTACAGGCCTTGCTGATGGCCTTGTTCGCACCCTTCCTCGTGGGCTGGGTCCGCAAGGTCAAGGCACGCTTGCAAAATCGCCGTGGTGCCTCTGTTATCCAGCCCTATCGGGATCTCTTCAAACTACTGGCGAAAGAGGCAAGGGTCGCCCACACCAGCTCTCCTCTGTTTACCATCGCGCCCTATTTGGTCTTCGTTGCCACCTGGCTGGCGGCCGCCACAGTACCGCTGGTAGCGGTCAATCTACCCACCGCCGCCATCGCTGACATTATCGTACTAGTGGGTCTGTTGGCGCTGGCGCGTTTCTTTCTGGCCCTGGTCGGCATGGATGTGGGTACCGCCTTTGGCGGCATGGGCGCCTCCCGCGAAATGCTGGTCTCCGCCCTAGCCGAACCAGCTATGCTAATGGCGGTCTTCACTCTGACTATGACCGCCCATAGCACTAATCTCTCCAGCGTGATCGATTACCAGCTCTCCAGCGGCTTGGTACTGCGTCCTTCCTACCTCTTCGCTCTGGGGGGCTTGATCCTGGTAGCAATCGCTGAGACCGGTCGAATCCCAGTGGATAACCCAGCCACCCACCTGGAATTAACCATGATCCATGAGGCAATGATCCTTGAATATTCCGGCCGCCATCTGGCCCTGATGGAGTGGGCGGCACAGATCAAGCTAGCGCTCTATGGCACCCTAATCGTCAATATCTTCCTACCCTGGGGCATCAGCCAGGAGTTCACGCTCCTCGCCTTGAGCATTGGTCTCCTGGTTGTCGTCTTCAAGCTGCTGGTGCTGGGTGCCCTACTGGCGACGGCGGAGACGGTGCTGGCCAAGATGCGTATCTTTCGTGTACCCGCGTTTCTTAATCTCGCCCTCCTGCTGGCACTGCTCGGCTTGCTGAGTCACGTCATCCTTGAGGTGGGTACATGATGCTAGATCAAATAGTGAATTTCATCCTCACCCATTGGGTGAACTCACCACTCCCTATTCAACGGTGGATTCTAAGATGAGTCTTACCCATCTGCCGTTATTGCAACAAACCTTATTGGTACTAGCCTCCCTGGTGCTGTTCAGCTCCTTCGCCCTGCTAGCCCAGGCTCGCCTCCTCTCCGCCATTCGTGCCTTCGCCTGGCAAGGTGTTCTGGCGGCAGCGGTCACCACTCTGGTGGCGGCGGCTGGCGAATCCCACCACCTCTACTTCTCGGCACTACTAACCTTCCTGCTTAAGGCCCTATTGATCCCCTGGATGTTGCACCGGTTGACCCGCCGACTGGCTCTGGAACGACATATCGAGTCCCTGCGTCAACCCGCCCTGGTGATCATGGCAGCGGTTGCCCTGGTTATCTTCAGTTACTGGCTGGTACTGCCCATGGTGCGCGAAGAGTTGGCCTTCACTCGCAACATCGTGGCAATCAGCCTCTCAGTGGTCCTGATCGGTCTGTTAATGATGGTGTTTCGCCAACAAGCGGTGGTGCAGGTGCTTGGCTTCATGTCCATGGAGAACGGCCTCTTTCTCGCTGCTGTCTCTACCACTGCCGGCATGCCCTTGGTGGTGGAGTTGGGTGTCGCCTTTGATGTGCTGGTAGCAATGGTGCTGTTTGGTGTCTTCTTCTTTCAAATCCGTGAGAACATCGACTCGCTGGATGTGGACCAGCTCAACCGTTTGAGCGAGAGCCTGGAGGAGAGGGAGTGATCTGGCTGCTGTTGACCTTACTAACACCAGTGGCAGGTGCCCTGGTACTGACCCTATTGCGCTCCCTAAGTCTGGCGGGCTGGTTTAACCAGGCAGCCTCCGCTGTTTCCTTCGCTGCTTCAGTCTGGCTTGCCTGGACAGTGGCTGATAGCGGCACCATCACCGACATGGGCTTTCGCGTGGATGCCTTCAATGTCTATCTAGTGGTGCTGACTACCTTCGTCGGCTTCACCACCTCGATCTTCTCGCGCCCCTACATGCGCCATGTCTGCGAGGTCGGCATGACCAATGAGCGAGGCATGCGTATCTACCACGCCATGTACCAGGCCTTCATGTTCACCATGTTGCTTGCACTGACTACCGACAATCTGGGAGTGCTTTGGGTGGCGGTGGAGGGCGCAACTCTGGCAACGGTACTACTAGTCTCCCTCTACCGTACACCAGAGGCTGTGGAGGCTGCATGGAAATATTTCATTCTCTGTGGTGTTGGTATCGCGCTGGCCCTGTTTGGCACGGTACTGATCTATTTCGCCGCTCAGCACGCCCTGGTGGACCCGGATGATGGCCTGACCTGGAGCCTCCTCTACAATCAAGCCGCTACCCTGGAACCGGCGGTCATGAGTATTGCATTCGTCTTCCTATTGGTGGGATATGGCACCAAGGTCGGCCTGGTGCCCCTACACCAGTGGCTGCCAGATGCCCACTCAGAAGGTCCTACCCCCATGTCGGCCGTCCTCTCTGGACTGTTACTGAATGTCGCCCTCTATGCCGTGGTGCGCATTAAAATGCTAGTCGACGGTTCCCTGGCCAGCGTACAAAACGCTCACCTTGCTGGTTATCTACTGATGGGTTTCGGTCTCCTCTCCTTCACAGTAGCGGCCCTCTTTTTGCATCGCCAGCGGGACATCAAACGGATGTTTAGTTACTCCTCCATTGAACACATGGGTCTGATGACCTTTGCCTTTGGCCTGGGCGGGCCCCTGGCCACCTTCGGTGCCCTGCTGCACATGCTGGTCCACTCCCTCACTAAGTCGGCGATTTTCGTCACCGTGGGACATGCCACACATATCGCCGGCACTCAGGCCATCGACCATATTCGCGGCCTGATCCGCACCCAACCGGCGGTGGGCTGGACCCTGCTCATCGGCGTGGTGGCCATTGCTGGTTTTCCGCCTTTTGGGGTTTTCACCAGCGAGTTTCTCCTGCTCAATGCCACCATGCAGACACAACCCTGGCTGGCACCCACCCTGCTGATCGGTCTGGCGATCGCCTTTGCAGGACTGTTCCGCCATCTGCACCCGATGGTCTACGGCACAGCCCCTGAAGGCCAACAGCCGGTACGCGCCAACATGCTGCCGGTTATTATTCATCTTGGCCTAGTCCTCTGGCTTGGCTTGGCCATTCCCAGTTTTCTCGCCCGTTGGCTCGATCGGGCAACGGAATTAATTACGGGTGTACACTTGCTATGAACCTAGTGTGGTGCTTCATACCAATTAATGAATGTCATCCTCACCCATGGGGTGAATCCACCAACCCTACAAGGATTCTAGGATGAAGCGATTCGAATGGCTTTCCGAGTATCTGGCCCGACTGCATGATGAGCATATCATGGTGCGAGCAGGCAACACGTTTGCCCTTACGCCAGCTCGTCTGTTCACCCTCGACCCAGAGGATTGGCGACAATCCATGAGTCTCGCTGGAGAAATTGGCTGCCGCTTCGCCGGCATCTGGGGCGATCCCACTGGGGACGATGAGACCAACCTCTACAGCTGCCTGGAGTATCAGGGAGACTATCTGATACTCACCACCCAGGTCTCTCAGGAGCAGCCATCCCTACCCTCCCTGACACCAGTTTACCCGGCGGCTGATCGACTGGAACGCCACCTGCGAGACCTGCTCGGTATCCATTTCATAGAGCATCCCGATGAGCGCCGCTGGACCCGCCATCAAGCCTGGACAGCGGAGGAGTTTCCTTTGAGGCCCGACTTTCCGGTATCCGGCCGATCGGCTTGCCGTACGCGAGCCGACGCGAACTATCCCTTTTCCCAGATCCACGGCAATGGCGTCTATGAGATCCCGGTCGGGCCGGTACATGCGGGTATCATCGAACCGGGCCACTTCCGCTTTCAGGCGGTTGGTGAGGAGGTACTGCGTTTGGAAGAGCGTTTTGGCTTTGTACACAAGGGCATCGAGAAGCTTGCCGTAGGTCGTGACCCCGTCGCCCTCGCCAGGCTCGCAGGAAGGGTCTCCGGAGACGCCACCCTGGCCCACACCTGGGCCGCCTGCCAAGCAATGGAGCGGGCCACGGGGTGTGTTGTACCACCCCGCGCCCTGGCACTGCGGGGAGTGTTGTGCGAACGTGAGCGCATCGCCAACCATCTGGGAGACATCGGTGCTATCTGCAATGACGTGGGTTTTGCCTTCGCCCATCAACAGTGCGCAAGCCTGCGTGAACAGTGGCTGCGGCGCAACGCCTCATTATTCGGCCACCGACTGCTGATGGATAGTCTGGTGCCCGGCGGTGTCAATGTCGACCTAACCCAGGTAGATCTAGCGCTGTTGCAAGCTGACCATATAGGGCTGCGTCGGGAGACCACGATCCTCTTCGACATCATCGACGACCATCCCTCCCTCGAGGACCGCTTGCTGACCACCGGCCGCCTGTCCACCGAAGAGGCGCGCCAACTGGGTTGCACCGGTTATGTGGGCAAGGCGAGCGGACAGGCGTTTGATGTACGCCAGGACAACCCCTATGCGCCCTACGACAAGATAAGCTTTACACCCGCAGTAGAGAGTGAGGGGGATGTAGCCGCCCGGGTACGCATACGCATTAGCGAGGTTAAGTCGAGTCTGGCGCTGATGGAGCAACTCTTTGAGAGCCTACCTGACGGCGAGATACTTTCCCCCCTGCCGACACCGAAGCCAGATGCCTACGGCATCGGCTTTGTGGATGGCTGGCGCGGTGAAATACTCAGCTTCATCCGTTTCGACGACGCAGGCCGCATCGCACGTTTCTTCCCACGGGATCCCAGTTGGTTCACATGGCCCGCCTTGGAAAAACTAATCCTGGGCAACATCGTGCCAGACTTTCCAGTCTGCAATAAATCAGTCAACGGCTCCTACTCGGGCCAGGACCTCTAGGGAGTTCAGGAGACACCATGTTTCGCATCCTCATGCAATCCCTGCGTACCGGCCTACTCACCGAGGAGGCCCCCGTTTGCGACGATGAAGCACTCGAATGTCTCGGTTTCGAGCTACGCCGTGTGATCAGCAAACGTTTCGGCCATAGCCTCGCCATCCGCCAAGTTGACGCAGGTTCCTGCAACGCCTGCGAACTGGAGATCCACGCCCTTAACAATCCCTACTACGATGTTGAGCGCTTCGGCATCCACTTCGTCGCCTCGCCTCGCCACGCCGATGCCCTGTTGGTTACTGGTCCAGTATCGCGCCACATGGAGAAGGCCCTGCGGCGTACCTGGCGAGCCACCCCGGCCCCCAAACTGGTTATCGCTGCCGGTAGCTGTGCCTGTGACGGTGGCGAGTTCGGCATTAGCTACGCCTGTTGCGGCGCAGTGGAGAATGCCATCCCGGTTGATGTGAAGATCCCCGGCTGTCCCCCCTCTCCCGTGCAGCTGATGCAGGGACTGTTGCTGGCTCTGCAACCCTTTAGCAAATAGTGTTTAACCCAAAAAATCAGGAACCTGCTATTAGAATGGAGCGATCAACTCATTTTTTAGGTTAAAAATTGAAAGCCACAAAGGATAGAACCCTTCGTGCTCTTTGCGAAACACGCTTACCCCAATCCGAACTCTCGATTCTAGTTTACATTCACAGCTATTGAGTGTAATCGTCTGGAGGAAGATAGAGAGGGTACAAGAGTTTTTCTTCCCGGTTAATCCGTGTAACCAGGGCTTCGCCAATGCTGCGAAGATCTTTTTCAAACCTTGCGATTTCATCATCAGTCCACTTGACATCTGCATAGTGGTCGATAAATTGATCAACCGCTTTTCCGATTTGGTTAATCTCCTTCTGAAAAAACCGCATGATCTTCGAGTTGTGATGGTCCTGGTGGAGCGTATTGCGAAGATAGATATATAGTTTTATGTTCTCCAGTAGAAAATGACTATACACCACATGCTTGAAATCCCCCAAAAGCTTAGAGACTCTCTTATACTTTTTATTTTGATATGCTTGTGAAATCTTTGAAAACAGTCCAAGCAAGATCTGATGCTCATCTTTTAGTTGATCTATGAGATCCTCATCAAAATAGACTCTCGTACCTGGTGCTGCGAGCCTTATATCTTTATTGTTTTTCGAGGTATTACTTTTTTTACTGCGCCCACCCGAGAATAGGATTGAAAGGATCCTTTTTATACCCATAATTCACTCGTACTGAATATCTTAGTAGTATTGGGAATTAATATAGTATCGCGTTAATTGATCGTTGTCAGGATAAAAATCACATTATGACGGTCCTGATACTAAAGTAATTAATAATTAACCGAGTTCCTTACTCTTGCATTACCTAACTGCACAAAAAGCCATGTCGTTCACGGCTAACGTAACAGCGTTTGATTAATAACTTAGGCTTATCAGTATATGACACAGCGAATCCTTCTGGAAGCCCCATAGTACCTAGATTTGATAATAATATTGTAACTCAATTTTCGGCGTTCAAAACTGGCAAAATCTGAGTCAACTACTCCATCACATTTACTCCAAAAATTTCACCACGAAGGATTATGATTCATCGTGGTGAAATAGATTGGCTAAGCACACTGGACAAAATGCAAAGGGTAACCCTGGAATAAGCAGTTATCGAAAATCAACAAACAGGCCAAGCGCATCCTAAAAAGCTGTTTATACAAAAACATGGCTAGCTCTATCACCGGGATATGTCGCGTAAAACGAAGTTCAACAGCAATTGGAAGAAGGCGAAATTAGGGTTAGCCAGAGTTTCGCCGCCAACTGAGATTCATCAAGAAATCCATTCCATCTAAAATAAGTACACCAATATAATTACTAATTTATAATATAGTGAACCATTGAATCATGATAATAATAGTGAACCCTACCTTATGTCAGTTTTCAACTAGATAACGCTTATATATTAGTTAACTAGTAATTTGCCAAGATCTTCGGTTGCAGAATTTGTCACACTTAACCCAAATGTTTGCTCCAGATAATTAAATACTTCAGTATTGATAAACTCAGGAGAGGTTGGTCCTATATAAATATTCTTTAAGTTTAAGCTTAATAGCGCAAGTAAGATAATAACAGCTTTTTGTTCCATCCAGCTTAGTATGATAGACACAGGAAGGTCATTGACTGGGATACCAGTTGCATTGCTCAAAGCCGATGCAATATGTACAGCTCCTATTGAATCATTACACTGCCCAAGATCTAGGTATCGTGGTATATCTGTGCCTTCAATATTTCCGAAATCGATATCATTAAAGCGAAATTTACCGCAACTCGATGTAATGATGACACAGTCTTTAGGAATGTTATTAGTGATATCCCGAAAGTAGTTTCCGGCATTGCCTGGCGCATCACAACCTGCTACAACAAAAAACTGCCTAATCTGTTTCTTCTCTAGAGCTTCCAAGATGTTAGGTGCTAAGTCCAACACGGATTTATAGTGATGGCCCGTAACCAGTGTTGCCTTGCTATCGAAACCGGTGATTTCTGGCAATTCAAGGGCTTTTTGAATCAAGGGTTCGAAATCATCATTTGTAATTTTATGAGTATTGGGTGCACCAGTTATCTTATATGTAAATAAACGATTAGAATACTGGGTTGATTCTTTTTCCGGCATGATGCAGTTGCTGTTTACAACGATAGCTCCAGGCCATTTTTCGAATAGCTCTCTTTGATCAAACCATGAGCGGCCAATATTACCTTTTAGATGAGAATATTTATTGAGTTCTGGATAGGCGTGTGCTGGCAGCATTTCTGAGTGAGTATAGATGTTTACGCCGCGGTTATTGGTCTGCTTGAGAAGGCTCTGCAACATCTCCAGGTTGTGGCCGCTTACTAAAATAGCCTTGCCTTCAGCATAGTTTTGGCTGATTGAGACAGGTGAGGGTGTTCCCAGTTGGTTGGTATGTGCGTCGCTCAAAAGATTCATTACTTTAATGCCCGCATCACCAAGCTTCATTAGCTGAGCAATGTGCTCATTAAAATCAAAATTGACATTAGTCAGAGTGAAATAGAGCGATTCACTAATAATGTCATCTACCTCTTGCGTATCCGCCCCCAATTCGCGCGCATGTTCACGATAGGCAGCTAAACCTTTCACCCCATAGATGATAATATCCTGCAAGCATGAGAGGTTTGCATCCTTCAGGCAAGTGCCTGTGGTTTGACCCTCTGATCCACATCCCCCAGGAGAGCTCATTTTACATTGGTTGCAATACATAGAGATCTTCATATTGTTACTATTATTCATTATCAGCTTCCATTGTATAAAAGGATGGAAAACAATAACTGCAACCACCCTACATATCAAGGCGGAAAACTGAGGGCAGGTTGCACTCAGGGCAATTGCACTACATTGATCTTATGAGACTCGTCGAGATGCCCACTCAATCTTAGAAAGCGGCAGGCATTCGCATGACACATTTCATGATAGTGGTGTAAGCTGCGCTTACGCTATTTTATATTCCCCTCACCCTGGCCCTCTCCCGGAAGGGGAGAGGGAATGCGGGGTTCAAATCCCGGAGTGAAAAGCCATTGGGTGCCACACATAAGCTGATGTTTACAATGCGCTCGAAAAGTACACGCCTTCTCCCCCGGAGGGTATCGCAAAAGTCGTAGGATGTGGTGAGGCACGAACCGCATCATGGATGTTCGTGAGCCACCCCACTATTGATGCGGTTCGCACCACTCACCGCATCCTACGCAATCACGAATTTTATCGCGTATTCAAAAAGAGTGACCTATCGATTTAAAAACACCATGGAATATCTCACTCAAATATTGGCACATGATTGAAAACTATTCGGTGAACCCACTAGCGCTACAAGCATTTGTGAAAAATCCCGGCACATCTATAACTTTTTACCGGACGCCATTACTCAAGGGATGACTCAGACCCTCCATGACCAGGGACATCACTCTCCCCCGTTCCTCAAAGAGTAATCCTATCTCTCGTAAATAGTCGAGCCCCTCCCTGTCGTGTTTGCCTATCTGGCTTAGGGACTGAGGCTTCTCCAGGCTGCGTAGCAATATCACGTCGGCCTCTTCCAATTCATGCTCCATGTGATGACCACTGCGACTATCTTCTACCAACCAACCCATCTCATCAGTGATAAGACGTAACTGTGGCACGCCATCCGAGGATTGCCATCGCTCACTCCAGTAGTGAACCGCTTTTTGCAGATGAGTTAGGTGGTCGGCCAGGTCAACCTGATAGGGGGCATCGATATTGCGATCACGAAAGAAGTAGGCGAGGTTTCTGATCACCTCCGGTGGGAAGGGGTAGATGAGTTCGTGATAGTCGAGTGGCTCCAGGTCGAGACCATACTCCTCAGATTGCATGAAGTAGGGGCTGAAGCGGTCGAAACGAACCGGAAATAGACCAGATGGTGGTGGCAGATGGACCATGCGCGGCAGGTTCTCCCGGTAGCCCTGGTAGGTCTCCGCCGACTCGCCAGGAAAACCCACCAGTAGATTCCAGATCGGCTTTACGCCCTCGGCTGCGCAGTCTGCGAGAAAGCGGATATTATTGAAGGCGGTAGTCCCTTTGCGCATTAACTTCAGGGTCGGAGTCGCCAGGGACTCGATCCCAGGTTGCACCTCCACCACCCGTGCACGGGCCAGGGTGCGCAACTGCTGGCGGCTGAGGTCGGCACGAACCTCGTAAAAGAGTGAGGTCTGCTTAGGTATCTTCAGGCCCGGCAGCAGATGATCAACATAGCTTTTTGGAATGATGTTATCGACGCTGGCAAAGCGTCTCACACGGCTGGCGTAGCGGTCGACCATGTGCTGAATATTATCCTGAGCCTGCGAAATCTCCATCTCTCGAAAGCTCATGGTGGCACCATTAAGGCCACAGAATTTGCAATGTGCCTTCTCCCCCCACCAACAACCACGCGAGGTTTCAAACAACAGCTCGATTTCATCGGCCCGGTGGTCGCCAAAGTGTTGCCCATAAGAGTCTAGGTAGGTATCAAAATTCACCGGCACGTAACGGTTAAGCGATCGCTCGGGGGCGTTAACGGCTACTCCATCCAACTGCGCCTCCGCCCGCGCCGCACCTGGAGGTTGATGATGCGTCTCGCTTCCCTGTGCCAAGATAGAGCGGCTGTTGGCACGGCAAAAAACCCCGTCAATGGACGATAGCCTATCCCACTCTCCTGCCATGAAGGCAGCGAGAAAGCGGGGGAAACTCTCAAGAGCATGACCAGAGAAAACATAGTCAATCCACGACACTTGGTTAACGATCTCGATCCCCATGGTCGCCTCGCAATTGGCACCACCCATTACAATAGTGGGGCTTATCCTTCTCTCTTTTAGTCTGCGCGCCAGGGCGAAGCTAGGGATATTCTGAAAAAACATGGAGGTCATACCGAGGATATCGGCATCGGCGAGTCGCTGGCTCTCGATTATCTCATCAAGAATATGTGGCAACTCGACTCGGATAGGCTCCAACTCATGCCGGTAACGTGCCATTTGCTCGACGCCAAAGTGATGTTGGTAGCGAGAAAAATAGGCTTCGCTATTATCGCTCTCTTCTGGAAACGCGGCCTGTCGGAACAGCCATTCGCCAAAGCCGCAGATATGCCCGGCAAGGCTTTCGGAGATCCAGGCGTAGAGATCAGCCCCCACCAGCGCGCCGAAATCGTGGTTAAGGTTGTGGATCTCCACCTCAATGGTTTCGCCGAAATGCTCCTTTACCACCGACTCCAGTTGATGCAGGGCAATGGAGGGGAGCTGCAACGATGAGAAAGGCATGTTTACCAGAGCAAGGCGCATATAGTTCAACCTAAAAAGATCAGTTGGGCAGCGTGATTCACCCAGTAGGTGACCATAACCATCAAGCTATTTTCTTCAAAATCAGGCTCCTGCTATTAGAATGGAGCGGTCAACTGATTTTTTTAGGTTCAGCGTATCCCGACATCATGTCGCCCATGCTTACGAGCACCCGCCGCTCACCGGTAAAGGGTCTGCGGGCATGTGCTGCCCGCATGTTATCGAATAGCGTAATGTCGCCTTCCTGCCAGTCGAATTGGCGTGAGGCTTCGGCAAAGACTTCGCGAATGGATGCCAGCAATGCCGGATCAATGGGCTCACCATCTCCATAGCGGGCATCCCGAGGCAAACCCTCTTCGCCAAAGATGTCGAGCAGATCCTCTAGCACCTCATCCCCCAGTGCTGTTGGGTGGAAGAGGTGCGCCTGATTGAACCAAAGGCGTTCGCCGGTGAGCGGGTGATGGGCTATTGCCTGGCAGCATTGGGAGGTCTTGAGGTGTCCGTCTGAGTGCCAGGCATACTCTAGACCATTGGCATCGCAGTAAGCTTCTATCTGTCTCGGGTCGTTGCTTTGAAACACCGTGCGCCAGTCAAGATCGAAGCCTTCATGATAGTTACGCAAATAGCGCACACCACGCTTTTCGAACTCGTTGAGCTGCTCCTCTCCCAGCACCTCGGCAAGGGCCTCTGTCACCTCGGGCATATGCGCAAAAGGGGTCTGTCCACCGCTCGTTGGTGCCTTGATACAACCAAACATCATACGCAGTGGCCAATCTCGCTGATAGGCATTCTCGCAGTGGAGTAGGATCTCTCGGGTAGCTGGGTATTCTGTGGTGGTGAGCACCCGTTCTCCCACAGCAGTTCGGGGGGTGGAGCGGTAGATATAATCGGCGGGATGGGGAATCAATACATCACGCACGCAGGTAAAATCCGCGTCGGTTACTACGCCAATATCGCGCAAGAGCACTAACGGATGGCTCACCAGCAGCCCCTCAATCATCTCTCGGTTGGCGGCAACCCAGGTGGCGCCATCATTCACCACCTCAAGTGGCGTCACTACCACCGCCCAGGTTTCATTGTCAAATAGTGGTTCTACCTTGGCTGCTATATCATTCACTGTTTATCTCTCCTTTCCAGACACTTTCGATCCGATGCGAGAGGGCTGTCAGATCTCCTGTGCGCAGTAAGCTGTGGTGCGAACCCGGCACTGTTGAGACATGCAATGCAGTGAATACCCTTCGCCACCCCAGATCTTCTGGCAATGGTGATGTATCGCTTCGCTCCGCCGCACGCAGCAGGCCAGCCCCCCCAGGAATGGCGGTGAAACGATGCTCTATACCCATGCGAATATTGTCACGCACCCGCCCGATAGTCTCGGCATCAGCTCCTGCCTCTGCCGCTGCGCGCTCTAGCGCCACCGACTGATCCTCCTGTTTTACCAGCGCCGGATGAGCTGCATCTATCAATACAAGACCTACCCGCAAACCGCGCCGCCGCAACCGTGCGGTCACCGCTACAGCAATCAAGGCACCCAGAGACCATCCAGCGAGTAGGATTGGTTGTTTCCCCGCCTCCGTAGCGATCGCCTTTGCATATGATTTTGCCATGCTATCGAGAGAGGCGAACCCCTCTCCCTGTTCCACTGCAACGATACGACGACCATCCACCCACTTTTGCGCCAGGGAGTGGTAGCAGCGACCCGATCCATCCACCGGATGGAATAGAAAGGCAGGCGCTCCTGCTCCCTCACGCAGGGTTCGTAGGATGCAGGGCCGAGGCACCCAATCTTCTGTAAGAAGCTGGGAGAGTTCCGCTGCAGTGGGGTTAGCGAATAGCAATGGCAATGGCACTTGGCGTCCATACCGTTCAGTCAGTAATCCCGCCAGGCGCACGGCTAGTAACGAGTGACCCCCTAGGGTAAAAAAGTTATCCTCGCGACCCGGTCGTTCGGCCAGTGAGAGCACCTCTCGATAGAGATCAAGAATCCAACCCTCCTGCTCCGAAACGGGTTCCCTCTCCGCTGTTGCTCTTGCTTGGTGTATTATCGAGTTCTGGGGGGCTGCCAAAGCATTACGATCAATCTTACCGGTAGCGGTAGTTGGCATAGTGGCCAGCACGCTGAGATAGGCGGGCAACATAGACTCAGGCAGGTACGTTGCCAATGCATCGCGTACCGCTCCTGCGCTATCCTCAGGTGGCCCGGTGACCCAGACCGCCAGTGCCGACTCGCCCAAAGCATCGGCTACACACAACGCCGCAGCCTGTTCGATACCCGGTAGGGTAAGCAATATGGCCTCCACCTCATCCAACTCAATACGTACCCCGCGCACTTTAACTTGGCGGTCATCACGGCCTAAAAACTGCAATCGACCATCGCAGGTCACTCGCACCCGGTCGCCGCTGCGGTAGGCAGCGCCACCCAACAGCCGATGTTGAATAAAGCGATCGTCCGCAACGGTTGATAAATAGCCCAGGCCGACACCAACGCCTCCCACCTGCAGTTCGCCTGGAGCACCGGGAATCGCTGGCATGCCGTAACGATCCGCCACCATTACCGCCATGCCGGCGATGGGTGTACCGATATCTACTGGCCTTGCCCCCGGTTTACAGAGCCCGAGGCTGGTGCAGATGGTTGCCTCACAGGGGCCGTAGGCGTTAAACATGCGTCGTCCAGGTGCCCATTTATCCATCAAATCAGCTGAGAGCGACTCGCCTGCTGTCACCAGGCAAGTCAGATCCGGCAGCTCCACCGTGCCTAGGGCTGCCAGGGCTGAGGGGGTGATGGTGAGATGGGATACTTGGCGTTCACGCAGGGTGGCCGCGAGGGAGGGGCCCGCTGCGAGGGTGTCTCGCTCCGCCAGAAGCAGTGTCGCGCCCGCACCAAGGCTGCTGAAGACCTCCCAGATCCAGGCATCGAAGGCGGGGGCGGCAAGTTGCAATACACGGCTTCCTGGTCCAAGTTCGAGGTCGTGACCTATAACGCGAATCAGGTTGGCAAGACCAGGGCGACTCAGAAGCACTCCCTTGGGCTCGCCGCTGCTGCCACTGGTGAACTGAGTATAGGCGGCGTTTTGATGGCCTGGCAGCTGTTCCAGTTTTGCCAGCTTGGCAAGCATCCGCTCCTGACGGGCAGCGGGCAGCGCAGGATCGATCAATGCAAAAACCTGGCCGTTCAGAACTGCCGCCAGGGCCTCTATTACCCGCTCCAGCGGATCGCTTGTGTCGATAATAGCTATAGGCTCCGGCGTGGGCTCGAACGCCGCCACCCGTACCATAAGTTCCGCGTAGGTGAGAGTAGACCCGGGGCCCTCCAACGCGGCTTGCGTGGCATGCTCGGTGAAAGCCTGCCACATCAGATCCCCCAAGGCAGGTGCTACTTCGCAGGTCGGTCCGCGTAGCAGTGCACGGGAAAGATCCTCTTCTGCCACCGCCGCCAGCTCCACCAGGGGCGTGCTTCCCTCCTGAACTATACCGTGAAGCAGAGTTAGAAAGGAGCGCGTCCAGACCGCTACTGTCTCTGGAGCAAGCAAGCCACGATCGTAGATAAAACCACCCACGACCTCTCCCGCTTCCCCCCGCGCCAGACTCAAAGCCAGCTCGAAAGGGGCGCTGGCCACCTCCAGAGGGAACGCCTCTGCACCAAGGCGTTGGGCTGCGGGGATCTCGGCTGAGGAGATATGCGCTTCGCGCCAATCGAACACTGTCTGAAATAGGGGCGTATGCCCGGCGATGCGTGTGGGGTTAACCGCCTCGACAATCTGGGCAAGGGGTAGATCGGCATGACTCAACAGCCCAGCCATAGCCTCGGCGCAACGCGCCACTAACGTCTCACCATTGTCGCCACTGGTTAGCTTGAGACGCAACGGCAGGGTATTGAGAAAGAGTCCTACTACCTTGTCAAAACCCTCAGGGCGCTCGCTCACTGGGATACCAATTACCCAGTCACTGGCACCCGTAAGGCGGTGCAGAAAGAGCGCGTAGACCCCTGCGAACAGAGCCTGGAGCGTGGCGCCATGTGTGTGGGCAAAGCGCTCTGCCGCTACAACACTGCCCCGGTCGATAGTGAACTCCAACGACCCACCTTGAGGACGATGGTCCCGGCTCCGTGGCCAGTCCAAAGGAATCTCCAATGGCTCGGGGACGTCACGCAGATGCTCCTGCCAATAACTGCGTTGAGCTGCTTCGATGGTGCAAACCCGCTTATTCCGCCAGGCGGCATAAGCGCGATAGTCGGCGCTAGGCTGCGGCCCCGGATCCTCGCCCGCCAGCAGGGTGAGGAGATCGTGCAGCACCAAGGAGAGGGTTGTACCATCGGCAATGATGTGGTGCAGGGAGAGCACCAGTACCCCCTCCTTATCCCCTTGCTGAATAAAACTAATCCGACAGCTCTCGCCCAACTCAAGATCAAATGGCTGAGACGCATCATACTGTGCAATAGCTGCCACTTTCGCCTCCAATGACTCACCATCTGCGGGATAATGCAGCTCGATGTTAATGGAGCCCACGGCATCGATGCCTATTTCTGGTGCCCCTATTGCGTCCAGGTAGCGAGTTCTCAGCAGTGGATGGCGGTCAGCAAGGGTTTCGAAAGCAGATGCCAGATTCACCTTAGGATTGTCCAGAATCAGGCGTATAGCCGTCTGAATCACATAGGCGCTGCCGCCGCCCCCCATCTTCTGCTCAAGCCAAAACTGAACCTCGCACGGCGAAGCAATCGGCGACTCACCTTCACCCAGTTGCCTCGCTGGTCCCCTATCCACCGATATTGAGCTATCTTCAGCAGCCAGCCACGCTGCGATACCCTGTGCGCTGCCACCGGTATGCACCAGGTTGGCAGGTAGTTCACGATTCAGAGCCCGTTTAAGGCGAACGACTGCCCTGACAGCATGGAGGGAGGTGCCACCAGCAGCGAAAAACGCCTCATTGGGGGCCAGGGCTGGGTAATCAAGAACTGCACGCAATATCTTTAGCACGGTTGCTAATGTTTCTGGCTCAGACTCCTTTCCAAACAATCGTGCGGCCAGTGCCGCTGGGGTGGCTGTGGCGGTCAGTTCGGCAAAACTGAGCGTCACACCATAACTTCGCTTAAGGCGTGCAATAAGACGAATAGCATCCAGCGAGGTGGCTCCTGAAGCAAAGAGGTCGGTATAGGCGTTAACCTCTTCTTGTTTCAGCACGATACGCCACAAGCTAACCAGTGCTTCGAGGCGTAGCGGATCTACTCCGATAGCGACATTATGGGGCCTTTCCTGCTCACGGGTAGTCTGTTCCATCTTCACCGGTAATGCCGCCAGTTTCGCACGATCGAGCTTGCCGTTGGATGTAAGAGGCAGCTCGTCCTGTGCAAGAATAAGGTCTGGTATTAGGTATGGTGGTAGCACCTGGGCCAGGGCAGCACGGCATGCCTTCGGCGCGAGATCGCCGACCAGGAAGGCGACCAAACGCCGTTCGTTTCCCTCTCCCTTTGCCACCACGGCAGCCTGCCGTACTCCATCTAGGGTGCGCAGTGCTACCTCCACCTCTGCCAGCTCAATGCGATAACCACGAATCTTTACTTGATCATCCACTCGGCCCAAGTACTCCAGATTGCCGTCATCGCGAAAACGCACCCGGTCGCCAGTGCGGTACATCACGGCACCAGGATGCTCACTAAAGGGGTCGGCAAGGAATCGCTGGGCTGTAAGAGCTGGCTGATTCCAATAACCCCAGGCCACCCCCGCACCTCCCACATAGAGCTCTCCCGGCATCCCCGTGGGAAGCAGGTCGAGTCGGCGGTTCAACACGTAGAGGCGCGTATTCCAGATAGCCCGCCCAATGGGCACCCCGGTATCTTCGGCAGATAGGTCAACCACCTCGTATGCGGCACATCCCACCACGGTCTCGGTGGGACCATACTCATTAATAATGCGTAGCGCGGGAGCAGCCTGACGCCAAACCCTTGCCGAGGCGACGCTAAGCGCCTCCCCCCCTACTACCAGCAAGCCACTTTCCACTCGCTGATCTGCCACTGGGCAAAGCTCTGCGAGCAGATCGAGGTGGACGGGGGTAAGTTTGATAAATCCATAACCACCGCTATGGGTCAGCCGCTCAGCGAGAACCTCCAGTGCCCCCTCCTCTGGTAATAGATGCAGCGGGCGACCCGCTAGCAAGGGTGCCCAAAATGGGAGCAGAGTGGCATCAAAGGCGGTGGCGGTGAGAGCAGGAGCTCCCTTACCCTTTGCCACCTGGTAGCTCTCCAGAGCCCAGGAGAGGTAGTTCATGACCCCTCGGTGGGGCACCATGACCCCCTTGGGGAGCCCTGTCGAGCCAGAGGTATAGATCATGTAGGCAAGGTCATTTGGTGTGGCGCGACTACGCATCTGCGGTGCGCCTCCACCACCTATCAGACGAAAATCGGTAGTTGAGGCCTCGAATAGGGCTGGTTCAGCCCCTGTGCCGCTAAGCACTTCAGCCACCCATTGTCGCTGTGCTGATGTACAGAGGATCGCTGCAGGACGGGCATCTTCAATGATCTTCCCCAAACGCACAGCTGGCAGATGAGTCTCCAGCGGCACATAGGCCGCAGCAGCCCGCATCACACCAAGCATAGCTACAGGCAGAGCTGTGCTTCGAGGAAGCAGGATGAGTACCCGATCGCCACGACCAATTCCCACGTTGGCCAACTGATCTGCTAGCGCCTCAGCCGCTTCCCCAAGAGCCGAGAAGTTAAGCTCTCCATCTGGCGCCTCCAGCGCCATCTGAGTTGGTGCCTTCGCCGCCATTCGCAACACCGCCTCATCTAAGGTCAAAGCTGGCGGCCGGTAGGTCTCGCCACGTCCGAGGGCAAGCAGGGTCGCCGCCTCTGAACTATCCACTATATTAAAGCAACCCAAGGGTAATGCAGCTTCATGACACAGCCAGCTGACTGCAGCACGGAAGCGCTCCGGCACACGGTGTGCTATCTCCGGCTCCAATACACCGACAGCATAGTCAAAACCGGCACGAATCCCCTCCGCCACCCGCACCAAAGAGAGCATCAGATCAAACTTCGCAGTGCCGTAGTCGCATGTGATCGGCGATACTTCAAGCCTAGTAAATGCAGGTGGCTTAATACACGCATCGTCGAAGTTAAAGAAGGTACGTACCACCTGCGCCTCGCCACCGCGTCGCTGGGCCAACTGGCGCATAACTCGCTCAAATGGGACTTCGCGGCCATCCAGTGCGCTCAATACTGCGTCGCGCACTTGACGCAAATAGGCACTTTTCGATAGACAAGGGTCGAGTTCGAGCGTCAGGGTTAAGGTATTGATAAAACATCCTACGGTACCATGCAGTTCGCCATGCTCACGCAGCGCCACCGGAGTACCGAGAGCCAGGTGCTTGTGGTCGGTGAGTCCCGCGATGACCAATAAGTAGGCACCCGCCAATAGCGCGTAGGGGGTTACCCCCTCGCTACTGGCCCGCTCCTCAATACGGGCCACCAGATCCTGGTTAAGGAGAAAGGTCAGCATCTCTGCATCAGGCTCTCCTGGTCGCGCAGCCCGTTGAGGCAGACCAAGATCCAGCGGCAATGTTGCCAAGCGCTTTGCCTCAAGAGAGCAGGCCCACTCGGCATCCGCCTTCGCCAATCGCTCCTGCTGCCAAGCGCTCCAGTCGGCGTACTGTAGCGCCACCTCGGGTAGCTCATCGATCTCTCCCGCGATGCTGCTGTTATAGAATCGCGTCAATTCGTCGAGCAAAAGACGGATAGACCAGCCATCCACCGCGATATGATGAAAAACCAGTACCAGAGCGGAAAGCGTCGTGCTGGCTTCTAGCAATGCCATACGTAGGGGCGGTTCGGTGGAGAGATCGAATATGTGCGCCGCCTCAGCATGGGCGGCAACGACAAGTTCCGCCTCATCATCAACAGGGTAACGGCGCAGCAGATCGGGCAACTCTGGGGCGATTGCCTGAATCGGTCCCTTATCGCTATCAAGGTAGACTGTACGCAGTATTTCATGGCGCGCAACCAGTCGTGCCAATGCTCCCCGTAGTGCTTCGACATCGACTATCCCGCGCAAGGAGAAGGCGACGGGGACATTATAGCGAGTGGTCTTTTGATCAACCCACTGCTCAGCCAGTATGCCCATCTGAATGGAGGAGAGCGGGAGGTCTGGCTCGGTGATGAACTCAGTTCCTGTATCACAGCCCCAATCAATTCCCAGATCATTTCCACTTCTGTTCATTCGGTTTTTTCTCCCCTTGTACTTAATCGCCTGGAACGCTGTCTGATCGGCCCAACACGATCCTCTCCTCCCTCGTTATCCCTGCGCAGTAGATCAACCACTTGGGCCATGCCAGCCAAGCTAGCTTGATCAAAAACTGCGCGCAGGGGCAGTTCAACACCAAACTGCTCACGCACCCGCGCCACCAGCCTTACCCCTAATAGTGAGTGTCCCCCAACCTCAAAGAAATGCTCGTGGGGCGCGAAAATGCCGCCACCCAGCAGCTCCGACCAGATGTTCGCCAGCGCCTCTTCTGTCTCTGTTTCATAAACCACCACCCCCTTCTCTAGTGATGGTGTCTGCAGCGCA
>JARRQF010000015.1:0-21634 GCA_037382065.1 Candidatus Thiodiazotropha sp. | reverse complement strand
GTGCAGGCATTGGATCAGGTGCAGGCATTGGATCGGGTGCAGGCATTGGATCGGGTGCAGGCATTGGATCGGGTGCAGGCATTGGATCGGGTGCAGGCATTGGATCGGGTGCAGGCATTGGATCGGGTGCTGGTGCTGGTGTTGGAGTCGAATCCGAATCGCTTCCGTTTAAAGTAAACCTGGTTGGCATAGTGGAGCCGCCCGGTGAGGCAATAAACCCAAAACTTACCTGCCCGTTCGGCGCGATACTATTATTCCATCCAGGATCTTCAATAACATAGTTATTACCGGTGTGAGAGACAATTTTAGCGTTCCATATCTGCTGTATATCAAAACTGGCATCAAAACTCAGTGTCCAACCAGTCAGCGCATCACTTCCGCTATTCTTCAGTGTCGTAAGACCTTGGAAAGCACTCCCCCAATCATTGACATTCGCCATCGTCACATTAAGAGAGGTATTGTTATCCCCTGCTTTCGTCGGATAGGCGCGACTTATGTCGAGCACTTTAATATCCGTTGCCATCTGGCTACTTGGGCCTTTGCCTATGAAACCAAACCTCGCCTCTTTACCTGGAGCTATCGCTTTATTCCAACCAGCTGACTCAATGACATAGCTCTTATCAGAATGAGAAATTATTTTGGCATTCCAAAGGTTAACAATCTCAAAGTCAGCATCAAAAGCGATCCTCCAATTTCCTATCTTGGCTGCCCCATCATTGACAACTTTCACTTCACTTTGGAAGCTTGCCCCCCAATCACCAATTTTGGTAAAGACCGCAGAACCAACAGAGTCACTAGCTGGATTGTTATTTCCACCATCCAAACCAGCAACCGTTACTGTTGTCGCAACCGAATCCATGCTGCCACTGTCGTCATAGACGGTCAGTGTGACATTGTAAGTTCCGGCATTGGTGTATGTGTGTGATGGATTGACACCTGAACCTGTGGTGTTATCACCGAAGTCCCAGTCATAGGCAGCGATAGAACCATCTGGGTCCTCTGAACCACTTCCATCGAATTGCATGGCAGTGTTGACTTTCGCGTTATAGGGACCCTTGGCATTGGCTACCGGCGATAAATTACCCACACCAATAACCGCCTTTGTGGAGGCCGAGTCCATATTGCCATCGTTGTCTGTTAGTATCAGCGTGACATTGTAGGTTCCTGCGTCCATATAGCTATGCGTTGGGTTGGCATCATTCGCAGTTCCTCCGTCACCGAAATCCCAGGCATAAGTGGCAATAGATCCATCAGGATCGTCACTGCCTGCACTGCTGAAAGAGAGTGCCATGTTTACGCTACCAGAATAGGGGCCATTGGCTGCCGCAACTGGCGCTTGTTTATCCACGTCACCGATGGTTGCAGTAGTCGTAGCTGCACCATTCGCACCCTCATTATCGCTCACACTCAATTTAACATTGTAGCTACCGGCTGTTGTATAGGTATGAGTTGGCTTGGCACCTGTACCCATGCTGCCGTCACCGAAGTTCCAGGTGTAGCTACTGATCTCGCCATCAGCATCACTGGAGCCACTGGCATCGAACATCAATGCCTTATTCACACTGGCATTATAGGGGCCGCCCGCATCTGCGGTTGGGGCTTGATTGCTGGGATCAACCATGACTGATGTCATTGCTGAATCGACCGCATTACCATCGTCGGTAACAGTCAACGTGACATTGTAAGTACCTTTCTCGCGATAAGTGTGGGATGGGCTTGCACCAGTACCGTTTTCGCCGTCACCAAAACTCCAGTCGTAACTGACGATGGAACCATCCGAGTCGGAAGAGCCGCTGCCATCGAGTTTAACCATCTCACCCACCAATGTGGTGTATGGTCCTTTGGCGTCGGCTAACGGTGGCTGATTACCCTCGCCGATAGTAACCGATGCCGTAGCAATAGTATTGTCACCAGCATCATCGGTTACGATTAGAGTCACCATATAGGTGCCTGTTGTTGTATAAGTGTGAGTAACAGTAGCGCCACTACCACTGCTGCCATCACCAAAATCCCATGCAAAACTCGCAATGCTGCCGTCACCATCAGATGAATCGGAAGCATCAAAATTAATTGTGACATTCTGTGTACCAGCATAGGGTCCGCCGATATCAGCAACCGGTGGCTGATTCATCAAGAGATCCAGCATACCGGTTGTCAGCGTAGCCGGTGGTTCATTTGAGGAGACGGGACTACCAGCGGTGTTTTTAATGATGTTATTGTCACCTTCGGTCCAGCCAGGTTGAGTATTGGCCTCGATCTCCTGTAGGTTTGAAGTCTCTGCCGGATCGCCGTCGGAATTCAGCGATTCAATCGCGCTGAAATCGTTACCGCCCTGAAGATAGTCTGAGCCATAGCCATTAAGCTGGCTTTTACTGTCTGTGTGGCATAAGGCGCATGGATCTTCAAGATTGTCATCTGCTTTTGAATCAGGATAGGTTGATTGCCACAATCTAAGATTAGTGCTTGTTGCGAAAGCAGGTGGTGAAATAGTGAGTATACCGAGAGAAGCAAGTGCACAGACCAAAATAGGCCGTGTCATAAGAAACCTGGGATGCATCGATGACTCCTGTTTGTTTATTATTTTTGACGGCCAATCAAAGCAAGTCTGTATTAAAGTAGTTTAAAACTGAACATACAAAGAACACTTAATTACACACTATTGCTATTCATTGCCAGCCAACTAGACAAGCCTTGTCAATAATGGTTTTTCATTATTTATTGCTTCATCTTACTCAATACCAACCCTTGAAACATATACACGAGTCACACTTTTTTTCAGGTTTCTTTACATAAATTGTAAACTATATTTTCACCGTTTAAATACGAACGACTTACTAACTTGTACAATGGTTCTCAGAATTATTCGCATAAAAAAATCGAAAGGTAATTGCCAAAAAATAGGGCAAGCGATACATGTGTTAGATCACTTTCATATCATGTCGCACTTAAGTAAGACATTTGATGAAGTGTGAGCTGGAAAAGCCAGGGAGTTGAAAGTGAAGGGTTATGAACCGCTTCTAACCAAGGCACAATGACTGCCTGATTTAAGTTGCCTCATCTTACTCAATACCCACCCTTGAAACATATACACGAGTCACACTTTAGTCAGGCTACTTTATATAAGCACTAAGTTGTGCGATGACGCTCAGAATTGTTTGCATAAATAGTGATGATAAAAAATCGAGTAGAGAAACGTTTACGATTGTTAGATCACTTTCATATCATGTCGCACTTAAGCAAGGCGCTTGTGAAGTGTGAGCTGGAGAAGCCAGGAAGTTGAAAGTGAAGGATTATGAGACGGTTTCACAGATTCAAATAGGCTTACCTGCACGCGCCTTAGGCATCAGCCAGACAGACTGATAGGGCCTCAGACGCAAACCGTTCTGGTCGAGATCAGGAACCATCTGATGTAAAGCATCGAACCATCGCTTGTTCTTTTCCAGCAACTCCCCGTAGGGAATCGTTATGGAATTTTCGGTCAGATTATGTAGTGCCAAAACCCTCTCCTTGCCATCCAGACTGACACGCTCTAAAGAGAAAACCCCAGTGTGAAGATCAATTACCCGTTGAGGCGCATCAGGATGAAAAGCGCGGATACCGCGACGGATACGAAGTCGACGAATATATTCAGGAAATACCTGTCCCGACTCACTTAAAGGATAGTCAATCAGGCGCTCCAGTTCTGAGCCATCCCATTTACGTCGATTGATACTGCGAGTCATGCCAGTACGCTCTACACCCAGAGGATCGTTTTCCGTTGCTACCAGGGCATTAAAATAGACAGCAGGTATGCCCTGCATACTGAGCGGCAGTGTTTGTGAGAGTAAGAATCGGGAAATATGCCAGGGATCATCCTCGTCTTCACCACGAAAGGCATCGAAATAGCTGATATTCAACTCATAGGGGCGATCCCTACCTTCAGAAGTGGCACGCATAGAAACATATCCACCCCGCTTGCGCATCCCCTCGACCATTTCATTCACCTCCTCATCCGGCACCAACCCCTCCAATGGGCGCAGGCCGATACCATCATGTGAGGCGGTGAAATTGAGATAGGTGCACCCTTTGGGGTGGGTCTCTTGCTCTAAAGAACGTGCCCAAGGAGTCAGATATTCATCGGTCTGGCGATAGATAGCGTGCAGAATAAGTGGTGGTAAACTGAACTGATAGACCATGTTCGCTTCATCACCGACACCGAAGTAACTGACATTCTCCTGGTGCGGCACGTTGGTCTCAGTAAGCAAAATGGCACCTGGCTCTAACAGCTCCAAGAGTGTCCTGAATAATTTGACTACTTCATGAGTCTGCGGCAGATGGATGCATGATGTGCCAATCTCTTTCCAAAGATAGGCCACCGCATCGAGTCGTATCGAACGGGCACCAAGCCGCACATAAGTGAGTAGTATATCGATAAACTCAAACAGTACCTCTGGATTGGCATAGTTAAGATCAATTTGATCATTACTAAAGGTCGCCCAAACATGCCTGAACCCAAGCGGGGTTCGAACCCGGCTTAGCAGTGGTGAGCTACGGGGACGTACTACCATGGTGAGATTATCTTCAGGATCGGCCTCGATGACATAATCACGGCCTGGCTCTTCATCATGAATAAAATTAACAAACCAGAGATGCTCCCGCGACATATGATTCAGCACCAGATCAAACATCAATGAAAAGCGTTCGCCAATTGCCTGGATCTCTTCCCAATCACCCAACCGTGGATCGACAGCACGAAAATCTGATACAGAAAAGCCGTCGTCCGAACTAAATGGAAAGAAGGGCAGGATGTGAATCAGGCTGAACACCCCATCCAGACGACGGTCGAGAAAGGTTTTCAGAGAAGGTAATGGGTCTTCTCCAGGATATTGCACGCTATCACCATAGGTTATGAGAACACTATCCTTCTCATTCCAACGTGGTCTCTCAAGACGCTGACCCTGTCGCAGTTCGATATGCCGATTAATTAAATCATGCACTCTTGGCAACAAGTCTGTTGCACGTTCATCACCATACAATCGACTCAAATGTCCTAGCAGCCGACTGTCAAGCTCATCAATACCCATTTCTACTCCTACAGCACAGTTGACTATCTCTCTCATTATACTAAGTGTTGATTAAAATCAAACTAGCCCCAAAAGCCACGCCATGAAAAGCGGATTAAACCTAAAAAAATCAGTTGACCGCTCCATTCTAATAGCAGGTTTCTGATTTTAAAGAAAATAGCTTCGATGGTTATGGTCACCTCTTGGGTGAATCACGCGACAGCGTGAATAGCACGCTTCACGCTGTCCATCTGATCTTTTTAGGATGATCATCGAAGCTATAGAATGGAGCGGTCAACGAAAGGTGGTCCCGATTCACCTTCTGCTTAACTGAGTGCCAACTTCACTACCCTCCTCCCTAAAAATGCGTATCATACTCACTCATGTCTCCAACAAATGATCAGCTTATGTACAACCGACTTTTCCAATTGATACTCCTCTGCCTCGTCACAAGCTCACTCCAAGCCGAAATGCTTGGCGAGGTTAACACCAAATTCCGCATGCTTGGTCCCAACGATAAAATCGTCATTGAGGCCTTTGACGATCCTGCGGTTCCCGGCGTTACCTGTTACCTCAGCCGAGCCAAGACCGGAGGAGTAGGAGGGGCCATCGGCATTGCTGAAGACACGTCTGACGCCTCCATCGCCTGCCGGCAGACCGGTCCCGTTAATCTGCCAGGTGATATCCTCAATCAGTCCCGTGATGGTGAGGAGGTCTTCAAGCAACGCACCTCGATACTATTCAAGACCATACAAGTCGTCCGTTTCTACGATAACAAACGCAACACACTGGTATATATGACCTACAGCGACAAACTGGTCGACGGCTCACCAAAGAACAGCATTACCGCTGTCCCCCTCTACAAAGCCGAACCATCGCCTCCACAAGCCCAGCCGTGACCCGATTACATACTGGACGCCTGGTTCTGACGCCAATAGACGCCGGTGTCACACCAGGCCACCCGACAGTACTTTTGAAACGACTGCAGGAGATTGGGTTGATTTCTGGTCAATTAGGGAGTGACGCAGATAAATTTCTGGCGGGGGAGAAGTTTATCTGGCTAATTGATTTTATGGGCTGCTCGCCATCAATTCAGCTCGAACCCACCTCTTCCGGCGAACCCTTTTGCCACTTGAAGGTATCTGGTCCCTACCCTAAACCCCTATTTCTCTGGGGTAGGAACACCACCCCACCACACTGTGAAAAGTGCCGAAAACGCATCCCAGATTGGCGACCCATCATGGAGGCCTGGAAAGCGACCCCAAATAACTATCAGGCAAAATGCCCCCATTGCGCCCACCGCCAGAGCCCGCAACGATACAACTGGCGACAAAGCGCAGGTTGTGGCCGCTTTCTACTGTTATTGGAAAACATCTTTCCTCAAGAAGCCATACCGTCACCGATACTGATGAAGAGCCTGCAAGAGGCGAGTGAAAACCAGCCTTGGCACTACTTCTATGTGCAAGAGTGAATTTTAATCAATACTTTATTTCAAATAGTACGCCAGTTCGTCAATAGCCAAATGCCCATCGTTCATCATCACGGCAAAATGCCGCGTCTGATATCCGGTGTCGTATACCAATGTCATTGTGGTTCCACTGATGCTTGCCTGGCCTGCCATATCCAGATCAGTGTCTCCGAATACAAAGGTAGAACCAAGACCACTGGAGGTATAATCGACCCCCAGTGTTGAGACACCATCGGTGGTATAGAGAAATCGCAATGTGTCATTGAAAGCATAGGCAAGCTCTTTATAGCCATTGTCACAGTATCCTCCCATACAGCCGAAGTTCCACCACCGAAGATTCGTCCAGACGCCTGAAAGATCGGCAGCAGTAGCAAGGCGCACAGGTATGGCGTTGTAGCCACCAATCACTGTAAGCTGCCCGTTTTCGGCGACCGCCGAGTAACTTGCGACTTCATTCCCGAGTGATGAGAAAAATTTGAGCGTACTGCCATCAAATTGATAGGTATCGCAAAAAGGCAGACCATTCGGTCGTGTGCGATTGCAGTCCAATCCGATACTTGGTGTGTGGCCTCGATACGCATACCCGTTTGCATCAAACCAGAAATGACTCACCGTGTGTTTCTCATCCATTACATCCGATATATGGACTGAGCGCACATAGCGACCAGAAATGGCAACGGCAGGTGGCGTGGGTAGCGGTGCCTCCTGTGCGCCGTAGACCGGATTAGCTACCGGTGCATCAAGGTGCCAGCAATTCAGTTTCGACGGCCCCTTTGAAAGTCCATTATCAAAAAGACCATCGGCTTGTGTCGTCACGTAGCCAAATTCACTTATGCCACTGTCATCGCTTTCATAATAGCCGATTTCCGCCCCCCCGAGCGCACCATCGCTGAATGCAACCGTGGTTTCAAAGTTCTTGATGCTTGCGATGACCTGCCAACTACCCTGAGTATTACCTAGCGAATAGCGTCCATTATCTGAAATGACCAGAGTGACCTCCTTACCGGTATTGGTATCCCTACAGGTATAGTCACCAATGTTTACATCTGCACGCTTGAAGCTTAACTGCGCTCTGACTTCACTAGCACCGCTCTGATAACAACTGGCTGGCCGATTCCCCGGCGAGATATAAAAATACTGCCCAGCACTATCGAAATATACCTGTACCGCTTCGCCATCCAGGGGACCGCCGCGAAACTCAATATCGTAATCGTCGTTTCCGACGATCGCTTGGATAGTGCCGGATCCAGCTGATGTGGAATAGCTGTTGCCGGAAACGATGATCAACATATCAGCCTCACTGAATTCAGGATCATTCCAGTTATGGCAATGAAAAGTGTCATCGATCAGCGTGGCATACGGGTCGAGGCCTGCAGCAATGGCATCCATCGTGGGCCGTGTATCTTCGTGCGAGATATGGCGCTCTTCGATTACCAACGCGTTGGTGCTACCATTAAATTCGGAAGTGCCACCATCACCACCGCCACCACCGCCACCACAACCATCCAATAGCATTAGTGATAGCACACAGAAAGCCGTGATAAGCAGCTTGGTTGATTTTATTTTCATTAGAGTCCCTCTAATCATCTCAATATCTTCGGAAAAGATATCTTTATGTCATCCTGATAGGAGTAACCTGTAGAGTTTGGTTTGTAGAGGGTGATCCAGCGCGTAACGACTCCATCTCACTCCATTTCGATGCGCTTCTATGATCAATTCAGTAGGTAGGTTATGAGACACTACATAAGTGCAGATTAGAGAACCCCCAGCCATCTGCTTGAGCTTTTCCACTACCCAGTCTCTACAATGTAGTAGTTACAACTAGTTAGTTAACAAAACATCTCCTGCCCACACAGAGGGACAGCCGTGATAATTGGGGTTATAGAGGTGGTTTCTTCAAGAAATATCTGTTGCTTGTGTAATATTGTCATTGCCAGCTCCCTTGGCTTGGTTACATTTTATCTCTCGAGAACAGTAACACGTCTAAAGAGACATTGGCAAATGTGTCATTGTAGAACCCTAGTTCATAAAAAAACTACATTGATAGCGGCCACTTTGAGATTAACGGCTAAGCTGTCACCTTCCAAATTGACATCCTCGCCGCCTCACCATGCCTGTTTGTACTAATCAGACCATAAGTATTCCGAGACTCAGGGCTACAAGAATAGCTCAGATCAAGGCGCGGTTCGCAAGCAATGGCCCTTCTCTATGGGAATTTTTCTATTATTAGCGCATTATTGAGGATGGTGGCTTAAGAAAGACGGGAAACTTGAAGATAAAGACATGACAAGCCTAAAAAATTAGCTGAGAATTAAATTCAGTCGCTGAGTGATGAACCTAACCGATAAAAATTAAACGCCATTCTTTAAATAGAAAGACAGTACGAAATATGGTAGTGCCGAAATATAGCGGGTTTTTTTGTGATCCGTAAACAGATATGATCGGCACCCGAATTAATGGTTGGAGGCAATCATGCTGGATGAACTGAGGGAGCTATTGATCAAAGAGCTGAACCTTGAAGACGTTAGGCCTGAGGATATCAAAGATGATGAACCCCTTTTTGTGGATGGCCTGGGTTTAGATTCAATCGATGCGCTTGAACTCGCTATCGTAATCGAGAGAAAGTACGGCATCAAGATTAAATCTGGCGATAGCCGGAATACCGAGATTTTTACCTCGCTTGCTGCTCTTGCCAAGTACATTGAAGAAAATCGTGTGCGATAGTTCCACTTGAAAAAAATAGCCCTACAATCTGTAATAGCCACCCTAGTGGTGTTGGGCTATCCGCTCCTGACCTACCTGGCGATCAATAATGGGATATCGTGGGTCTTTTCCTTACTTTTCGGAGTGTTGTTCATCCGTCGAGCCATGGGCGGTGGGAAACAGGCATTGCTATTTGTGGCCTTGGCTATGGTGTTATTTGGCGGTGCCATCCTATTCCAGGATATCAGTGCCAAGATAATTCCAGTGCTTGTACATATCAGCATGTTTATCGCCTTTTATGGGAGTCTGCATACCGAATCATCTTTAATTGAGCGTTTCGCACGGCTCGATTTTCCCGATATGCCGCCAGAGATCGTGACTTACACGCGCAATGTGACACGTGTTTGGTCGGCTTTTTTTGCGATCAACATTCTACTCTGTACGGCACTTGCAGTGTGGGCGGAAAATTCTCTCTGGGCACTCTATAATGGAGGGATAATCTATCTGCTGCTGGGTTTGATGATGATTTCTGAATACATCTGGCGTCGTATTCGCTATCCATGGCTGGAGGTGCCGTCGCTGAAGCAGAGCATGATTAACATCGTTAAAAACGGCCGCACAGTCTGGGGTAGCAAGTGACTCTTGTGGCGTCCACATGGTCAGAAGATGCGTGGGTTAACCTACGTTTTAATGGGATGAACCCTTTTGCATTGTGTGGGGGAAGGCCAATCTATCCATCCCGCCTGTTTGAGGATATCGAGACAGCCTGTCGGCTTATTCCAAATGAAGAGGGTGTTCTACTGCTTACCTGCAATGGGCGCTACGAGTTTTCGGTGGCGCTCCTTGCTGCATGGCGTAGCGGCAGACAGATTGTCCTGCCACCCAACCTGCATGCGATAAGCCTGCAAAGGATCAGGGACCAGCATATCGTTGCCGCCGAACTGACGGATGGGTTTCTTGCCGATAAGTCGACAAACGCCAAAGCTGATAGTGGCGAATATGAGTTGCGATTTGAAGCCAATACCATTGCAGTAACCCTCTATACATCGGGCTCCACTGGACAGCCTAAACCGGTGCGAAAAACCATCGGAAACCTCTTCTCTGAAGCAGAGACACTCAAATCTTCGCTTGCACTTCCCGAAGGTCCGCTGCTCGCGAGTGTACCAACATATCACCTCTACGGACTGACCTTCTCGATCATCTTACCGTGGGTACTGGGAATACCAATGGTGGATGAGTGTCCGCTGCATGCCGATGAGGTATCCGAGGCGATTACCACGAACAAAGCCCGCATCCTAGTTACCGTGCCAGTGCATCTGCGGGCACTGTTGGTACAGCAGATTTCCTGTAGCAATCTATCGGTTATCTCCTCGGCAGATAGACTCGATGAGGAGGTTGCCAAGAGGTGGTATGCGCAGTGTGGACGCGATATCATCGAAATCTACGGCTCCAGCGAGACAGGTATCATTGCGCAGCGCCAGCAGATTGCTAATCCTCTCTGGAGACCATTTTCCGGCGTGAATATTGAACAGAACCATGATGGACTACTGCGTGTCGCCTCCCCTTTTATACATGAGGATGAGGGTGCCATGTTTCAAACTCAGGATCTGATGACAGTAGGCGATGGCGGTTTTCAGCTGCTTGGTCGCTCTGACTCCATCGTCAAGATTGCTGGCCGTCGAATTTCGTTACTGATCGTCGAGGAGGCGCTAAAACGATGTTCAGGGGTAGTAGACGCAGCTGTCGCAGCTGTACCTGTGCAGGGGCATATTCGTAACATGGCGATCTGGGCTGCTGTGGCGACCGATGAAGCAGAAGGCATCAGCGTTCGCAATATCCGAGCACATTTGGCATCGGAACTCGATAATATTAAACATCCTCGCCGCATTGTTATTGTTAGGAGCCTTCCTCGCGAAGAGAATGGTAAACTGCGTCAAGAGCGGCTGATGTCATTATTCAGGAAAGAGTCTTGATCATGGATAAGCCTTTAACGCAGCGTTTTAAGGTTGATTGTGACGATCCCTGTTTTAAAGGCCATTTTCCCGGTTTTCCGGTCTATCCAGCGGTGCTACAGCTATCGCTATTAGCCGAGACTGTTTCACGGATGCACGGCAGCGCCTATACAATTACTGCCATTCCAGCGGCTAAGTTCCTGTGCCCTGTCGGTCCCGATTCAATACTCAGTGTCGAACTGACGCCAATAGGTGAAAATTGTGCCAACTTCATGATACGTTGCAACGGCGAAACAGTTACAAAAGGCAAGGTTAGCTACAGGACTTCTGTTATATGAGTGAAAGGGTTTGCGGTTTTATTCCCGTCTATAACAATCATATGACCATTGCCAGAGTTGTAAAGGCACTGCTTGAGAAGCTTGATTTGGTTATTATTGTTGACGATGGTAGCAACGATGGCACAGAAACGATTGTCGAAGAGCTGAAGCAACAGTTTCCTGAAAGAATCGATGTGCATCACCATCCAAATAATCGTGGCAAGGGGGTAGCTGTCCAGTATGGATTGCATTGTGCCCATGCGAGAGGATTTAGCCACCTCATCCAGATCGATGGCGACGGACAGCACAACCTCGACGATCTGCCCAAGTTCCTGCAGGAGATCAAGAACCATCCAAAGGCGCTGCTGCTTGGGGAGCCGGTTTTCGATGATGATATTCCAGCCATTCGCAAACATGGGCGCAAACTGACGCAGGCAATGATCGCACTGGAGATGGGCACCTGGAACGTGCCCGATGCAATGTGCGGTTTTCGGGCCTATCCGGTGGCAGCCATCTGCCGCTTGGGGCAGATGGACCCTTGCATGAGTTTCGATCCTGAGGTGATGATCCGGGCATACTGGGCCGGGATACCTCTGAAACAGATTCCAACAAAGATTCGTTACCTCTCACCCGAAGAGGGTGGAATCTCCCATTTTCGGATGATCAACGACAATGTGCGCCACACCTGGGTTCATATCCGACTGTTGCTGCAAGCACCATTCAGGCTTCTCAATATGATGGTGCGTCAATCCAATGAGTAAGTGGGTTGCAAAAAAGGAGCGCGGTTCGCTCTGGTCGATGCGGCTGATACTGTTTCTTTGCCGCCATACCAGTCATGGTGTCATCCGCCCCCTACTCTATCCGATTAGCGCTTATTTCTTTTTCACCTCAGCAGATACACGCACAGCGTCGCTAAAGTTTTACAAGAAGGTAAAAGGAAAAAGTAGCTGGCTCGACTACTTCCGCCAACTGCTCTGCTTTGCCGAAACACTGCTGGACCGGATCTACATTCTTTCGGGCAATAGTGACCGTTACCAAGTCAATGCTACCGGGCGTGACATGTTAATCGAAGAACATAAGCGGGGGCGTGGCATCATCCTGCTCGGATCACACTTGGGCAGTTTCGAGGCGATAAAGGTGCTGGTGCGGGAGAAGGTGGGGTTAGATGTGTATATGGTTGCCTACTTCGCAGGCTCACAGAAGATTCGAACGATTTTAGACGAACTCAACCCGGAACTCTCAACGCGTATTATCGATCCTACCTCACCTGATGCTATCTTCCACATGCGGGAAGTAGTCGAGGCGGGCGGTGTGCTTGCCATTCTAACCGACCGGGTAGGCATCGGCGAGAAACGAGCAACGGCGCGCTTCTTCGGCGAGGAGACCGAATTTCCAGCAGGACCGTTTCTGATCGCCCATATTCTTGGTTGTCCAGTCTACAGTTTTTTTGGACTGCTTTCGGGGCACTGCCAGTATGACAGCTACCTGGAGCGTGTGGCAGAACGCATCGAACTACCACGCAATAACCGGCAGCAGGCACTGAACAGATATGTACAACGATATGCTGAGCGACTGGAGCACTTCTGCCGCCGTTATCCCTATAACTGGTTTAATTTCTACGATTACTGGAAGCGTGAATCATGAGTGGTGGCGTGAGCGTTCAGCTGGAGGTGCCGTTCCATGATATCGATATCCTCGGTATTGCCTGGCACGGCCATTACTATAAATATTTTGAACTGGCACGCACAGCCCTCTACCGCAGCCGGAATCTCGATATCGCCAACGTACGAAAACTGGGTTATATCTTTCCGGTCATCGAAAGCCAGTGCAGATATGTTCAGCCACTTGGATATGGGCAGAGGACAGTGGTCGAGGCGGTGTTCAGCGAGTGGCAGAGCTATATTAAAATCTCCTATGTCATCCGAGACGAGATAGGTGGTGATCGTTTTGCCTACGGCTATACCAAGCAGGCAGTATGCAAGGTGGAAGGTAACCTGCTACTGAACGTGCCTGATGAGGTGGTGGATGCGATTTCTGGATAAACTAATTCTGCCGATAGCCTGCCTTGTCGGACTTATTCCGATATCAACAGCCGCAGCAACAGAGACGCTCGATAGCGTACTTGGACGCGCAGCGGCACAGCAGCAGACGGTAATTGATTACCGTGAGGTGCGATATATGCAACTCCTCAGCCAGGTATGGCAGGCAGAGGGGCGAATCTATCTGAGTGGTTTCAGTTTCATCATCAACCAACTCTCACCACAAAAACAGCTTCTTGTCGCCGACCGCACCCGCATCTGGCTGCTGAATCCGAAACATAACATTCGTCGTTCGATGATGCTAACAGCCCCAATGGCACAAAAGAGCTTTTCATTCATCATGCCGATCATCCAGGGTGATCGAAAAAGTCTGGAGAAACATTTCAATATCGCTTTTTCCGATGAGCAGGGAGAGTGGCACATCGAACTTGCTCCGAAGAGGGGTGAAGAGAGTCAGTATAGCCATATTATTCTGAGCGGCCCAAACGGCAAAGCAGCCGAGAGGATGAGGACCGAATTATACGACGGTGATTACAGCGAATGGTTTTTCAGCCAGCAGCCATTCAATGATGAAACGCAGAAACAGGTCGAGCAGCTGATTAGAGAGGCGAAGGGGATATAGGCGTGCACTGGCGCACCCTCACTTTCCTAGTTGCACTACCATTATTGGCGGTCATCGCCGTATGGCAGGCAAATATTAAGACGGACATTTCAGCTTTCTTTATGGCTGGTGATTCGTCAGAAGTAGCACTAATCGCTGGCAATATGCAGACAGGCGAGCTCTCACGCCGCTACCTTATGTCGATTTCCGATACGCAGTCACCGCAGAGGCCAGACGAGATAGCCGGTCTTTTTCGACAGCGGCTGGCCAGCCTTAATGGCATTGAGCGCGTCTGGGAGGAGGGGCTGAGTGAGGCAGAGAGTATGGCTCTGATTAACTTCTACCTTCCCTACCGCTATGCTCTCTTTTCGCTAACCCCCGATACCGATGTGGCTGCCTTTTTTGCTCCCCATGCAATGGAGTCCAAGGCAGGGGCGATTTTGGAGGGGCTTCTTGGGCCACAGGGACAGTGGGTTAAACGTATCCTAGCGGATGATCCGATGTTTGTGATCTCGAACTGGCTTAAGCGCTTCTCCTCTGTCGGGGGTCAGCCTGGGCGTCACGCCACAATGATTGTCGAAAGTGAAGCAGCTGGTCTGGATACAGCACGTCAGAGACCCTTACGAGAGAAGATCGAGCAGCTGTTTAACGAGATAAATGAGTGGCATGGCAACCGCTACCAGTTGGAAATGACGGGTGTTCCGATCTTCGCCATGGCGGTGCAGAAGCAGGTGGAGGCGGATGTAAAGCTGGTAAGCACCATTTCGACGGTGATGATGCTGCTACTCTTTCTACTGATATTCCGTTCCTTAGTCGCGCTCACTTCCATCATACTAACGCTTCTAGCTTCGGCAACAGTGGCGACCATCGCCACCTCCCTTGTGTTTGGTGAAATCCATGCGCTGACACTGGGGCTTGGCACCACGTTGATCGGTATCTGCGTCGACTACCCGATTCATACTATGGTGCATATTGCCGGGAGGGATGGACCGGCTGATGAATCAAGTCGGCGCATCTGGCCAAGTCTGCTGCTCAGTGCGGTGACGACCGTTGTCGGCTATTCGGCATTGAGCTTCACCGGCTATCCAGGCATGCAGCAGATCGCACTCTATGCCGGCAGCGGCATTCTCACCGCACTGCTGCTGGCCCGCTTTATTCTTCCTGGAGCCATCGAAAAGTATACCGCTTCGATGAAACCTGTCCTCTCTTTTTCGGGATGGCTGCGCTTTGCCGATGATTCAAGGTTGCGGTTTCTGGTTCTGGCCGCCGCTCTACTGCTTTTGATTTTCGGCGTAATTGATATGAACTGGCAGGATGATATCAGTCGCCTGTCGCCATCACTGGAGACGCTGAAGGCAAAAGACAAGGAGATTCGCAGCCGCATGCAGAGCATCGAACCAGGTCGCTTCATTCTGGTACATGCTGGAGAGATGGAGCAAGCATTACAGGCTAACGAAGCGGCGCTCAGGGCGTTAAAGCCGCTACAAGATCGGGGGGATCTCGATGCGAGCTATTCGCTCTACCCATGGCTGGCTTCGAAAAAGCTGCAGGAACAAAACATCAAGGCATTTTCAGCGCATATGACGCCACAGGCAATCGATAGCTGGTTTGATGCGCTCGAAGCAAGCGGATTCCGGCGTGCCGCACTGGCACAACCGGCTTTAATAAAAACAGCAACACTGGATATCGATGCTGTCAGCCATTCGCCAGCGCATCGTTATATCGCTGGTCAGTACCTGATCAACGATAACCAAGCGATTCTGAATATCTGGTTGGGGAGACATAATGCTGCGGCAGTACGCAATGCGCTAGCTGGCATTAAACATGTACAGTATGTGAGTCAGAAGGATATGATCAATCAGATGAATAATAGCTACCGTAGCAAAGCGATTGAAGCACTGGGATATGGGGCTTTGGTCATTCTGCTACTGCTAACCCTGCGCTACCGCAGCCTGATCAGCGCTCTGCGTGCGCTCTTTCCCGCCATGGTCTCAGTAGCCATCGTACTTGGCGGCTGGGGGGTCTCCGGTCAGCCAATGGGCATACTCCATCTTGTTGGACTGCTTCTCGCTGTTGCTATCTGCGTTGATTATGGCATCTTTTTTATTGAGAATCGTGCTGGTGACAGGGGATTGACCTATCAGGCCATCGTTGTTTCGGCACTAACCACCATCGCGGCCTTCTCCTCGCTTGGGTTGGCGGAGAATCCTGCTATGCAAAGTCTGGCATGGAGCATCGCCCCAGGCGTCTTTTTCGGATTCTTACTCTGCCCACTTCTGATTCCTCCTCACCGGACAGAAAACGTAGCCATGACGTTAGAAAATTGATGGGAGAAAATGGGATGCAACCCGTATTTATAACTGCGTACACTGCTGTCACCGCCTGCGGCTTCGGCACCAAGGCGCTTAGGGATGCACTGCTTGAACAGCGCTGCTGCCTTGAACCACCGCGCCTGATCCAACCCGATTTTCAAACCTTTACAGGCGAAATCAGTGGCCCTTTGCCAGAGCTTAGCGAGGCGTTAAAAGGCTATAATACACGCAATGCTCGCATTGCTCTGGCAGGACTCGATTGCGAAGAACGTCGTTTTAGAAATGCTGTACAGGATGCCGTTGCGCGTTATGGTAGCAGCAGAGTTGGTGTCATTATCGGCACAAGCACCTCCGGCATCTACGAGACAGAACTTGCCTACAAGAACCATGTTGAGCATGATGTATTCCCTGAAAAGTTCGATTTAAAGCTGCAGCATGCCTGGTTGGCAACAGCCGAATATGTGAAAAGAGAGCTCGGGCTAGGCGGGGCCTGCTATGCCATCTCGACCGCCTGCTCCACCAGCGGCAAGGCAGTGGCTGCTGGGCAGCGATTTATCGAAACGGGTGTTTGTGACGCTATGGTCGTCGGAGGTGTCGATTCCATTTGCCATATGACACTCTATGGCTTTAACTGCTTGGAACTGATTTCAGAGCGGCCCTGCACACCACTGGATCGAAATCGGGATGGCATTAGTATCGGTGAGGGAGCCGGTTTATTGCTACTTGAGAGGGAGAGGAAGCAACCAGGGGATGCGGCCCTAATTGGATACGGCGAATCTTCCGACGCCTACCATATGACAGCCCCTCATCCTGAAGGGGAGGGCTCGGCAAGGGCGATGCAAATAGCCTTGCAAATGGCTGGGATAGAGCCAAACCAGCTCGATTATATTAATCTGCATGCGACGGGTACTAAGCTGAATGATGCCGCTGAGATGCAGGCCATGGCCACTGTTTTTAGCCCTGAAATACCCTGCAGCGGCAGTAAGGGAATAACGGGGCACACCCTGGGAGCCGCTGGCGGCATAGAGGCAGTCATTACCCTTATCGCGATGGATGCAGGATTCGCTCCTGGTACCAGCGGTATCCGCGAAGTCGACCACGCCTTCTCCAGCCGCGTGCTGGTAGAAAACCTGGAGATACCCTCAATGCGCATCGCAATGAGTAATAATTTCGGATTCGGTGGCAATAATGTCAGCTTGATCTTTGCCGCAGGAGATGCCAATGGCATCTGATCTGCTGCGAATCATAGGTACGGGGATCAGTTTCCAGGATCCAGAAATAGCGACCGAATTTGGCTATCAAGGCTGCGATATGCAGGCCGAATTATTGCCAACAAATCTCAAGCGAAGAACCAGTGTCGCAACCAAAACAGCTTTTGCTGCCGCCGAACGTGCTTGCAGAAATGCGTCCATAGCGCCATCAGAGCTGCCAACTATTTTCACCTCTTCACTGGGTGAGATTGATATAACCGACCGGCTCTGTTCTGATATTGGCAGGGATAACTACCCCTTGTCGCCGACTCGCTTCCATAACTCGGTGCACAATACAGCCTCCGGGTACTGGAGTATTGCGGTCGGTAGTGCTCATCCAGCGATGGCCATTGCCGGCTACCAAGACAGCTTCGCACTGGGACTGCTTGAGGCGTGGTGTCAGATAAAATGTGTTACCAACCAATTACTGTTAGTCTGTTACGAAGAGACGCCTCCCGAATTGCTATTGCCAAATCATGGTTGGTTCAGTTGTGCTGTGGCATTTGTGCTTTCAGGTGTGGATAAGCATGGATGCACCATCTCCAGACCCTACGCAACTCAACATGGCGATGATACGCAGTATGCCCTCTCATCGCCGACATTGGCAGCCATCGATCTTCTCAAGGCTATCAAGCAGAATACAACTGGAGTCATCAGGATTTCACCTGCCGGTGCCACCGAGTGGTTTACCCAGCTGGTTGCGGCATGAGTATGGGCGAAAAAAAGATCGAAGTGATGCTACCGCATCGCAAACCTATGCTAATGATCGACCAGGTACTCGAACGCAATGAGCGGAGTCTGGTCACATCAGCCAGGATCGATAAGGATAATCCATTACTCCAGGGTGGCCGCCTGCCAGGGCATGCGGGTCTCGAATTGATTGCCCAGGCATCGGGGCTCCTCCTAGGCCTGACACATGAGGGTGAAGCAAAACCTGGCGCTATTATCGCTATCCGTGGCATGCAGGTGAACATACCGTGGCTGGAAGCGAATGCCCTGATTACGATTGAAACCGAAATATTGGGTGGTGGCGAAGCTGCAGCTATGTTTCATGGCAGGGTTCTGCTTAATGGCAACGCAGCCGTTGAGGCAACGATCACGGTCAGCACTTTTTTCGAAGGAGGTACAGGATGACAAAACATATCCTCGTAACAGGCGGTGGGTACGGTATTGGAGCGGCGATTGCCAAGACCCTGGCCGGTGATGAGCGGTATATCTGGGTGAACTACAACAATAGTCGCGCTAAGGCCGAAGGCGTAGCCAAAGCGATACAAGAGCGTGGATTTAAGGCATTAGCAATTCAATTCGACGTGACTAACAGGAAGCAATGCACCACTGTCTTGAACGAATTTATTGAAACACACGGTGGTTTCGATATCGTGGTCAATAACGCAGGGATTACTGCCGACGCTCCGTTTCCTGGCATGCAGGATGAGCAGTGGGATAGTGTGATCCAGACCTCGTTAGGCGGTTTCTACAATGTGCTTCGACCGTTAATCATGCCAATGATCCGTAAGCGCTGGGGTAGAGTCGTGACCATGACTTCCGTGGCGGCACTGCACGGCAATCGGGGACAAACTAACTATGGAGCCGCCAAGGCTGGCGTCATCGGTGCGACCCGGTCATTGGCAAAGGAGGTCGCTTCGCGTGGCATCTGCGTCAATGCCGTCGCCCCCGGTTTTATCGATACCAAGATGATTGAGGGCATTCCGGCGGATGTTATTAAGCAGAATGTACCAATGGGCCGAGCTGGGAGTGTTCAAGAAGTAGCGGATGTCGTGGCGTTTCTCTGTTCCGATGCCGCTTCCTATGTAACAGGTGAAGTTATCAATGTCAGTGGCGGTATTATCTAAGAATCGAATGTAGGATGTAAAGGGAATAATATGAGACAACGGATCAATAAGATGCTTGTGGCAAACCTGCATCGGAAGAAACAGCGGGGAAATATGAGCAATGAGTGATTTCAGTGTTATCGTAGCTGGTGGAGGTCCAGCTGGAGCAACTGCCTCGATCCTGCTTGCACAGCATGGCCACCGAGTACTTTTAATCGACCGGGATAAGCACCCCCGCTTCCACATCGGTGAATCGTTGTTACCAATGAGCGAACCAATCTTCCAGCGTCTGGGAATCGACTTAAAGGGGGGAGACTTCCTGCCAAAAAGCGGTGCTGAATTTATTGATGAGACGATGGGAGGAAGTATCCGATTCCCGCTGACTGGGCTGCATCAGCCCTATCAGGTGGAGCGCGCTAAATTCGACCATATGATGTTGAATAGTGCTGCAACACATGGTGTAAAAGTACATCAGCAGGAATCGGTCAAGAATGTGGAGTTCAAAGAGAGTGGTGTACATGTATTCACCGATGCAGCCGAATATGGTGCTCGCTACCTGATCGACGCCACTGGTCGTAGTGCCATGATGGGACGACGCCATAACAAGATTCGACGGATCGATAACCTGGGACGATTTTCACTCTACACCCACTACCGTGAGGTCAATACACCAGAGGCCAACACACTGTTTGAGACGGGTGATGTAAAAATTATCGTTGTCGACATTGGCTGGTTTTGGGTGATTCCTATGACCCATCGACGACTCAGTATCGGGCTGGTAGTACAGAAGGAGATAGCGGCTGATGATCGTGGAGAGGCACTGTTCGAGCGTTACCTGGCCGCTTCTCCCATGTTAACCACTGTACTTGCCGGAGCAGTCCGGGAGTTTAATGTCAAGGCAGAGGCCGATTTCAGTTTTTCCAATGGTGCACGTCACGGCTCTCGCTATGCCTGTTGCGGTGACTCGGCTGGCTTTCTCGATCCAGTCTTCTCATCCGGTGTATTTCTTGCCGTCAAAACGGCAGAAATGGTGGCCGACCGGCTTCATGAAGCACTGCTCGAAGGGCGTGAAGGTGATGAGGGGATACATACCATAGATGACGATGACTATATGGTTGGCTTTAACTCAATGCGCCTATTTGTTGAGCGTTTCTACCATGCCGGCCTGCTGCACAATCTCTTCTTCGTTGCCGAGCGTAACCCTGAGTTAAAAGACGATATCCAGGGACTTCTATCAGGCGACCTATGGACCGGAAAAAACGATTTCCAGCAGAAGTTGCTTAGCGGCAGGCATGCGCAGAAGCTCGAACAATAGATTTGATGAAAATAGCTTCGATCTGAGCGACAGATCCGCATCCACACCCCGCTGGGGCCGAATAAACTGCTGGTCGATAGGCTCCGTCTTGAAGAGGCGCTGGGCTGCCTGTTCGAGATTTGAACCTAAAAAAATCAGTTGACCGCTCCATTCTAATAACAGGTTTCTGATTTTGAAGAAAATAGCTTCGATGGTTATAGTCACCTGCTGGATGAATCACGCTACAACGTGAATAGCACGCTTGTGGCGGCACATGGCGGCGTTGCGCGCTGTGCATGCGGGCACATGGATGTGCAGGAGCGACCCTTGCCCTGCACCACCACAAATGCACCCTTCACGCTGCCCAACTGATTTTTTTAGGTTAAAACACTCGGCACGCACGTTGATGACTACCGTCGAGCGTATGCCGCAGAACAAGAGGAAGGAATCTAGCAGAAAAAACAGGCCGAAAAGAATAAATGTGTATCAGCGCGAAAATGCAATTTGGTACCCTACAATACTGGAGTTAGAAGCCTGGCGAGTGAAGAAGGCTGCTGCCCAGGCCAACCCCCTCCACCATCTGGTCCCCAATAGCATGATGCAGGTAGAGAAGACTAAAACAGCTAAAACGGATGAGGATCGTAACTCCAAGGATAGTAATGGCCAAGCCAACTGCCCTGACTACAAATACGCACAAGCACCTTGCGTATGCGCTGAGGGGGTATCGCAACATGATTGTACACATAAGGAAGTGCATGATGAGAGTGCCGTCCAATTCGTGGAAACATTTAAAGAACCAAACCAGCCCCCTGAAAAACAGATCA
>JARRQF010000014.1:0-39040 GCA_037382065.1 Candidatus Thiodiazotropha sp. | reverse complement strand
CTGGTTTTAGTAGCGCCGTTGCAGGAGCGGGATCGTCTCAACCAGCAGTGGCAATCAAGGAACCTAAGGTTGGTGAGAAGGTTAGCAAATATGCTCGGCCGCAATTGAATATTGAACTTTTATGGGCTGAATTAGAAAATTCTTTTCGAGCAACTCGTAAATTCCGTGTTCTGAGTCGCAATAAAGAGGTGATACAGGAGATAAGGGAAGAGCAGAACTTTGCTCAATCTGACCTAGCCAAGGGTGATGCCGCATCTACTGGTGATATGTCAAATGCTCACTACCTGATATTACCAAAAGTACAAAATTTCAAGTTCTACCGGTCATCTAAGATACTGCCTAACTTTGACGATAAATACCGTCGTACAGATTCTGGCCTGTTACATATGTCTGCGCAAATGGTGGATAGCTCAACAGGCCAGGTGGTTTCCACTTTCGATCTCAAGAGTAGCTTTCAGACCAAGCCCGAGGTTGTTAATCGTAAAGGGGGGATACCGAATAACACCCATTTCACCAAAATGGCAAAGCAAGTTGCCGCGCAATTAGCCAACCAATTCATTGACGCTGTCTATCCGATGAAGGTTTTAAAACGCACCAGAAGAAATCAGGTTATTCTTAATCGAGGTAAGGATGGCGGCCTGAAGAAAGGTCAGAAGTTTGAGGTATTCTTTGCCGGTGATGCTTTGATAGATCCTGATACTGGTGAATCTCTGGCAACGGTTGAAGAGTTAGTCGGTACTATTGAAATCGTCCGTATCAATCCTAAAGTCAGTTACGCAAAGATAGTTTCTGAAATCGATTCGGAAAATGCACCGATTGGTGAAGGTGATATTGTCAGAGCACCACAGTAGTTAAGGAGATTTAGATGAAAGGATTATATCGATCAGTTTTACTAGGACTTCTGTTGTCCTTTTTATCCCTTGGTTTGTTAGCAGGCCCCTCCACACTCGACGAAAAATCTCATCAAGTGCGTATCGCCATCATGGGGCAGGATGATTTTTATCCAGACAGAACAGTGCCTGGGAATGTTACCTCGCTACCTAATGGGCTTGCAGCACGTCTTATCGAGTATCTTCAAGCGACAAAACGTTTTGAAATCGTTGAAAGGACAGCACTTCGGCAAGTGATTCGCGAACAAGCTTTTGGCAAAGAGAAGAGCGCCTCCAATTTCGATAAAATGATAGAAAAGACCGTTGAAAGCCTTCCTGCGGCCACGGGTCACGCCATTGCAATGGCCAACGAAGCTGCTGACTACAACGACCGCATTGATGAGTTTCAGAATCTCGGTACGGCCGTTGGGGCAGATTACCTGGTTTATGCGGTTTTAGAGCAACACAAGGGTTCGCTTAAGAGTACTGCTGTGCCGATGAGTGACAGGGGACGAAAAAGTATCGAAAAACACGTGGACGCACGCTTGCGGTTGCGGGTTATTGAGTCAACTCAGGGACGCATCGTGGGAGCTGATAGTATTCGAACACAGATTTCTGAAAAATTGTTCTTGGGTCGAGAAGCAAAGCAAGACGAATATTCCATGTACGATCATTTGGGTAAGCTGTCAGCCCAAAAAGTTCTTGATATCATATTTCCTGCTCAGCTAGTCAGTGCTGACCCATGGGTGATCAACCGTGGTAGTAATGAGATGGTTGCGGTTAATGATCTTTACACCATTGAGCGCGAAGGCAAAACCATTACAGATGCTACTGGCGTTGAAATAGGGAAAATGCGATCACAGGTGGGTAGTGCGAAAGTAACCCAAGTACAAGAGACTTTTTCTGTAGTTGAACCCGTTAGTGGGGATTTTCAGCTAAATGATCTGGCCCTGCCAGAAAAGAAAGCGCTAACAGAAAGCCCAGACCTGACGGCTTCTGCTCCAGCATTGAAGCCGCAGGCAGTGATGGAATCAGCTCAGAAGCCTAGGTTGGCCGTTGGACTGGTTAAAGCTGGTTCAACAGCGACTACCGAATTCAATGAGCACTTACCCTCCTTCACTGATACCCTGATTTCACGCCTGACACAGACCCAGCGTTTTCAGTTAATTGACCGCCAAGAGGTTGATCAACTGCTAGATGAGCAATTGGCACAGAGTCTGGCTAAAAATCAAGATATGCCATCAGTCATGGGTAAACTCAAAGGAGCTGATTACCTGGTTTTAGGTAGTGTGTCAGCTTTTAATGTTATAGAGAAGCAGTCGCGACTTCCTGGATCGTCGCGCACCATTATGACATGGCGTGGTCGTGTTGAAGGGAATATGCGAATTGTCGATGCGAGAAGTGGCGATATTATCGGTTCAAAAAAGGTGTCAATTTCGCAACAGCTTCCAAAGTCAGGCACAAAACAGCAGATAATCACGTTACTCTCTGATACCTATGCAGATCAGGTAACAGTCAATCTTATGAATGCGCTCTATCCGATAAAAGTGGCTGCTGTGGTTTCAGGGGTTGCCTATATCAATAGAGGCAGAGATGGCGGTTTGTCTATTGGTGAAACATTGCGTGCCATACGGCCTGGCCAAGCAATTGTCGATCCAGATACAGGTGTTCAGCTGGGTGTGGCGGAAACCGAACTAGGCGAAATAACTCTGGCAGATGTTGAGGATGCCAGATCAAAGGCGCCTGTAGAAAAGCTTGCACTACAGGCAGGGGATATACTCTACCGATTGGCAGCCTCAAAAAATTTACGCAGTGATCAGATTGCCAAGCCAGGTATACCAGCACGAACGGGGGGAGATGCCAGTGTAAATGATAGTGGTCCGATGACCATTGCTATTGGTAAGGCAAAAATTCTGTTACGCACTGGCAGTTATAAATGGTCCGAAGAAAATTCAAAGCGACTTACTGATGATTTAATGGTTAAATTCTCACAATTTCCTGAATTCAATGTCATGGAGCGCTCTGAAATCGATCAGGTTATCGATGAAAAGTCTTTTACCGCCATTGCTGCTGGAGATGACGCAGGCGATAAGTTAGGAGAGTTACAGGGCGCAGATTATATTTTGCATGCTACCGTTAATAATTTTGTGCTACGGCATGAAGCTGAAAAGATACCCTATACCGATGAGATTCAAGATAAGTATTTTGGTACGGTGGATGCAACGGTGCGTCTAGTTGATGTGCATACGGGTAAATTGACCAGTGCAATAAAGATTAGAATGAACGAGCGAGTACATCAGGATGAGAGTGAATTAATGGCCGTGAATGATTTAATTGATCAATTTACGACGGAAATCGTGACGCGTATTAGTGATGACCTTGCAGCGCGGCAGAAGGACGAATTGGTGCCTGTAGGCCGCAGGTCACCTGATGTGGCCCGAGATAAAGCGCCGGCTCCAACGGTTAATCATCCAAATTTCTAGGCTGTTCTGGGAAATAATAAAATGACGCTCGATAAATATATTTTACCCCTGTTTCTTGCTTTTGCTGCGAGCTTTTTTTCATTGTCTGCTAGCGCAGACTTAAATCCACTGAAGGCATTAGGTGATGTATTTGGTAGGGCGAAAGCTAGCGAGTCTGAAAAGTTACATGATGTTATTCCATCACCTGTTAGACCAACATATGCTGGTAATAGGACGGGTACTTCCGGAAACTCTCTGGCACAAAGAAGTGTTGTTTATGAGGGTTATACAAAGGAGATGCTGCCAATAAAAGAGTTGATTGCTAGTGGTAAGTTGCAAGACGCAATCAATAAGATGAAAGAGCGATATCCTGATCCAGTAAAGTACGATATTTTAACCAATCTGGAATTGGGGACTATGTTACTGGATGCAACCGATGCGCCTGAAGCTCAAAAAAGATTTGCTGACGCTGAACGGGGCAAAGTAGAGCAGAAAGATACAGGCGTAATTTCTGGGCTGTTTTCTTCAGTTGCACAACGTACGGTGACTTTAGCATCCGGTAATGATGAGTTATCTGATTACGATGGTCCTGGTTTTGAACGGGTTTTAATGCTTAATTACAAATCTATCTCTTATATGCTTGAGGGGGAAAGAAAAGCCTATAACGTTACTCGACGCGCTATCGATTTACAGAATATTGAAAAAAAGGAATTCGATGCAAAAGTCCGCAAAGCTGAGGAAGAAATAAAAGAAAAAGAGCGTGAAAGCCAGAAGAAAGGGGTCGAGCTTAATGATACAGATTTGGATAGGGTACTAAACGAGCAGTATAGCCGGACAGACAAGTTAGCAAATAAACTGCCTAGTGCCTTTGTTAATCCGTTTGGATTCTATATTGCAGGGATAGTCCAGGAATTTGATAGCTATGTCGATAAGAGTCTACGAGGGAATGCGCGGATATCCTATCAGAAAGCATTAGAGCTAAATCCTGATAGTGCTGTGATCAAGCAAGCGGTTAAAGAGAGTTCAAAGCCAGTAGTTAAGGATCGTCGACTTGTTCATGTGGTGGTTGGTGATGGGTTTGCGCCCGAAAAGAAATTGCTAAAATTTCACATTTCCGTTGGTGGAAAGCTGGATACAAATATTGAATTGCCACTTTACGAGCCAGTTCTAAATCAGGTCGATCGGATAGAAGTGCAAACGACAACAGGTAAACGATGGGCTAGGCTTTCAGAGGTGGCAGACATAACAAGTCTGGCACTTCGTTATCAGAAAGATGCCAGCTCTCTTGCGAAATTAAGCATGATGGCAACAGTCGTGCGAAATGTTGTGGAGTCGGCTGCTTTGGGCTCAGTTTCTACAAAATCAAGTGGACTCAACTCGTTACTATCTGTGGTTAAGCAAAAGCGTGATGAAATGGTTCATCCGGATATGCGTTCTTGGTCTACTTTACCTTCTCGGCTGTTGGCAGCGCGTTTTTATGTGCCAAAATCGGTATCAAGGATTAAGTTGGTGGTATACGGTAAGAACAATAGAGTTCTCAGTAGCCAGGTGATTGATATCGACAAAGAGAGTCATAATTTTGTTTATGCACGAACTCTCGATAGTACTCTGTATGTGGCGGCCAGTAAAAAAATGTGGATGGGACTAAGGTGAAATAATGGTTAAATTATTAATTGTGCTTTCTATTGTTGCGGCTAGTACTCTATTTGCCGGATGTCAATCCGGTGCGATGAGTGATCCAAATGTGCGGAACATTGAACAGAAAACGATTGTGAGTAGTTTTCCCCGTGCACGTTTGGTACTCGGTTCAGATGCATTGCTGGAGCGAATCGCAATGGTTGATGCGCGAATCGGTGAGGTTGGTCAGTTGACCCGTGCAGAGGTGTCAATACAGAATTTGACAAATACAAAGTATACGCTTGAATACATGTATGCCTGGGAGGATGAACAGGGATTTAGTATCAATGAAAACCGGGTGTGGAAGCGTTTTTCACTGGGCCCAAAAGAGATTAAGAGTTTTAAGTCTGTTGGTGGTGACCCAAATGCTTATAGCGTCACCATGACTGTCAGGATGGCCGACGACGTCTTTATGCAAAAGCAAGAGACCAAATAAACTGTAGTGGAACTATGTTATGAATAAAAAATCTTTAATTTCAATGTCGATTTTGGCTTCAGTGTTGATTGGTGGTTGTCAATCAAATCCTCCTGCAAAAGGTCAATCATCGGTATCAGTGGTTGACTCTTCCGATCGCGCTCATTTACAAGCTGAATTAACAATGTCCGACTATACCGAGTTGGCTGAAATGGTTACAAATAAGATGTTGTCATCCCGGTTCGTTAGTAGCTGGGGGGATAAGAAGCCTCGTTTGATACTCGCTCAGTTACTCAATAACACGGATAATGAAAATATCCGCATGTCTGATATCTATGATCGTATCACAGAAACATTGCTAAACTCAGGCATCCTGAGGTTAGTAGATAAATCAGCAACCAGTTTTGAATATGTAGTTCGCTCTGAGCTTTCATCAAACAGGCAGTATGGTCGTGATGGTGAGGAGTTAGTCGGGTATAAATTAGAGCTGAAGATGATGACTCTTGATGGAGAAATGAAGGGCCAGTGGTCAGGTACATTGTCATTAGCAAAGGGTAAAAGGTCGTTCCTTTGATTGATTCAGTTTAAACCTGAAAAATCAGTTGACTGCTCTATTCTAATAGCGGGCTTCTTTATATTAGGTTGATGATAACCGAAATCATCCAAATCCCTGCAGCTGCCAGAATCAGAGTGTCTATGGAAAAGATGTTGCGTATTGGCGTTTTCATGGTGTTACCCCTTAAATACTGCTTTGGTATACCGTACTACTGATTGCCAAGACCATTCTTGGTCAGGGTGACATCCCTTGCGCTGAATCCCTGAGCTGAGGCTATTTCCTGGCCATCCATGGTGACTAGGTAAACCAGCCATTTGTGCATCATTCTAAAAAGTCATGAGCAGTTGGGCTTACCTATTAGGCGGCAATCTATTATGAAGAATGAATAGCTGCATTGAGAATTCTCAATCTATGGGGGAAGGTAATGAAATACTAGTCATCCGCGTTGTTGCGCGCCTTGGAAAGGGAGAAGCCATTCCCGGCGGCACGCGCCTAGCGGCTAACCGCTTAGCGTCACGCTATCATCGTCAATTTGTATGAAGCACCACACTAGGCCAATTAATGAATTTAATTCTAATTCAATGCATTACTATGTTTAGAATGCCAAAGAATTAAATTCCTATTCACACTGAAACATAACTTATTCTGAGCGCTGTGTGATTAGATTGTAGGCGTCGACGATAGGTAGAATGTGAGCGCCACTCTTTACTGACTGATTAATTACCCAATCTAACTGCTCAGCTGTGCAATCATAATCGCCAGGGTTATCATCGACGCCATGTGTGTAGAATACCAGCCAACCGCCTTTGTTAAGGGTGTCGTTGATAATGTTTTGCATAGTAGGTTTGCTGAATTTTGAGTGGTAAATACTGATTGCCCTTAGCAGGTAAAGGTCTGTGTCTGTTGTGTTAATGCCAGGTCTGGAGCTGCGCATTGTCTTGTAATGCTTGCCAAGCAGCTGCTTTGCTTTGAAACTGACTTGACCAAATGGGTAGGAAAAATGCTCTACAGGTTTTTCTCCAATCAACTCTTTTAAGGTTTGTATGTTCTTAGCTGCATCACACTCCATTTGCTCAGCCGTGCCTTGATTTAGCATGTAGTGGCTGTATGTATGGCACCCTATATGGTGTCCTTCATGGTCTAGGGTTTTGATGTCGGTATTGGATAAAAAAGAGATTTGATTACCCTCTTTATCATGCTCGGTATAGTCTCCTCCGGTAAGCCCTGCTGCTATGTAAAAAGTTGCTTTAATAGCATGCTTGTCCAGGATAGGAAGGCCGTTTTCAAAGGCACTTTTTGGAGCATCATCAAAGCTGAAGCTAATGATTGCTTTATCAAGTTGAATGCGCTGAGGTTTGCTTGCGAATGTCTGATAAAAACGAGTTTTCGCTTCGCGAACCAAATTTGAAATCATAACTTACTCTCCACTCCAAGAAACTGCTATGACTTCGTCATCAGGTATGGGGCATGATAGGTCAAACCGGTATGTTATTTGATTATCTTTGGTTTCAGAGATTTCAAAACCCATATCGGAAAATACAGCAGCAGCTTTTTTGTTTCGCTCATTTTGGTTGTAGAGAGCAGACAGGTGGGTGTGGCCAAGTTCTTTGTAATAATTCAATAGGAAGGAGATAAAAGCGTGCTCAACACGCTTCGACTGAACCCGGCAGCTAAACATCAAATCAATCAGTAGTGGGCGGTCATGCTCGACTATTGCAAATCCAATTGTGCCATATTCACCATATTTATCGTTGCAATCAATAACAAACGAGTGTTTTTTGGGGTCCACTATGATCTCTTGAATTTGTTCACGCTGGTAGCGATTGCCAGAGAAATTAAGCTGATTGGTGCGTTGTACGAGTTCCTGAATTCTCTCTATTCTCTCTATGGATGCTGGGCTGATATTAATGCTGATTTTGCAGGAGGCCAAGAAAGATAAATAGTCGCCGTCAAAAGTTGATAGTGCATTTTGACGCGTTTTTTCATATAAGTATTGTTGGCGTCTGAGATGTGATTCGGTGCTTACTTTTGGGGTGAATTCAGGTAAGGATAATATTTGATTATATATTACCGCATCGTAAACGCGAACTTTGGGGTTTAAGGCTTTTACTTCATCTCGCTCAAAGGGTGAGTCATCTATAAAGGCAAAAGTATCAGCGCCAACATTGAATTCATTGATGAGCTCCTGGATATAGAGCCCCTTTTGTCCCCAGCCAATTTTAGGGTAGATCAAGTAATCTTTAAGACCAATGCGCTCAATATGACGAATGGCTTCGTCGTAGTTATTTTTGCTGACAACTGTGTTTAGGATACCACGCTTATCGAGTTGGGTTATGATTTCAACAATGCCCGGTTTGGTTTCTAGTTTATCGGGGCCGTCTTCGATAAGAATGCCATCCCACAGAGTATTATCGAGATCCCAGGCAACTACCTTGATGGTGGGTAGTTTATTTTCAGTGCTGGGTTGATGGCTCTTGTTTAACCAGGTAAAAGTCAGCATGCCAAAGTAGAGCGTAAGCCCTTCGTCAGCCTTGTCGAGAATATTTGGAGTCAGAGAGATGCTGAATTTCTTATTTAGGTCCAGGCGTGGGGCGATCTCGGCAAAATCAATGCCAATGTGATTGAAGCCAGGCTTAACTTCAAGAAGATCCTGATAACCCATGTTATAAACAGACCGGTCGGTATTGATTATAACCAAAGACAGCTTGGTGGTATTTTGATTTGGGTTATATATCTCCAACATAAGTTGGTCAGGTAGTCCAGCAGAGGCGTCCTTAAAATATCCTTTTCTTGACACGGATTGTTTGAGTCTGCGCTCCATTCTTGAGCTGATGGCGCTCCTGCCTTTAATCGTTAGTTTCTGATCTGGGATTTTGCTGATAATGACATCCAGTGAAGAGAGGAGCTTCTCAATTCGGCTGGCAGAAGAGGTTGGTATCATATTCAAGTTGGCATAGGCCAGCAGCTGGCCCCAGCGTTTGAACGCAATACGTACAACTCGATTGGAAGAGCCTCTGATAGGGGTAAATCCGCCTATAAAGCGACGGCATTTCCCGTCCTCACGTGCCTCATATAGATCGCATGTCTGGTAACACTCAGGCATAGCACACTCCGTGCAGTGCTCCTCCCAGGGGAGTATCGCATAGCCAAGGAGTGTTTGAGTGTTACCATGAAATTGATTGAGAATGTCATTAGGGAGGATGTTGGCGTCAAGCTTGCTATGACTCAGTTCCAGTTCAAACATATAGGGGTCCAATAGTGTGACTCATTGTGAGTCTTAGTGTCATATTGATGATCATAGAAATTAAGCAGTGTGGAGGTGATTGATCTATCAAGTTGCTTACGGGGTGGTGCTTTTGTCTCAAAAAATGCCTAGGTGATCTGCAAATCTTGCTGCACTGTTCCACACACTACTTAATTGGCAGTCCTTTACGAAACCGCCCAGTCTTGCAATTATATTAGTTGGTGGCTTGATGCAAAAGAGTGATTTTGGCTCAGAATGTGCTGAAAATTATACAGCCTGTTTGCTGAGGTTACATCATTTATTGTATTTCTGGTTGGAGCGGTGTATTATTTGAATGAAGTTATATTGTTTGGCCTGCATCTTATCTATTTATTTTAAATAGTCTAATGGCAATTTATAATTAATAACTAAAGGTGTCAAGGATCGACTTGCCATAGAGATAATAACGCAATAGAGTGGGGTTAGGGAGTCGGCCAGACAGTCGCTGTGCTTTGATTATTATTAAGGTGCAGAGGAAAGTCCGGGCTCCGGCGGGCAGGGTGCCAGGTAACGCCTGGGAGGCGCAAGCCTACGGAAAGTGCCACAGAAAATATACCGCCAGTGGCTGAGCCATTGGTAAGGGTGAAATGGTGCGGTAAGAGCGCACCGCATCTCTGGCAACAGAGGTGGCAGGGTAAACCCCACCCGGAGCAAGACCAAATAGAGGAACATGCTTGTCTATGACAGTGCAAAGTGTCGCCCCCACTGTTCCTGGGTAGGTTGCTTGAGGTGTGTGGTGACACACATCCCAGATGAATGACTGTCCTTGACAGAACCCGGCTTATAGGCCGACTCCCTCCACTTCATCCCACCTAGCCTTTTCAGTGTCATCATAATCTTCATAATTAACTTTAGCTTTGCATGGCATGCTGCTGTATTTTCGGTGGATTATTTTCCTATCCTTCGTCTTAAGTTATCGCCTCTAAGCTACTGAGCGTAAACGATTTTTTTATATTTTCAACCTTGACTCATTGCGACATGGCACCTACTATTGATTCAAAGTGGAAGAATGTGGGGGAAAAGGGAAAAAATAGTCTATTACCTTTTTTAGGGCGGCAGTTTTGTTTCGAGGGGCTTCATCACTCAATCTGGATTCCAAAGGACGCTTAGCCATACCTACTCGGTATCGGGAACTCCTGGTGGATACCTGCGCCTCTGAGTTGGTGATTACTGTAGATAAAGATCATTGTTTGCTGATCTATCCCAAACCAATATGGCTTGAAATAGAAGATAAGCTCAAAGCTTTGCCCTCATTTGATGAATCTGCCAGAAACCTACAACGCCTCTACATTGGTAATGCCCATGAGATTGATATGGATAGTCAAGGCCGAATTCTTCTTCCTCAGGAACTGCGACGTTTTGCTGGGCTTAACAAAAAAGTTACTTTGGTTGGACAGATCAATAAATTCGAACTTTGGGATGAAGAGACCTGGAATTCAAGGCAAGAGGCTTGGTTGCAAGAGGTGGATCTGAATAACCTCGATCTGCCAGCTGAGTTTAAATCACTATCAATCTGATGGAGCAAATGCATCACTCTGTATTGTTGCACCCCTCAGTTGAGGCACTGAGGATCGTCCCATCAGGGATATATATTGATGCCACATTTGGGCGTGGAGGACACAGTCGGCAGATATTAGAACGGTTGGGCAGTCAGGGGCGCTTGATCGCAATCGATAGAGATCCACAGGCGGTTGCTCATGCTGAGCGACTATTTGGGCAAGATGCCCGCTTCCGTATTGTACAGGAGAACTTTGCGATGCTTGCAGAAGTTGCGAATCAGCAGGGTGTGATGGGACAGGTGAATGGCATTCTATTGGACTTAGGTGTCTCCTCGCCCCAGTTAGATCAGCCTCAACGTGGATTTAGCTTTACCCAGGATGGTCCTCTGGATATGCGTATGGATCCTGATCATGGTATCTCGGCAGAGCAGTGGCTGGAGCAAGCGGAGACCAGGGATATTGCACGTGTGTTGAAAGAGTATGGCGAAGAGCGTCATGCCAAGCGTATCGCACAAGCGATTGTCAAAGCGAGATCGGAAGCACGCATTACAACTACCGGTCAGCTGGCAGAGCTGGTGAGCCGTGCTAATCCCTCGTGGGAGAAAGGAAAGCATCCTGCGACGCGAAGTTTTCAGGCAATTCGCATCTTTATTAATGGTGAACTGGATGCCATTCGACAAAGTCTGGAGCCGGTAGTGGATGTAATGGCTCCAGAAGGACGCTTGGTAGTCATTAGTTTTCATTCTCTTGAAGATCGTATTGTGAAACGTTTCATGCGAGACCAAGCGAAAGGTGATCACTTTCCACCAGGTGTACCGGTGACTGAGGATCAGTTGCATCCGAGACTACGGTTGATAGGTAAGGCAGTGCGTGCGGACCAGACAGAGATTGATGCCAATCCTCGTGCAAGGAGTGCTGTTTTACGCATTGCGGAGCGATGTCCATGAGTCGTTCCGGACATTGGATGCTTGCTGTGCTGATTACCGTGGTAGTGACCTCTGCGGTGGCGGTTGTTTACAGTAAATATTTGAGTCGCAAATATTTTGTGGTATTGCAGGAGCTGCAAGCTGATCAAGAGCGCCTGGGTGTTGAGTGGGGACGTTTGCAGTTGGAAGAGAGTACTTTGGCGACAGATTCGGCTGTTGAGAAACATGCGCGGGATAAATTGAAAATGCATCTTCCCGATTTTTCAGAAATTGTAGTTATCAGGCGCTGAGCATGGCAGCCAAGAAAAAGAGAAAGATTCAAAAGGCCGATACGATCAGGCAACCGAGCTATCGTGCACGGCGCTTTACTGTGCTTGGTGTGATGGGCTTGGCCTTTGCCTCATTGATTTGGCAGTCAGTTGATCGTCAGGTGTTCCAAACAGCCTTCCTTCAGGAGCAAGGTGAGCGCCGCTATCTGCGCACTATGAGAGTGAGCGCCAGTCGGGGCATGATTACGGATCGGAATGGCGAGCCACTGGCAATCAGCTCTCCAGTAAAAAGCGTGGTGGCCAATCCCAAGGTGCTGAAGAATGATGGTCAGACTATTGGTGCGCTAGCTTCTATTCTGAATCTTGATCCTGACCGTTTACGTCGGCAACTCTCTAGTGATCGTGGCTTTGTCTATCTAAAGCGACGTATCAATCCAGACCTGGCTGAGCAGGTGAAACTTCTTGATCTGGATGGCCTTGATCTGCTTTCTGAGTATCGTCGTTTCTATCCCAGTGGAGAGGTGATGTCCCACACGGTGGGATTTACCAATATCGACGATAAGGGGCAGGAGGGAATGGAACTCGCCTATGACGAGTGGCTGAGTGGCGTTCCAGGTGCGAAACGGGTGATTAAAGATGGCAAGGACCGGGTGGTGATGCAAGTAGAAAATATTCAGAGTCCCTCTCCTGGTAATGACTTAGTGCTGAGCATCGATCGCCGGCTACAATTTCTAGCTTACCGGGAGCTTAAGGCGGCTGTTACCAAGCATCGCGCTCGCTCTGGTTCTGCAGTGATTCTTGATTCCCGCAATGGTGAGATTCTGGCGATGGTAAATAGTCCATCCTACAATCCAAATGCCCATCGTGGTCGTCGTTCGAATAGTCTGCGCAATCGCTCGGTGACGGATGTCTTTGAGCCTGGTTCAACCATTAAGCCTTTTACTATTGCTGCAGGTATCGAACAGGGACTGTACCGTCCTGAGACACCTATCGATGTCTCCCCTGGACATATGAAAGTTGGACGCAATTTGGTACGTGACAATCACAACTACGGCATGATTGATGTTGCTACAGTGCTGCGCAAATCAAGTAATGTGGGGGCAAGTAAAATCGCTCTGTCGATGGAGCCTGAGACCCTCTGGAAACTCTACTCAAAATTGGGGTTTGGTGAGAATCCCTATACTCATTTCCCTGGTGAGTCGAGTGGCCGCTTGCCGCACTTTTCAGATTGGTCCAAGTTCGAACAGGCGACCCTCTCGTTCGGTTATGGAATGTCAGTCACCCCACTTCAACTTGCCAGGGCCTATGCAGTATTGGCCAATGATGGCGTGCGCATGCCGGCTTCCCTATTGAAACTTGACCGTCCTGCTGAAGGAGTGCAGGTGTTACGCCAAAGTACTGCGAGAAGTGTTGTGAAAATGCTTGAGGCGGTGGTAAGTAGTGAAGGTACAGCCCCATTGGCGGAGGTGCCTGGATACCGAGTGGCAGGAAAGACTGGAACGGCTAAGAAATCAGTGGCAGGAGGTTACTCAAAGGACAAATATCTTGCGGTGTTTGTTGGAATGGCCCCAGCCAGCAATCCTCGCCTGGTCATGGCGGTATTTATCGACGAGCCTCGCGGTAAAGAGTACTACGGTGGTTTGGTTGCTGGACCGGTTTTCTCCAAGGTGATGAGTGGTGCATTGCGATTGCTGAATATTCCACCGGATAAGCCTTGGCATGAAGATAAGTTGATGGCTCGTCTTGGAGAGCAGGAATGATGGTAGTCGCTCAGGAAGCCGAGATGCTTCAACTGTCAAACCTGCTGGATGGGCTGGTGAAGGTTGAGCCATCTATGGACCGGGAAATTGGCGGGCTCTGTCTCGATAGCCGGACTTTGGCAGCTGGGGAGCTGTTCTTGGCTTGTGCCGGTCATCAGCAACATGGGTTAGTGTTCGCTGAGCAGGCTGCAGCCAAAGGAGCCGTGGCCATCATCTGGGAGCCAGATGATGCTGAGGGTTCGCAGTTAGCGGCTGATCTTGCAAAGCTGTCACTACCGATGATTGCTCTGCCTGGGTTATCCCATTTTGTGAGCCTTATCGCAGGGCGTTTCTACGCACATCCTAGTCGGGGAATGAACCTTTTTGGAATTACCGGTACAAATGGCAAGACCAGTATTTGTCTATTGCTGGCACATGCTCTGCAAACAGATAAGCCCTGCGGAATGATAGGTACCCTTGGTGCTGGTCTACCACAGCAATTGAATGCTACAGGAATGACAACACCAGATGCTGTGACGCTACAACGCTTGCTGGCCGATCTGAAAGCGCAGGGGGCTGAGGCCGTGACAATGGAGGTCTCCTCCCATGCCTTGGATCAGGGGCGAGTGAATGCACTCGCATTTGATTGCGCCATCTTTACTAATCTCAGCCGTGACCATTTTGACTATCACGGTACGCTGGAAAATTATACCGCAGCTAAGCGGCGCTTGTTCCAGTTGTCAGGCGTTGGTTGTGCCGTTATTAACCTGGATGACCCCTTTGGTCAGGAACTGGCGCGCTCCCTGCCCGATGAGGTTAGCGTGTTGGGTTACGCTATCGATTCCAAGACACTCCGCCCAGACCGTTTAAAGAGCTGGGTGTGGGCAAAGGAGGTGGTATCGACGCCACAAGGATTGCGCATAACAGTGGCGACTCCTGAAGAAGAGGTGGTGTTGTCGAGCCGCTTGCTGGGACGCTTCAATGCTTCCAATCTGCTGGCGGTATTATCAGTGCTGCTACATCTCGGTTGGCCGCTACAAAAGGCTATTAAAACGCTGGCAGAACTGCCGACGGTGCCAGGAAGAATGGAGTTGCTGGGAGGTAGGGATAAACCTGCAGTTGTGGTCGACTATGCTCATACTCCTGATGCGCTTGAGAAAGCACTTCACTCTTTACGAGTGCACTGTTCGGGACGATTGATTGTGGTCTTTGGTTGTGGTGGTGATCGTGATCAGGGCAAAAGACCGATCATGGGTGAGGTGGCTGCACGGTTGGCTGATATCTGTTATCTCACCGATGATAATCCGCGTAGTGAACTAAGCGCCTTGATCATTGATCAAATCCTTCTGGGTATGCCGAAGTCAGCTCCAGTTTGGGTTGTTCCTGATCGGGGGAGGGCTATTCAACAAGCTGTCGCTAACGCAGATTCTGGCGACATGATACTGGTGGCCGGAAAAGGTCATGAAGATTATCAACTGGTAAGGGATCAGGTGAAGCATTTCGATGACAGGGAAGTTGCCACAGCTGCCTTGAATGCTTGGGGAGAGAGTACTGATGAATAATCTATGGCTCTCCGAGGCTGCCGAGTCGCTGCAAGCGAAACAGATCGGTAAGGATGTCTGCTTCAGTTCGGTTAGTACTGATACACGCACCCTTAAACCGGGGGATTTTTATGTGGCACTGAGTGGGCCACGTTTCGATGGACACCACTTCATAGAGCAAGCATTCGATAAAGGTGCTGTGGCGGCCATGGTGTCTGATACCAACTTCAATGGAATTCCTTTGCTGCAGGTTGCGGATACTCGCTCTGGCTTGGGGCGCTTGGCTGGCGTCTGGCGTGGCAGATTTGAGGTGCCTTTGGTGGCGATAACCGGGAGCAACGGCAAAACCACTGTCAAAGAGTTGCTGGCGGCCATTCTCAGAGTTCAGGGAAGGGTGCTTGCCACGCAAGGCAATCTGAATAACGACGTAGGACTCCCATTAACCCTGTTGAAGCTGCAGGATGAGCATTGTGCGGTTGTCGAGATGGGCGCAAATCATCCAGGTGAGATTGGCTATCTGAGCCAAATTGCCTGCCCCGATGTGGCATTGATCAATAACGCTGGAGCCGCCCATCTGGAGGGTTTTGGCGACTTGGCTGGGGTAGCCAGGGCCAAGGGTGAGATCCTCTTCGGACTCAAGCACTCCGGTATTGCTGTGTTGAATGCAGATGATGACTATTTTCCTTTGTGGTGTGAGTATGCCGGAGAACGCCGGATCCTTTCGTTTGGTGCTTCACCCCGAGCAGATGTGCAGGGCGATTTGGATCAGGCAGAGATGCGCTGGGCCAAGCAAGGCTTTCTCAATCACATGCTGGTCCACTATCAGGGAGAGTGCTTTGAAGTGCAGCTCAGTCTCGCTGGGCGACACAATTTAATGAATGCTTTGGCTGCTATAGCTGCTGCGTTGGCGATGAAATGTTCGGTGGAAGAGATTCAGAAGGGTCTGGCCTCTGTCGGTGCGGTGGATGGACGTTTGCAATTAATGATCAGTCCTGCCGGATATCGACTGATCGATGATAGTTATAACGCCAACCCCGACTCAGTTGGGGCGGCAATAGAGGTTTTGCAATCGGCTCCTGGAGAGCGCTATCTGGTTCTGGGTGACCTGGCGGAATTGGGCACACACTCCTCTGATTGGCACGCTGAGATTGGGCGTCGCGCAAAACAGGCAGGGCTCGATCATCTTTATGGTCTTGGAACTCTAAGCCGCTATGCGGTGGAGAGTTTTGGCATTGGGGGAGAGAGCTTTTCTGAATTGAATGAGCTGCTTGATGTGCTAAGTGAAACAGCACACAGTGGTGATGTTGTTCTGATCAAAGGATCCCGTAGTGCGGGTATGGAGCGGGTAGTGCGGTGTTTGATGGATGAGGGGAGGGACTGATTGTGCTGCTGTATTTAACTGAGTGGTTAGTCCAATTTGACAGCGGATTTCGAGTGTTTCAATACCTAACACTCAGAACGATTCTGGGAGTGCTGACCTCATTATTGATCTCACTAGTTTTGGGGCCGGTGATGATTCGCCGCTTGAGTTTTCACCAGATCGGGCAGACTGTCAGAGATGATGGTCCAGAGACACACTTCTCAAAAGCTGGCACTCCGACCATGGGTGGAGCATTGATTTTGGTGGCAATTGCCATCGCAACACTATTGTGGGCCGATCTGGATAATCACTATGTCTGGATCGTGCTGATTGTGACATTGACCTTCGGTCTGATTGGCTTGGTTGATGACTATAAGAAGCTGGTTTTAAACGATCCTAAAGGTTTGGCCGCCCGTTGGAAATATTTCTGGCAATCGGTGGCAGGTCTCGGCGCTTCACTGGTTTTTTACTACACCGCGACGACCCCTATGGAGACTGCTTTATTAATCCCGTATCTCAAAGATGTCTCTCTCGATTGGGGGCCTGTCTACATTCTATTCAGCTATTTGGTGATCGTAGGTTCCTCTAATGCCGTCAATTTTACCGATGGCCTTGATGGTTTAGCGATCCTTCCTACCGTGATGGTCGGTGGGGCTTTGGGGGTTATGGCCTATGCCACAGGACATATCGATTTTGCAACCTATTTAAAAATCCCCTATCTCCCTGGAGTTGGCGAGCTGATGGTGTTGTCGAAACGGTCTCTGTCGTAATGCAGGTTGTCTCTTTCCGATTGACAGGTAAACGTATTTTTCGCATGGCACCACTGCATCACCATTTTGAACTCAAGGGGTGGCCCGAGCCACGGGTCATTGTGCGCTTTTGGATCATCACCGTTATTTTGGTGTTGGTCGGTCTCGCAAGCTTAAAGATCCGCTAATGAAGCAACAACTAGAACAGACAGGAAAGGCATTGATTGTGGGGCTTGGTAAGACCGGGCTCTCCTGTGCTCGTTATCTGGCAAAGCAAGGTCTCTCACTGGCGATTGCCGATAGCCGAGATAAGCCTCCTGGCCTGGATGCTTTGCGCGAAGATTTTCCCGATATGGCGCTGTTTCTCGGTGGCTTTCAGGCGGAAGTTTTTGAGGCGGCTACTCAGTTGGTGGTTAGTCCTGGTATTTCTCTTAATGAGCCGATGATAAAAGCAGCCAAAGAGCGCGGCGCTGAGGTGCTCGGTGACATAGAGCTGTTTGCCAGGGCGGTCCAGGCGCCGGTTGTGGCGATCACCGGCTCCAATGGTAAGAGTACAGTAACCACTCTGTTAGGGGAGATGGCTCGCGCAGCTAATATTAAGGTCGCTGTAGGTGGAAATCTGGGAGAACCTGCTTTGGATCTGCTCGATGAGCATGTCGACCTCTATGTGCTGGAACTCTCCAGCTTTCAGTTAGAGAGCACCTGGTCGCTGCAACCTAAGGCTGCGGTGGTATTGAATATCTCAGCCGATCATCTTGATCGCTACCGCGATCTGGATGATTACGCTGCGACCAAAGCCATTATCTATCGCCAAGCGGAGACTAAGGTGGTTAATCGTGATGACCTACGAGTGGTTGAGATGGTCAGCGATGAGGCTTCGGTGGTGAGCTTCTCTTTGGTTGCCGCGACAGGCAGTGACTTCAGTTTGCAGGAACGAGGCGAGGGTAACTGGTTGTGTCATGGCAATACTCCTTTGATACCAGTCAGTGAGTTGCGCATTCCTGGCCGACACAATCAAGCCAATGCCTTAGCCGCACTTGCCTTAGGCAGTGCCATAGGAGTGCCGATTGACGCTATGCTGAGCGCTTTGCGCAGCTATACGGGATTGCCTCACCGCACCCAGTGGGTTGCTGATAAACAGGGATTGCACTGGTACAACGATTCTAAGGGTACCAATGTGGGTGCGACCATCGCCGCTCTGCAGGGGCTCCATTCTGAACAAAATGAGAGCCGAACCGTTTTAATCGCTGGTGGCGAGTGTAAGGATGCTGATTTTTCACCTTTGGTTCCAGTGGTGGAGCAAACAACACGATTGGTTATCTTGATAGGACGAGATGCTTCTGATCTGGCGACTGTTCTTAAGGGACACACCAAACTTGTGTTAGCTACTAATTTGCAGGAAGCCGTTGCAAGGGCGATAGAACATGCTCATCCGGGAGATCGCGTATTGCTCTCTCCCGCCTGTGCCAGTTTTGATATGTTTCGCGATTTCGAAGCTCGGGGTGAGGCCTTTATCGAAGCAGTGGAGGCAATAGCGGCATGACGACCTTACGGCCACAGGCATTTGATGCACGTGCTGCCAAGCCGGTAGAGCCACTCCTCGATTGGTGGCTTTTTGGCGCGGCAGCTATTTTGTTGGGATTTGGATTAGTGATGGTTGCCTCTTCTTCTATGGCGGAGGGAGACCGGATAGCCAACTCACCATTTTTCTATGTCTATCGCCATCTGTTTGCCCTGTTTCTTGGTTTGTGTGGCGCTGTGCTGGTTTTTGGTGTATCCATGGAGCAGTGGCGTAAGGCTAGCCCATTTTTGGTGTTTTTTGGCATTTTTCTGCTTTTGCTTTTGCTTGTGCCTGGGGTCGGTAAGACGGTCAATGGCGCAACCCGCTGGGTGCCACTTGGCATCTTCAATCTGCAAAGCTCAGAATTCATGAAGCTCTTTATGGTGCTCTATATCGCTGGCTATCTGGTTCGGCGTCAGGATGAAGTTGCACACTCCTTTTGGGGATTCGCCAAGCCGATGCTGCTATTAATCTTGACCAGCTCTATTATATTGCTACAGCCTGATTTCGGTACCACCGTGGTGTTGTTTGCAACCGCACTCGGCATGTTATTTCTTGGTGGGGTGGTGATCTATCAGTTCACCATGTTGATTCTATTTTCGGGAGCCGCCGGGTTCGCCCTGATTTTCTACTCGCCTTATCGCTGGCAACGATTGACCACCTATATCAATCCCTGGGACGATCCTTTCAACACCGACTTTCAGCTCTCTCAGGCGTTGATCGCGTTTGGTCGAGGTGAATTGACCGGAGTTGGTCTAGGCAATGGCATTCAAAAGCAGTTTTATCTGCCTGAGGCTCATACCGATTTCATTATGGCGGTAATCGGTGAGGAGTTTGGTCTTGTGGGCACCCTTGGGGTCATCCTGCTGTTCGTGTTCATTACCTGGCGTGCCTTTCAAATTGGTGTCAGGGCGGAGTCGCTTGGGCAGCGGTTTTCCGCCTATACCGCTTACGGTTTGGGGTTATGGATTGGAATGCAGGCCTTCATTAACATCGGTGTTAATGTCGGTATGTTGCCCACCAAAGGGTTGACACTACCGTTCATGAGCTATGGCGGCAATAGCATTATCGTGGCTTGTCTGATGGTCTCATTGTTATTGCGAATCGATTTCGAATCCCGCCGAGAGCCTGGGCAAAAACGGGGGGGAGGACGATCATGGAGCCTCATGTGATGGTCATGGCCGGAGGCACCGGCGGACATCTGTTTCCAGCATTGGCAGTTGCCGAGTGGCTGCAAGATCATGGTTGCCGCATCACTTGGTTGGGTAGCAGTTCTGGAATGGAAAACCAATTAATCCCAGAGTATGGCTATCCGCTCCATACCCTTAAGGTCAAAGGTATTCGGGGTAGTGGTCTTAAGCGTCGCCTGACCTCTCCATTCGTTGTGAGTCGATCGTTCTGGCAAGCCTATCAAGTGTTGCGCAAGACACGTCCAAATTTGGTGCTGGGGATGGGGGGATTTGTCACCGGACCAGGTGGGCTTGCGGCACGATTGATGCGGATTCCTCTGGTGATTCAAGAACAGAATGCAATCCCTGGGTTGACTAATCGGATTCTGGCGCGTTTTGCCAAAAAGGTCTTTGAAGCCTTTCCTGGAAGCTTTGGAGCAGAAGCCCAGGCGGAGATCTGTGGTAACCCAGTTCGCCAGTCGATCATTAACCTGGAGGCGCCTGAGGCTCGATTTAAAAAGCGTAGTGGACCAATCCGGTTATTGGTGCTAGGCGGGTCTCTGGGGGCGCAGTCACTTAATCAGACGCTTCCTAAAGCTTTGGCTCTGCTGTCTAAAGAGCGGCTCCCAATTGTGCGCCACCAGGCGGGTGAAAAGCTGCTCGATGAAACCATTGAGTGTTATCAGAATGCGGGTGTGGAGGCACAGATCAAGGCCTTTGAGAAAGAGATGGCAGAGGCGTATGGCTGGGCGGACTTAGTAATCTGCCGTGCTGGGGCGCTGACGGTCTCTGAATTGGCAGCTGCAGGTTTGGGAGCGATTCTTGTGCCCTATCCCTATGCTGTGGATGACCACCAAACCTATAACGCCCGATATCTGGTTAATGAGGGGGCTGCGCAACTTCTGGCTCAGCCCAGCCTGAATCCTCGTGACCTGGCTGCGCAGATTGCTGATCTGTCTGCTGATCGCAATAGCTTGCTGCAGATGGCTACAGCGGCACGCAGACTGGCTAAACCTGATGCCGCAAACCAAGTGGGACGTTACTGCCTGGAGGCAATTGAGTCGTGAATGAACAACTGCGTGGTCGCCACAATCCAAATAGCATGGGGCGCATGCGCCATATCCATTTTGTTGGTATCGGTGGCGCAGGGATGAGCGGTATTGCCGAAGTCATGATTAATCTTGGATATCAGGTCTCTGGTTCAGATCAGCGGGAGAGTGGCACGACTCAACGCCTGGTTAAATTGGGGGCGGTGATCTATCAAGGTCATAAAGCAGAGCATGTCGACCAGGTTGATGCGGTGGTCATCTCAAGCGCCGTAAAAGAGAATAATCCTGAAGTTGTAGCCGCCAGAAATGCTCGTGTTCCAGTGGTGCCCCGAGCTGAAATGCTAGCGGAGATCATGCGCTTTCAGTATGGCATCGCAGTAGCTGGTACACATGGCAAAACAACGACTACCAGTCTGGTAACTAGCATCTTGGCAGAAGCTGGCCTTGATCCCACCTTTGTCATTGGTGGATTGCTCAATAGTGCGGGAGCAAATGCCCGCTTGGGTGAAGGCGAATATCTGGTCGCAGAGGCGGATGAGAGTGATGCCTCATTCCTCTATTTGCAACCGATGATGGCGGTGGTTACCAATATTGATGCTGACCATATGTCGACCTATGGCGGTGATTTCAACCGGCTGCGAGGTACCTTTCTCGAATTTCTCCACCATCTGCCTTTTTATGGCCAGGCAGTGATGTGCCTTGATGATGATGAAGTGCGTAATTTGCTGCCTGAGATAACCCGACCGATAACCACATATGGTTTCAGTCAAGACGCTGATGTGCGGGCAAGTGACGTTCACAGCAAAGGACTGAAAACCCACTTTACTCTACAAGCCGATGCTCTTGATGCACCACTTCAGGTAACCCTCAATCTTCCTGGACGACACAATGTGCTGAACGCATTGGCGGCGGCAAGCATTGCATTAGAACTCCATATTGAAGGAGGCCATATCCAAGCGGCACTGGAAAAATTTGCGGGCATCGGACGACGCTTTCAGACCCAGGGAGACTGTCTGGTAGACGGCAAAAATGTGATGTTGGTAGATGATTACGCACACCATCCTCGTGAAATCGAAGCAACCTTGGCAGCGGTGCGTGAAAGCTGGCCGGAGCGTCGGTTGATTTTGGCTTTTCAACCACATCGCTATACCCGAACTCAAGAACAGTTTGAAGACTTCGTGCGGGTTTTATCGAAAACGGACCTATTGATTCTGAGTGAGGTTTATGCTGCTGGTGAAGAGCCTATCCAAGGGGCTTCTGGGCGAGATCTGAGTCGTGCGGTGCGTATACGTGGACAGGTCGATCCCATCTTTTTGGAGCCGGTGGAGGAGCTGCCGGATCTCTTGCGGGGAATACTCAGGGAAGAAGATATCGTTCTAACAGTAGGGGCAGGCAGTATTGGTGCAGTGGCGGCGGAATTACCCAAGCAACTTTGTGAGGAGGTGGTGTGATGTCACAGACGATTAATATGAAGCGTTTGCATCAGGGGTGCGGAGAGTCTTTGCAGTCTAATTTGCTCGATCTGGTAATGATGAAAAAGCCCCGTTGGCCTAAACAAATGTTAGCTATTAGCCCCATGAAAAAGAGATCCAGACAGGATGTGGATAGTCAGCAGGAAATGAGGTTCTGGGGATGATACCAGCCATCGATCAACAGAGTCTGCGTGGCGAATTGAGGCTTAACGAACCTCTTTCGAGACACACCACATGGCGTGTCGGTGGGCCTGCAAAACACTTTTATCGTCCAGCAGATCGAGACGATCTAGTGTGCTTTTTAAGGCAAATGGATCCACAAGAGTCACTCTTGTGGTTAGGTCTTGGAAGCAACCTTCTGATCAGAGATGGTGGCTTCAATGGTACGGTTATCGCGACACAGGGAGTGCTTGGGGAGACAGCCTTGCACAGCGGCTCCTGTTTATATGCCGAGGCCGGTGTTTCCTGCGCAAAGGTTGCTCGCATGGCAGCCCGGGCAGAATTGTGTGGCGCCGAATTTTTGGCTGGGATTCCTGGCACCCTAGGCGGCGCTCTGACAATGAATGCTGGAGCCTTTGGTGGAGAGATCTGGGAGCGGGTGATAAAGGTCGAAACAGTGGATAGGTTTGGAGAAGTTCGTCAGCGGCCGGTTACTGATTTCGAGATTGGTTATCGCCAAGTGAAGGGAGTGGTTGGAGAGTGGTTTCTTGCAGCAGATCTCGATTTGAAGGTTGGGGATGTGGATGCAGCACAGCTAAAAATCAAGCAGCTTCTTAAACAGAGATCGGCATCGCAGCCAACGAACCAACCCAGTTGCGGATCGGTTTTTCGTAACCCTCCGGGTGATCATGCCGCCCGTCTGATCGAGGCTGCAGGGTTGAAGGGCAAACAGATTGGTGGCGCTCAGGTCTCGGAAAAACACGCCAATTTTATTATCAATTCAGGCAGTGCGACAGCTGCTGACATTGAAGCACTGATTGCAATCGTGCAGCAACGGGTTGAGTCGCAATTCGGTGTTGTGTTGGTTACAGAAGTTCATCGAGTGGGAGAACCCAATTAATGACCTGCTCAGTTGAAAAGTACGGCAAAGTTGCGGTGTTAATGGGGGGAGAGTCTGCAGAACGGGAGATCTCACTTAAAAGTGGTAGCGCGGTATTGGCAAGCCTGCAACATAGTGGAGTGGATGCTCATGGCATCGATGCCAGAAAAGATGTACTGCGTCAGCTTGAGACGGGAGACTACGATCGAGCCTTCATTGTTTTGCATGGACGAGGTGGCGAAGATGGTGTGATTCAGGGAAGCTTGGAGACCTTGGGAATACCCTATACCGGAAGTGGTGTGCTCGGCTCAGCACTGGCAATGGAGAAACATAGCACTAAGGTGCTTTGGCGTGGCATGGGATTGCCAACACCAGAATCGGTATTGATCCGCGATGTTAAGGACTTGGCTCAGGCCGACTCCTTGGGTTACCCGCTGATGATCAAACCAAGTACCGAAGGCTCAAGTATTGGTATGAGTAAAGTGGAGAGTCGTGATCAGCTCCAGCAAGCCTGGGAGGCTGCACATGATTACGACCCCCGAGTCTTGGCTGAGTGCTGGGTAGATGGTACAGAGTATACCGCTACTGTACTGGGTAGTGAGATGCTGCCTTTGATACGCCTGGAAACCCCGCATCAGTTTTACGATTATCAGGCTAAATACTCCTCAGACACGACCCGCTATCACTGCCCTTGTGGCCTGTCTGAGGAACAGGAAAAGCTGCTTCAAATGCTCTGTCGTCAGGCATTTGAAGCTGTGGGTGCGAGCGGTTGGGGACGGGTTGATTTGATGCTTGATAAAGCAAGTCAACCCTGGTTGATCGAGGTGAATACCGTACCTGGGATGACGGATCACAGTCTGGTGCCCATGTCGGCCAGAGTGGCTGGTCTGTCATTTGATGAACTGGTCCTGCGCATTTTAGAAAGCAGCCTGTAAGGGGGGGTAAGAGATGAAGCCAAAACGTAAACGTAAACGTAAACAGAAACAGAAACAGAAACGAACCTCCGTGATGGTTAAATCCTTCGAGAAGGCAAAAGTCTGGATAGCTCCCATTTCGACACTCCTTGCGCTAACCACTCTGTTTGTTTGGGGTGGTTTTAAGTTACAGGACCCGACAGTGATGCCGGTGCGTACTGTTGGGGTTGACGGCGAAATGCGCTTATTACAAAGAGAGCACTTGGAACAGGTCGTGGCAAAGGCGGTAAACGGTAGTTTTTTAAGCCTTGACCTGCCACGCATGAGGCAGCGAATTGAGCTCATCCCCTGGGTGGAAAACGTCACCATTCGTCGGGTCTGGCCAGATACCCTGAGGGTCCAGGTGACTGAGCGTACACCACTGGCATACTGGGGAGAGGATGCAATGGTGAGTGTTCAGGGTGAGATATTCAAACCTGAGGTTGTGCCACATATAGATGGTTTAGTGCATCTGGTGGGCGAGCCGCAGCATGCCAAGATGATTATCCAGGAGTTTCAGCATATGTCTTCGTTACTTGAAACGGCTGGATTGGAATTAACCTCTGTCTGGGTAGATGCTCGGCAGTCCTGGCGAGTCAAGATGAAAAGTGGACTCCAGGTACAACTTGGACGGCGTGAAGTGATGCCAAGGCTGATGCGCTTCGTGCAGATTTATCCCTCTTTAAACGCCTCCCAGAAGGATCGTCAACTCGAGTCAGTTGACTTGAGATACACCAACGGCTTTGCCGTGCATTGGCGGCCAGCAGAGGAGCAGGTATCACAAAGGATTAACCAATCAATGTGGATGTATGGTAGCGGCATGCTGTCCCGGACCAATTTTAATCATCAAATGTCGACGACAACGGGCGAAAGTCGCGGGTAGATTTAATGACAAAACGAAGTGAAAAAAACTTGATCGTAGGACTCGATATCGGCACCTCAAAGGTGGTGGCGATCGTCGGTGAGATCAAATCGGACGAAGGTATTGAGATTATTGGAATAGGCTCTCATCCCTCTCGAGGGCTGAAGAAGGGCGTGGTCGTTAATATCGAGTCTACGGTGCAGTCGATTCAGCGGGCTGTCGAAGAAGCTGAGCTGATGGCTGGCTGTGAGATTAATTCTGTCTACGCAGGAATTGCAGGTAGCCATATCCGTAGTCTCAACTCCCACGGTATTGTCGCCATCAAAGACAAAGAAGTGACCCAGAGTGATGTTGAAAGGGTGATTGATGCTGCTCGGGCTGTGGCAATACCAGCCGACCAAAAAATTCTGCATATCCTGCCACAGGAATTCATTATCGATGAGCAAGAAGGTATCCGTGATCCAGTCGGCATGTCCGGAGTGCGTCTTGAGGCTCGCGTGCATATGGTTACAGGTGCTGTTAGTGCCGCACAAAATATCGTTAAGTGTGTACGGCGCTGCGGTTTGGAGGTCGATGATCTGATTCTGGAGCAGCTTGCTTCCAGTCATTCTGTATTGAGTGAAGATGAGAAAGAGTTGGGCGTTTGCCTGGTCGATATTGGAGGTGGCACCACCGATATCGCTGTTTTCACGGGAGGAGCAATTCGACATACCGCCGTGATACCCATCGCAGGTGATCAGGTAACCAACGATATTGCTGTGGCCATGCGTACTCCCACTCAGTATGCGGAAGATATCAAAATGAAATACGCCTGCGCATTGACCCAACTGGCCACTAGTGATGAGACCATCGAAGTGCCCAGTATTGGAGAACGTCCTTCGCGCAGGTTATCTCGTCAGACTTTGGCAGAGGTGGTTGAACCCAGAAATGAAGAGTTGATGACGCTCATTCAGGCGGAATTGCGACGCAGCGGTTTTGAAGATGTGATAGCTGGAGGTGTGGTGCTGACCGGGGGTAGTTCAAAAATGGAGGGCGTTATCGATTTGGCGGAAGAGGTTTTTCACATGCCGGTTCGGCTGGGAGTACCTCAGTATGTCAGCGGTCTTGCTGATGTGGTGCGCAATCCGATCTATTCAACCGGTGTGGGGTTGTTAATGTTTGGCCATCGAAATCGTTCTGAGGGAGGGCATGAGCTGGCTAATGAAGGTGGGGTTAAGGTCGTTTGGGATCGCATGAAACATTGGTTTCAGGGCAATTTTTAATTTTAACTTCTTATAGACATCTGTTAGGTACAACAGATTCGGAGGTAGACTATGTTTGAATTAATGGATACACACAGTCAGAATGCTGTGATCAAAGTAATTGGTGTTGGTGGTGGTGGTGGAAATGCCATCAATCACATGTTGACGGGTGATATCGAGGGTGTCGATTTCATCTGTGCCAATACCGATGCACAGGCGCTTCGCAACAGTGAAGTTCGCACTCTGTTACAGCTTGGCTCAGATATTACCAAGGGCTTGGGAGCTGGTGCCAACCCTGAAATTGGTAGACAGGCTGCGCTAGAGGATCGGGATCGAATTGAAGAGGTGCTCACCGGAGCTGATATGATTTTCATCACAGCAGGAATGGGTGGTGGAACTGGAACGGGTGCTGCTCCTGTAGTTGCCCAGGTGGCAAAGGATCTGGGTATTCTGACCGTCGCTGTGGTGACTAAGCCATTTGGTTTTGAAGGTAAAAAACGCATGAAAATTGCTGAGGAGGGAATGGAGGAGCTTGGCAAGTATGTGGATTCACTGATCACCATCCCAAACGAGAAACTTCTCGCGGTGCTGGGAAAAGAGATGAGTCTGCTGAATGCCTTCAAATCGGCTAACGACGTACTGTTGCATGCAGTTCAGGGTATTGCTGAGCTGATTACCTGCCCTGGATTGATTAATGTGGACTTTGCTGATGTGAAAACGGTGATGTCTGAAATGGGTGCTGCCATGATGGGTTCTGGAGAGGCGTCTGGAGATAATCGGGCACAAGAGGCTGCTGAGAGGGCCATTCGCAGTCCACTACTTGAAGATGTCAACTTGGCTGGGGCCAAAGGTATTTTGGTTAATATCACCGCAGGGCTCAATCTCGCCATTGGTGAGTTCGATGAGGTGGGTTCCACAGTGCGTGAGTTCGCAGACGATGATGCCACCGTTGTGGTTGGAACCGTTATCGATCCAGATATGCAAAACGATATGCGTGTCACCGTGGTAGCCACAGGGCTGGGTGAACGTGAAAAGACGGAACTGACTAAGCCAACAAAAGTCGAAGATTTGGCACCGGTAAAATTGGTCGAGAGTAATGAGCCGCAACATGTTCCTGACAACTATCGTGAGCTTGAGCGGCCCACGGTGTTGCGTAATGGTGGTCATGGTGATAGGGGTGCTGCTGTAGCCACAGCAGATGGCAACCTCGATTATTTGGATATACCTGCCTTTTTACGTCGCCAGGCAGATTAGTGTAGAATCAGTCAGGTTACTAAACAATGACACTATGTTGGTGGTTTGTTTGGATAGGTTAGCAATGCAACTGTTTTCACGAGCATTCTTCCTGTGCTAGCATGCGCACCTTTTTGGGGCCTAAAAGGTCAGTCTCAGTATGGGAGCTGCGAGTCGATGATTTGGCAACGTACGTTGAAGAACGTGATACGCGCCACAGGAGTGGGGCTGCATACGGGGGAGAAAGTCTATCTTACCTTGCGTCCGGCTGCTCCGGATACAGGGATTGTTTTCAGACGAGCTGATCTTGATCCCCCGGTAGAAATACGCGCTTGCGCTGAAAATGTGGGAGATACCCGGCTTTCCAGTACTCTGGTCCAAAATGGTGCAAGAGTCTCCACTGTAGAGCATCTGCTTTCAGCCCTTGCGGGACTGGGAATAGATAATGCTTATGTTGACGTGAGTGCGGCAGAAGTGCCGATCATGGATGGTAGTGCTGGCCCCTTTGTCTTTCTGCTGCAATCGGCTGGTGTTGAGGAACAGAGCAAGGCTAAACGCTTTATTCGTATTAAGCGCAAGGTTGAGGTCCGTGAGGGAGATAAGCGTGCCAGTTTTGAACCCTTCGATGGCTTTAAGGTGTCGTTTTCTATCGATTTTGACCACCCAGCCTTTAACGAGCGGACTCAGCATGCCACTGTGGATTTCTCCTCTACCTCTTTTGTCAGAGAAGTCAGTCGAGCACGTACCTTTGGCTTTTTGCGCGATCTCGAGATGCTGCGGCAAAAGGACCTTGCCCTGGGCGGTAGCCCGGATAATGCCATTGTGCTTGACGATTACCGGGTAATGAATGAGGACGGCTTGCGTTACGAGGATGAATTTGTCAAACACAAGATTCTCGATGCCATCGGTGATCTCTACTTATTGGGCCATAGCCTGATTGGTGCTTTCAGTGGCCATAAATCTGGACATGCGTTAAATAACTGTCTGCTACGAGAGCTGATCAGGCAGGAGGATGCTTGGGAGGAGATTACCTTCGAGGAACCGGCAGATGCACCAATTTCCTACATGAAACCGGCTCATTTGGCCCTATCCTGAGCATCGTTATATTGCTGAATTCACAGTTGGGCGCAGAATCCAGGTTAATAATGTTTAAATAATATCTACAGGCTGCTTGAGTTTTTGCTCTGGCCAGCTTTTCCACCATGCCTGCTGAGCCTTAATAGCGCCTCCTTTAATCCCTTGTCTTCGATGGCTGCTGCGGCTTGACGTAGCGCTTCACTGCTTTGGCAACTCAGCGATAAATGTTTGTGCGATTTTTTTACAGGCTTGGCACTATTGCTGAGTAGTATCCGTGTACGTATTTGCTTTACCACCAAGCCACATCCTGCCAGTTGGCGCTGCAATTGGGGAATCGCATAGCGAAAGCGACTGGCCCAAACAGGGGACTCACAAAACAGACTAAGCGTTCTTCCCTGCAAAACAGTGGCCTTTAGCTGTTGATCAAGAGGAGGTGTGAGACACTTCCTGACTTGTTGGCAAAGGGCGGCATACTCGGATAACTGTTTTCCTAACTGAGCGGGAGTGGCTCGGCCGGTAATGATTTTTCTGACGGATTGCATGGGGCGAGCATAGGGGATAATTGAACAAAATACATCACATTTCTTTAAGAAAGTGATGAAATTGACTGCCTTTTAACCTAACATTTCCTTGAGAAAGTGGTAAAGTTGACTGGCCTTTAGCCTAAAAGGATTAGTTGGATGGCATGAAGCGTATAATTCACGCTGCAGCATAGTTTACCCAATAGGTGACTATGACCATTGAAGCTATTTTCTTCAAAATTAGTAACCTGCTATTAGGGAGTGGTCAACTGATTTTTTAGGTTAACCTTAAAGAGACCAGACAGATAAGCTTGTTTTAATAAGTTGTCCAATGAAAATCATATACTTACGTGGTGATGGAGAAGATTCAAAATTAGTAGCTAGTTGGTTGTTAGGGGCTCTTTTTTTGGGAGTTGCTGCTTTGTTTGGATTGATCATGTTTTTGGTGGGTTATCAAACGGGAATCAATGACGCCGAATTCCCAGAACATCAACTGGTCTCTAGTCTCAAGCGCACTTTCACAGAAGAGCGACAGTTTTTGGATGATGTGAAACAGGATGCTCAAAGTGGTTTAGATGCCTTGGCCATCCGAGTTGGTCAGTTTCAGTCGCAACTGTTGCGGCTAAATGCCCTTGGAGAGCGTCTGGTGGCGATGGGTGGTTTGGATAAGGGAGAATTCAGCTTTGAAAATAGACCTGCTATGGGTGGTCCCGATGTCGAGCCATCACTCAATGAGCCGTCAGCACTGCCAGATCTGCTCACTGAAATGGACCGACTTGACAGGGCGCTCGAACAGCGTCAGCAGCAGTTGAGTTTGGTGGAGGATCTTATCATGAACACCAATCTCGAGGATTCTGTACACCCAGCAGGACGGCCTGTTGAAAAAGGCTGGATCTCCTCCTATTTCGGTATACGCACTGATCCCTTTACTGGTAAGAGGTCAATGCATAGAGGGATAGATTTCGCGGGAAAAAATCATTCTGATGTGGTTGCTGTTGCGGCTGGGGTTGTGACCTGGGCAGCTGAACGCGGTGGTTATGGTAATTTGATTGAGATCAATCATGGTAAGGGATATGCCACCCGCTATGGGCATAACAGTGAACTACTGGTAGAGATTGGCGACAGGGTCAAGCAGGGACAGGTGATCGCTAAATTGGGGTCCAGCGGGCGCTCAACAGGGCCACATGTCCACTTTGAAGTATTACGCAAAGGGAAGGTTATAGATCCAACTAAGTATATCCTGTCAAAACGTGATGAAGGCTAACAGATCTGTTACCAGATAAAGATAGATCCATATTGTCGATAGTAATCCGTATCCTCCGTTTCTGAACTAATAGTGATACACAGTATCATAGGCTCAGGTTAGTATACTAATCTGACTATAAGTATTACGATACTCAGCCGTCGTCTGTTGGCTCCCGGCAAGGCATTAAAATGCCGCTGTAGCCCTGAGTGTTGTAATACTCAGGGTCTGATTAGTAATTTGCCAAGCTTATTCTTCAGCAATGCTACTGCTTGCTGTATGATCGCAAACATTTCGCATTCTGACGGAAACCCCGATTCATGGTTAGTAAAATCTTTACAAAGATCTTCGGCAGTCGCAATGAGCGATTGGTAAAACGAATGACAAAAACAGTCTCTCAGATTAATGCTCTGGAGGCTGATATAAAACAGCTTTCGGACCAAGCGTTGCGAGGAAAGACCACAGATTTTCGAGCTCGTCTGGATGCTGGCGAGACGCTTGATAGTTTGATGCAGGAAGCTTTTGCGGTCGTCAGGGAAGCGGGAGTTCGGGTGATGGAGATGCGTCACTTCGATGTTCAGTTGATCGGTGGTATGGTGCTTCATCAGGGCAAGATTGCCGAGATGAGAACAGGGGAAGGTAAAACCTTGATGGCGACCTTAGCCGCCTATCTAAATGCCTTGCCTGGTAAGGGTGGTCATCTGGTAACTGTGAATGATTATCTGGCGCGACGTGACGCAGCGTGGATGGGGCGCCTCTACCATTTTCTTGGGCTAACCACCGGGGTGATCAATTCATCTGGTGGTATGGGACCTGATAATGCTTCCTATCTCTACGATCCGGATTACGACGGTAAGTCAGGTGGTTATCTTCATCTGCGTCCTGTAACACGGCGTGAGGCCTATGCGGCCGATATCACTTACGGAACCAATAATGAATTTGGTTTCGATTATCTGCGCGATAATATGGCATTCAGTGCCGAACAACGGGTTCAACGTCCCCCGTTTTTTGCCATCGTTGATGAGGTCGATTCAATTCTGATCGATGAAGCACGTACGCCTCTGATTATTTCGGGACCAACCGACGACTCCTCAGAACTCTATAAAGCAGTGAATGAGATCATTCCCCGGCTGGTACGTCAGGATCCGATTACCAACGAAGAGGGTAAGCCCGATTTTGGGCCAGGGGACTTCTCCGTGGATGAAAAGGCCCGCCAAGTCTTTTTTAGCGAAGAGGGACATCAGCATGTTGAGGAGATGCTGACGGAAGCCGGTTTGCTGCCGGAGGGTGCAAGTCTCTATGATTCAGCTAACATCATTCTGATGCATCATGCGAACGCAGCTCTGCGTGCTCATGCGTTATTTCAGCGTAATGTTGATTATATTGTCAAAGATGGCCAAATTGTCATTGTCGATGAATTCACAGGTCGTACCATGCCAGGACGCCGCTGGTCAGACGGACAACATCAGGCAGTAGAAGCTAAGGAAGGGGTGGCTATTCAAAATGAGAACCAAACCCTGGCCTCAATTACCTTCCAGAACTATTTTCGGCTCTATGAAAAACTCTCTGGCATGACCGGTACTGCTGATACCGAGGCCTTTGAATTTCAACAGATCTATGGTCTGGAAGTGGTGGTAATTCCGACCAATCAACCCATGATCCGTAAGGATATGGGCGATCTGGTCTTTTTGACCCCGGAAGAGAAATTTCAGGCAATTCTGGAAGATGTACAGGATTGTGTGAAGCGGGGGCAGCCTGTACTGGTTGGTACAGCCTCTATTGAGACCTCCGAACTTGTCTCAAACTTGCTAAAAAAAGGTAATGTAGATCACAAGGTCTTGAATGCCAAACACCATGAGCAGGAAGCCGCTATCATCGCTCAAGCAGGAAGTCCTGGTGCGGTTACTATCGCTACCAACATGGCGGGCCGTGGTACAGATATTGTGCTTGGCGGTAATCTGGAAACCGAACTAGAAGAGCTGGGTGAAGCGGCAGATTCTACGGCGGTTAGAGAGCATACTGAGGCGTGGAAGCTACGCCATCAGCATGTGCTGGACGCAGGTGGACTACATGTCATCGGCACCGAACGCCATGAATCTCGGCGTATCGATAATCAGCTTCGTGGTCGCTCTGGACGACAGGGCGATCCTGGATCGAGTCGTTTCTATCTCTCCTTGCAGGATAACTTAATGCGCATCTTTGCTTCTGACAAAGTCAGTGGCCTGATGCAGAAACTGGGAATGGAAAAAGGGGAGGCAATTGAGCACCCATGGGTATCGCGCGCCATAGAAAACGCCCAACGTAAAGTAGAAGGACGCAATTTCGATATTCGTAAGCAGTTGTTGGAATATGACGATGTGGCCAACGACCAACGAAAAGTAGTTTATGAGCAGCGCAATGAATTGATGGAGACATCGGATATCTCCAGTTCGATTAGCTCATTACGTGAAGATGTACTGTATGAAATATTCCACAAGTATATCCCTCATGAGAGCATTGAAGAGCAGTGGGATGTTCCTGGACTGAGTCTGGCCTTGACCGAAGAGTTTGGTGGCGAATGGCCCATCCAGAATTGGTTGGATGAGGATACTGATCTGCATGAAGAGACGCTGAAGCTAAAGATTTTTCAGGCACTACTCACTGAATATCAATTAAAAGAAGAGTTGGTCGGCGAAGAGAGCATGCGTCAGTTCGAAAAGGCGATGATGCTGCAAACCTTGGACAATCACTGGAAAGAGCATCTTGCTGCGATGGACTATTTGCGTCAGGGCATTCATCTGCGAGGCTATGCACAGAAAAATCCAAAGCAGGAGTACAAGCGTGAAGCCTTCGCCATGTTTTCCAATATGCTTGACAGTATTAAACACGAGGTAATCAATCTGCTCTCCAAGGTTCAGGTGCAAATGCCAGAAGAGCTGGCGATAAAAGAGCAACAGAGGGCGCTAGCAAATGAATTCGAGTTCAAGCATGAGGTCTTTGAGGGGCTACCTGAGTCGGAGGAGGCTCCGGAGGATGTGAATCAGGAAGATGCTCATCAGCCCTTTGTTCGGGATGGACGTAAGATTGGTCGCAACGAACCCTGCCCCTGTGGTTCTGGGAAAAAATACAAACAGTGTCATGGTCGCCTCAACTGATATGAGTCCTCCTGAATACTGTGTTGCCGGCGTCAGACTTGGTGTTACTGCCGCTGGTGTTCGGTATCCCGACAGGAATGATCTGGTGCTTATTGAGCTGGCAGAAGGTGCCACCTGTGCCGCTGTTTTTACCCGTAATGCCTTTTGTGCTGCCCCCGTGCAGCTTGCCAGAAAACATTTAACGCAGGCCTCCCCCCGCCTGTTATTGATCAATTCTGGTAATGCCAATGCCGGAACGGGGCAACAAGGTTTTAATGACGCTCTGAACTGTTGTCGGGCATTGGCAGAAGTGGCCGGATGTGCCACCGAACAAGTGCTGCCCTTTTCTACCGGCGTAATCGGAGAACCTCTCCCAGTAGTGCGAATACAGGATGCCATGCCTGATGCCTTAAAGGCACTAACGAGTGATGGCTGGGAGCGAGCTGCTCGCGCCATCATGACCACTGATACCCGCCCAAAATTGGCAACTCGTTGTTTTGAAGTAAAGGGTGTCACCGTGCAGGTAACTGGTATGGCGAAGGGGTCGGGCATGATCTGCCCCGATATGGCTACCATGCTGGCCTACATAGCGACTGATCTGGCCGTTGAACAGACATTGTTGCAAGCTTGTCTTGATCAGGCGGTCAAGTCCTCATTTAATAGTATTAGCGTTGATGGCGATACCTCAACCAATGATGCCTGTGTGTTGATGGCCAGTGGCGCATCGACTCTGCCGATGGTTACAGAATCTGAATCGCCTGTCTATCAACAGCTGGCTAAGGCAGTGCTCGAGATCAGTATGGAATTGGCACGCGAGATCATAGCAGATGGTGAAGGCGCAACGAAACTGGTAGAAGTGCGTGTTGAAAGAGCTACTGATGAGGAGGAAGCCCGTAAGGTTGCCTATACCATCGCCCATTCGCCATTGGTCAAGACAGCTCTGTTTGCATCTGATCCAAACTGGGGAAGAATTCTCGCAGCAGTAGGGCGAGCCGGGGTGTCACAACTGGATATAGAGCGTGTGGCCATCTGGCTGGATGATGTCTGCATCGTGCGTCACGGTGGGCGTGCCTCTGACTATACCGAGCGGGCTGGGCAAGAAGTGATGCAGCGTTCAGATTTTACTATTCGTGTTGATTTGGCTCGGGGCGAGGCAAATGGGCGGGTGCTAACCTGTGACCTTTCCTATGATTACGTCAAGATCAATGCGGAATATCGTACATAATATTAACCTGGATTCCGCAGTTTGCCACTTGAACCTACTGATTAGCTCCTTCCAATGACAATCCATGTTGCCGCTGGCGCGATAATTAAATCCGATGGTCGGGTGCTGCTTAGCAAACGAGCCAAGCATGCCCATCAAGGAGGAATGTGGGAGTTCCCTGGTGGAAAACTAGAGCCAGGTGAGTCGCCAGTGCAGGCCTTGGCCAGAGAACTCAAAGAAGAGTTAGACATTCAGCCAAAACACTGCGAGCCATTGATCCGTATCAGGCACGACTATGGGGATCGCAAGCTGTTACTCGATTTCTATCGGATCACCGACTTTGCGGGGGAGGTTACAGGCATGGAAGGGCAGCCTTTGCGTTGGCTCTGGCCAGAGGATATGTTGCCAGAGGAGTTTCCCGCAGCTGACCGTCCGGTGATTACCGCCTTAAAGCTGCCCAGGCGCTATATGATTACTGGAGATGATCCCACTCAGACCTCGCAGTTTCTGAATCGGCTGGAATGGGCGCTTGAGAAGGGGATTTCTTTGGTTCAGTTGCGCGCCCATCAATTACCAGACGCTGTTTATCGTGATTTGCTGCATCAGGTTCAGCAGCGCTGTTTTTCCACTGGCGCTAAAGTCGTGATCAACCGTCCAGAGAGAATATTAGACTGGATAGGGGAGGCCGATGGCATTCATCTGACATCACGGGGGTTGATCTCTCAGGTTCGTCGACCATTGGGCGAGGGGATGATTGGTGCTTCATGCCATTCTATGGCAGAACTCAAGCATGCCGAACGTCTTGGGTTGGATTATGCGCTTCTCTCCCCAGTGCAGATGACAGCATCCCATCCCCAAGCAACCTGCTTGGGTTGGGAGCGATTCGCAAACTGGGTGGAGCGGGTGAATCTGCCGGTTTACGCCCTGGGCGGTGTAGAAGATAGTGATCTCTCCAACGCCAGCATGAGTGGTGCTCAAGGTATTGCAGGAATCAGTACCTACTGGAGGTCAGTCAGTAAATCCATAATCGGTAATTAATCCTTGCAACTTCTCAATCTTCTCTTTCGATTGCTCGATAAATTCGAACCCAGAATCATAGAATGCAGTATTGATATCTTTGTCGCTCCATCGGCATATCGCTTTAAAATTCATTGACTTAAGCTCATCTTTGGTGTTGGGGAAATGAACCTTTAAGTCAAGCTTTTCTCCTGTTGGTATCAGCCTCTCTCCGATCAACATCATACCTTGAGCATTGATATCAATCACCTGTCCCAATGGTGTGTTGTCATCCAGTCTCCAAACCCTTAAATAGTAGATCAGATGGCGGCGTTTAATACTGCGCCGGTCATTGGGTTTGAAGCTATTTAGCTGGGTATGTTCTCTGGGTCTCTTCATATACATCATTTGAACCTTAAGATGGTACTATTACAGGAAAAATGCGATCGGAATAGAAATTTCCGAATCAGCATACCTTGCAGCTTTGGGTTTTGCTGAAATCGAACAGTGATATGCGATACCCTTGCTTTGAGGAGGCACGGCTATCAGGTTAAAAGCCCACTTAAGATAATAGTGGCTGGTGGAGAAATCGCAATTTATTAAATATTGATTATTTCTTAAAAAGGGGAATATCCCTTAGACAAAGCACCTTACCATTGTCTTAGCTTGTTAAATCGCTTAGCAAAGAGTTGCTTGGTCTTTAAGTTAAGGAAGAGATGCCATGTTTACAAAACTTTTCCAGCGGAGACTACTCTCCAATTTGGAATATCAACAAGCTTTAGTGCGTTTGGCAGTCTGGGTGTTTTGTGCTGTATCTATGTGGTTTGCAGTGCAAACAGAGTATTACAGTGTCGATTTTCCGCTATTTATCACGCTATATGTCTGCTATTTCACCTTATTCATTGGAATGGCCATTGGTATTGTCATCTGGCCAAACCTGCCTAGCCGAATAAATTACACACTAATTATCGATATCAGTGCGACAAGTCTGGCAATCTATCTGACATCAGATGCACTCAGTCCCTTCTATCTGATCTATCATTGGATCTATATTTCTTATGGGATCAGATATGGTGCAAGGTCATTATTGATCGCTACTATTCTGAATTTTGCTACCTATGCTATTGTGCTGTTTAGCCTACAGCAGTGGCAGACAAACTCACTTGAGGCTTTTCTGTTTCTTTTCCTCCTTCTTGTGGTACCAATCTATCAGTACATCCTGCTTCGTCAGCTCCATAGCGCCAAAAATGAGGCGATGCTTGCAAAACAAGCGAGCGGTAGCTTTCTTGCCACTATAACCCACGAAATGTGTACGCCACTGACAGGTGTGATGGGGATGGTTCAATTACTGGAAAAGACCCCTCTGGATGCCGAACAGAAGGAATATGTTCACACCATCAATGCTTCTACACGCCTGTTACACTCAATGATTAGCGATGTTTTGGACCTTTCCAAAATTAACGCCAGTAAACTAGAGCTTACCAACGAGTGGTTTGATGTTAGTGATATGGTGAGAAATATCATATCAAGCCTAGCCTCTGAGGCCCAGGAGAAGCAATTGGAGGTCTATTGTTGGGTCGATCCTGACGTTCCTCATAAATTGCGTGGTGATAACCTCAGGATTTCACAGATTTTATTCAATATGCTTAGTAATGCCATTAAATTTACGGATAAGGGCTATGTCTGTTTAAGGGTTATTAATGGTGAGGAATCTGTTGGTCTATCTGGTAGATACATACTATTTGAGGTCAAAGATACTGGAATAGGTATTGCTGAGGAGAAGCTGGCCGAGATTTGTGCCACCAATTGGCAGGCAGATTCCTCGAATCAACGACGCTATTTTGAGGGTGCTGGACTGGGCACAGCCGTCATCCGAGATTTGACCCATTTGATGGGTGGGGAGGTTGACGTTACGAGTAAGGTTGATCAGGGATCGTTATTCAGTGTTAGGCTGCCCCTACTGGCAGATAATAATGGGACTGCCGAGAGCAGCGATTCTCAATCTGCGACCGAGAGGTTTCCCCTAATAAAAGACAAAAAGGTGCTGATTTATGAGTCTGATTCCATTGCTATGCAGATGCATCTGCAAATTGTAGATGAACTTGGCATGCAGGCTCTTGCCACAAACGAGCTGAATCAATTTTGCAACCGACTTGCTGACGACGTGGATTTTGTATTGGTGTGCGACTCGCTCTTAGACACCTCAGTCAAACAAGTGGTGCGTTGTGTGAATGCTTTTGAAAAATCGATTCCTATGCTGTTGGCGGGTTATCGAACCAGTGGCCTCAGCTATACATCAATCAATACAACGGTGCTGGTGAAACCCTTTCTGTTAGATGATCTGGCTAAAGCTGTTATTGATCTGCTGATTCCCCATCAGGAACAGCTGGCTCTTGTTAGTGATTCTGTGAACCACACTAAAACAAGTCGCAGTATAAGTGTATTACTGGCTGAGGATAATTTGATTGCCGCAAAAGTTATATCCACATTGCTTATACAGCGGGGGCACCAGGTTAAGTTGGTGCGAGATGGTAAAGAGGCTTTGCAGGCTGTTAATGAAGCTGACTATGAATTGGCTTTTGTTGATCTCTACATGCCCTATGTGGATGGTATTGAGTTTGCCCAGCAATATCGTAAAACGGAGTTGCAAAATCGCTATATGCCAATCTATGCACTGACTGCGGGCGGAGTAGAAGATATGATGGATCTATGCATCCGAGCTGGGATGGATGGATTCCTTTCCAAACCAGTGGAGCCTGAGGTGTTGGACACAATCATCGAGCGTTGTCTGAATGGTGGGTTGGATAGGGAGCAGTGGCTGCCTACCCCTAGTTGAGTTAGACGCCTAGTGTGGTGCTTCATACAAATTGACGATGATAGCGTGACGCTAAGCGGTTAGCCGCTAGGCGCGTGCCGCCGGGAATGGCTTCTCCCTTTCCAAGGCGCGCAACAACGCGGATGA
>JARRQF010000013.1:0-24658 GCA_037382065.1 Candidatus Thiodiazotropha sp. | reverse complement strand
GCCAGGATACTGCGTTGCAATGCTTGAAAAGGGCGAGCCATTCCCTGCGCATTGCGCCTTGTCTCCTGGCCTGAGCAGGCTTCTATAATCGTCAATTTGTATGAAGCACCACACTAGTGCTTTTAAAAATAGTTTCGCCATTAAACAATCAGTTGACCACTCCCTTCTAATAGCAGATTTCTGATGAAAAGGATGATTCAGTGAAAGCGCTTCCTATTTTTTTCTTCCTTATTCTACTACTGATCGCAATGCCAGTTTTAGCCCTGAATGGCTGGACGATCACTGACAAGGGGAATATACGCCTCTATGCTCCAAATGATCTCCAAGATGGAAAGGTTTTGGCGTACATGGTTTCGGGCCCCTATGAGCTGAATGGTACTGAGTTGAAGGAGTGGTTTTCTGGCTGGGCGCGAAAGGTGCAGGAGCACTTCGGAAAACCGCTCAATGAGTGGCTTGTCGAACCTGAGAAGGGAGGCTGGTCAATCATCAACCAGTATATAGACAAGAAGAGTGGTAAACGGCTAAACGTGTGTTACATAGGTGGCATGCTCGATTCGAAAAGAGCCTATTTCATTACCTGGCTGTCGAGTGTTGATTCGATGTTGATTCTGAAGTACAAAACAGACTATGACAAGGTTCTGAATGATGCTATGAAGCATCTGCTTGCTCAACCTTCTGTGACTAACTCGAGTATTGCCGCTACCGAACCGGTTAGCAAGAACCAGGAAAAGCCAAAACAGTCGCCCAAGAGTAAATCACAGCAGATTAGTGAACAGATTCGGGTTGCCCCTGATAAAGGCGCAGATCTTGGCGATATTGAACTGGTATGGGTATATAGCAGCGCGGACATTCTCGAGGGTGGGTTTGATGTGGATACCCACCTGTTGTTCGAGGACGGCACAGCCTACAAAGATTGCCAGATTCCTCCTGATGAGTTGGATATCGATGTTTCCAAACGATTGGAGCCAGATAAATGGACCGAGTGGAGAAAGCACTGGGGCACCTATCAGATGAAGAACAAAGAGGATGGTAACTGGTACGATCTTGAAGGTGGACCAGGGATTAAGGCACCCGAAGGTACGCAGCTGAGCGGAGAGTATTTGAGTGCACACGGAAGTGCAAACTTTGCTGCAACGCAGCACTATATCACCTTTCACGACAATGGTCGGTTTGAAATGAGCTCTTTAGCAATATCGAGCAATAGCAGCAGTGGTGGTGGTAGTATGGGGGTGCCGTATGTGGGGTCGGCAATCATCAGCGACAAGAATGGCACTTCAACTGCCACCAGTATTGCTGGTGGCAGTTTTGGAGGGGGAGTCTCATCAGAGCGAAAAAATGGCTCAAAGAATACAGGTAGCTATGAGGTGCATGATTACACCATTACCTTGGTGCACGACAACGGTTTGCGTCACACCGAGTTATTCTTCATGCTGGAGGAAAAGAAAGAGAGTGATTTCATCTACATAAATGATGACTACTGGCTCGAAGAGTCAACTACCCCGCCCTAAAGGACGGAGCTTCTTAACCTAAAAAATCAGTTGACCGCTCCCTTCTAATAACAGGTTTCTGATTTTAAAGAAAATAGCTTCGATTAGATTTAGTTGATTGTTACGGACGTTGAAGCAAGAAGCCTCGTCCAAAGCAACTTGTTGCGCCGGGCGGGGAGTCGTCACACTGTAGAGCTTATTCTGCTAATAGCGCTTGTTTTGATTGGGTATGGTATTTCTTTTGGCAACAAGGATTGTAAGGTTTCGAGTTGATTGAGTTTTACGAGGGAATGAATCTCTGCTGCGATCTCTGTGATGTCTGTAATGGTATCAATCCACTCGTTTACGTAAAGTTTAACCGCTTGATCTGATAAGCCAATTTGAATAGCACGATGTTCAAGGGGCTGTAGCTGAATGTTGCGTTCTGGATCCCACTGAATCCGAACAGGGGAGTTATTTTTAACAGTTTGCCACTCCTCTTTCGTGGCATACGTCCCTTTCTCGAAATGACTGAGACAGCTATGTTCTAGTGCCCACTCAAAGCCTTCCCTTGTCATGTCAATGGCCAGAATACGATTTTGACCATTGTCTTTTTTACCCCAACCAGACCGATACATCATCCATAGGAATGAAGGTTTAATCCATGTCATGCGGTCCATTTTGAATGGCGGCGAAACGAATGTGCCGTGCTTTAGTGCACTGTCGGCAATGGCATTTGAGTAGGCTTGATAAACGCGGATTGTTTTATTGTTATACTGTGCGCGAATTTGTCTGAAGGGTATGTTCATCAGGTTCTACGCGAGAAACCCCGTTCTTCAGATCGGGGAGGGATAGCATCCGCCATCAGGCGGCCTGTCTCGCTGCCTCATTTTTATTCAATGCTATCGCTGGTTGTGGGAAATAGGCATAGCCGTGACTGCGAATTGTATTGATTTTGATATAGTGTTGCTCAGGGTTTTATATTTATGCAGGCGCTTGCTTAGCTTACCATTTTGCTTAGCCATGGTCGATGCCTCTGATATCGGTTGAGATTATCTGGTTGGTTGAGTTGCAGCCCAATCAGTCAGCGCCTTTTAAATGATAGCTATTTGAATGGGTGTCTCTAAAGCTGATGTGTAGGAAACTACCCGCCAAAGAATTTCCTTAGGCCACTGATAATTCCAAGAATGATTAGAATATACCAGCCTTCATTACCAGAACTCTTTGGAAGATCAGCGGGTATCTGAGAGGCCTTGATTCTGTCTCGGTGCCTGTAGCCTTGTATCAAAAGAATAATACTGGGGACGATGCTGAATCCAAAGAAGTACATTAAGAAGGTTAGGCAATAAAAATAGACCGTATTGCCATGGAAACTATTGCCAAAAATGGCGAAAATAATAAACAATATAGGATGGGGGTGAGATGCTATATTGTAATAGTGCCTGAGATAGCCCATGTAGATGTAGTGCGTAAATCGCGCGAGATATCCCCTTTTAGTCTGGTTCATTTGAAAATTTCAGCACTTTTTCAAGTGCTTGTTTGGCTCTTCGTGGATTTGTGTAAAAGCTTGTGTATGAATCTATTTGATTAGTAAATACCACTCCTAACAGTAATCGATAATAAAGCATAATTCACTTTTAGATATTCATTAATTTGCTGAGTTAATTACAGCGTGTGAAAGAAACGGTCAGATCGTGGGATATAATAATTTTCATAATTTAATGACATAATCACACTTTTAGATCTCCCGACTATTTCATCTCGCGGAATAAAACCAATAACTCTTGAATCTGCGCTATTATCTCTATTGTCTCCCAGAGCAAGATAATGCTCTGGCGGAACGGTTACTGGCTTAAAGCTGGACAATCGAGATCCATTGTTTTTTACCCTTACAAAGTGTTTGACTCCAAATAAATTTTCAATTCTATCGGTTGCTAATTGCGATACGCTAATATCTTTATAGGCTATTTTTAAGCCATTGATGCTCAAAACATTATTATTTAACTCAATAATATCACCAGGTATACCAATAATTCTTTTAACCAGTTTTTTATCAGAAGTCTTTGAGTCAAAAACAACAATATCACCCCGAATAGGATCAGATAATTTATATAAAGAAATATGTGTAAATGGGACGCGAAGATCATAGGCCATTTTATTTACTAATATCCTATCTCCTTCAAGAATAGTTGGTTTCATCGACCCAGTTGGAACTGTATTCCAGTCGGCGAATACACTTCTAAATACAAATAGCAACGTGATAAAAAGAAAAAATGATCTATTCTCTTTCCAGTTTTTAATGATCCAATTTCTCATCAGGTTTTACCTATGGTAATTTGGGGTGACATATCATATCGCATTCAGTTACTTATACGGGGGAATGTCATGTTATGTTTCATCTAAGATGGTATATGACAATATCGCTCCGCTATTGTTTCACTTACTTTTTATTACCTACGCTTTAGCTATGTTAACCTAAAATGATCAGTCTGATTAAGTATAGGAAGAATATTCGCACTGAAAGCTATTATCAAAGCTTCTTGTTGGCGGTTCGTTGGATATACTATAGGCAGGCTGCGACCAGAAGGCTGGTGGTCTCGGTTAACTCGAGCATGGCGCCAGCGGTGTCTCCGGTCGTGCCGTTAAGACGTCGCATCATGATGGCACGTAATAGAAGAAAGGAGATGCTGGCGCTTGCTAGAATATAGAGGCCTATCGTGTCATGCCATACCAAGATCAGAATGATGACCAATAGGAGTACACTGAGACTCAGCCCTCGTGGCATCTGCTTTACCATTTGCTCTCCAAGTCCTCCTTTTCTAACGTAAGGGGTGGTGAGAAAGAGTGCGAGAAGGATGCTACGTCCAAGTAGGGGAATCGTCATCAGCACGATTGAGGCATTGTTCGTAATGAGGCTCTCTAGTGCAGAGAATTTGAGCAGCAATATAAGGACCAGGGTAACTACTCCCACTGGTCCGCAATAGGGATCGTGCATAATTGATAGGGTCTTCTCGCGGTTGCCGTACCCCCCAAGCCAGCCATCGGCACTGTCTGCCAGCCCATCCAGATGAAGACCACCGCTCGATATTACCCAGAGGGTAAGCGTGAGTGCCGCTGCCAGTGTGTGTGATAAGCTGCTACATATCCAGACACAACACCAGAGCAGCAGACCAATAAGTAATCCGACAAGGGGGTAGTAGAGCAGGGAGTAACCGCTCTCTCTATCACTGGGAGGTTGTTTGAAATTGATTGGTAGCAGGGTGAGAAATTGCAGGGCGACGAGTAGTGGACGTATGTTGTTCACGATAGGACTCCCGATTTGGGCAGCCAGGCCAGAACATCATCTTTTGATGAGAAGAGATGGGCAATTCTGTCATGCTCGATAAGTAGGTGGAATAGGGCAGCATACTTGACCTCTTGTTCCATGAGCGAGCTAAGAGGGCGTTGTTGTAAGTGGCATAGTAGCATTCGAATCACCCCACCATGGGTGACCAGTAGAATGCGTTTTTCTACGTGGCGCTGATTGAGTTGTTGCCAGGCAGAGATGACTCGCTGCTGAAAATGGTTGAGGGTTTCGCCATTCGGTGGAGGATTGTTGATTGGGTCACGCCAGAAATTGCTGAGCTGGTCAGGATGCTGTTCCATCAGTTGCGAGGCGCTACACCCCTCCCAGTCACCAAAATCGATCTCGGCCAGGCGCTTATCTTGTTCAACTGGGAGGTTGTATTGTTCGGCGAAGCTGTGGGCAAACGCGGCGCAACGTTGGAGTGGAGAGGTGATGACGACGTCCCAGAAATCGTGTTCTTGGCAGGCAGCGTGCATCTGTTGCCAACCCAGGTCACTGAGCGGATCATCTTGTCGGCCTCGGAAACAGGCACCGCCCTTGACCTCTCCATGGCGCAGTAAGCTGATGAAACTCATCATTTTCTAGGGTTTTATCTTTTGTGTAACATTTGCTTCAGCGAAGGTGCTCATCTCATTGTGAAGTGTGCAGGCGAGACGCAATAGTGGTACACAGCTCGCCGCACCACTGCCTTCTCCAAGGCGCATGCCAATGTTAAGCAATGGTTTAGCCTGAAGGGCTTGGAGAATGTATTGGTGCCCTGGTTCTGCTGATGTGTGGGAGAAGAGCATCCACTCTGCTGCATCAGGGCAGAGGCGAGTGGCAATCAGTGCGGCTACTGTGCAGATAAAGCCGTCCACCAGTATCGGTATTCCCATATGAGCGCAGGCTAGGTAGCTGCCTGTTAGGCCTGCGATCTCGAAGCCGCCAAGGCAACGCAGGGCTTCCAAGGGGGCGTCCTGAAGATGACCGTGGCGTGCCAGAGCTCGTTGGATTACTGCGATTTTGTGCTCTATTCCCTGTGAATCGAGTCCGCTGCCTGGACCAACGAGAAGTTCTGGGGAGAGGTTGAGCAAGTTGCAGGCAAGGGCCGTTGCTGCCGTTGTGTTGCCGATCCCCATTTCGCCACCGATAAAGAGTTGCGTGCCTGATAGTTTGGCTCGCTCTGCCGAGTGTCGTCCGGCGTGGATGGCGTGCGAGAGTTGCTCTTCGTGCATTGCGGGACCCTGACAGAAGTTGGCTGTGCCTGAGCCGAGTTGCAGATCCAATACCCTTGGTAGCGCTCCTGGGTCATGAACGGTACCTAGATTAATCACCTCTAGTTCTGCCCCCAAGGCGCGAGCGAGGACACTGATGGCGGCTCCACCATGTGCAAAATTCTTAACCATTTCGGCGGTGACCTCTTGGGGAAAGGCTGATACACCTTCCGCCGCTACACCATGATCAGCGGCGAATATCGTGATTGAAATGCGCTCAAGGCTGGGACGCTCTGTGCCTTGCAAGGCGGCTAGGCGTGTGATGGCTACTTCAAGTTCACCCAGTGAACCGGGTGGTTTGGTGAGGCTCGCTTGGCGTCGTATGGCGGCTTGTTTTGATGTCTCATCTGGTTGGGCCGAGGGGACGTTGAGCCAGTCGTAGTTATTATTCACTCGATGCTCCTTTTAGGAATTGAGGTAGACCAGCTACGGTTAAGATTACGCGCTCACTAATTTGGGCTAAAGCCTGATGGAGTTGTCCGCTTTCATCACAAAAGCGACGGCTCAGTTTATCCATGGGGATTATGCCCATATTGGTTTCATTGCCTACCAGGATAATCTGACCAGGCAGATTTGGTAGGGTGCTTAGCAGCGCCGTTCGCTCCTTTTCCACGAGAGTTGGGTCTGGAGTCAGGAGAAGGTTGGTGAGCCAGAGGGTCAAGCACTCAACCAGCAGACAGGTTCCCGCTTTGGCATGAGCCTCCAAGACCGTTGCTAGTTGGTAGGGTTCTTCGATCAGTTGCCACTGTTTTGGACGGCGCTCGCGATGGGCAATAATGCGCGTCACCATCTCATCGTCTCCGGCTTGAGCAGTTGCTATATAGGTGACCGATAAATTGCTTTCAATGGCGAGTTTTTCGGCGAGTCGGCTCTTACCGGAGCGGACGCCTCCCAGAATTAATGTTCTCATGTGCTAGGTTCAATCTGGAATATAGCTTGTAGGAGAGAGAGGTCGAGATGATCTTCTACTACATCAGCCAGTTCGTCGATAGCTGCCTCCCGGGCACTAAGGTAGTTATAGGCATGTGCTTCTCGAAGGCCAGCCCAGCGAAGCAGAGCATGGCAAGCTTGTTGATGTTCGAAAAGTCCGTGCAGATAGGTGCCAAGAATCTGGCCATCTTCACTCAGGGCGCCATCATTGCGATCAGCTAGATGAATGGCTGGATGCTTCAGTGCTTTACCACTACTGATGCCAGCATGTATCTCATAACCTGTCACCTCAACATCGGCGATGGCAAGTCTGCCTTGTACATTACTCAGCTGTTTGCCAGATTGTAGCTGCGTTTCCAGGTCGAGTAGTCCCAGGCCAAGTTCACACCCAGGAGGGCCTTCGATGCCGAATGGATCATCAATGCGCAGGCCAAGCATCTGATAGCCGCCACAGATACCGATCAGTTTGCCGCCATAGCGCAGGTGTTGCTCAATCGCCTCATCCCAGTCCTGGCTACGCAGCCAGTTAAGGTCTGCTCGTACATTTTTGGCACCGGGGAGAATAATTAGATCAGCCGGTGGAATTTTCTCTCCCTGTTTGATGAATTTAAGCGTGACCTGTGGGTGGAGTCTCAGGGGATCCAGATCGGTGTGGTTACTGATGTGGGGCAGGGCTGGCACGATGACGCGAAAATCTGCTTCATCAGGGGTTGAGTCGGTGGAAGGTGGTATCGAGTCTTCTGCTTCCAGATGTAGGTCATGGAGATAGGGCAGCACGCCAATTACCGGTTTTCCTGTTGTCTTTTCCAGCCAATCCAGGCCTGATTGAAGGAGCCCTATATCACCCCGAAAGCGGTTTATGACAAAGCCTGCAATACGCTCTCGTTCTGATTCGCTGAGCAGGGCCAAGGTGCCGATGATATGGGCGAAGACGCCACCTCGGTCGATATCCGCGATGAGAATAACCGGACAATCCACAACTTCGGCAAATCCCATGTTAGCAATATCGTTTTGCCGCAGGTTGATTTCGGCAGGCGAACCAGCGCCTTCGATTACCACCACTTCGAAGCGTTCGATGAGTCGCGAATAGGTATCGAATACGGCACGGCTTGCTTGCTTTTTATAATGGTGGTAATCGAGTGCTTCCATATTGCCAATCGATTTGCCGTTAATGATGACTTGGGCACCGGTATCGCTGTTGGGTTTGAGTAACACTGGATTCATGTCACTATGGGGTTGTAGTTGACAGGCTTGAGCCTGTACCGCTTGGGCTCGTCCAATTTCACGGCCATCTGGGGTGACAGCGCTATTCAAAGCCATGTTTTGCGGTTTGAATGGGGCGACCACAATGCCTTGGCGTCGTAACCAACGGCAAAGGGCGGTTACCAGTAGGCTCTTACCGGCATCAGATGTGGTGCCCTGGACCATTAAAGCAGTTGCTTTCATCCACTTGCCTCCAGTTTAGATAATGCTTTTGCCAAACGCTCCCATGCTGCTTCGCTTCCAGGCAGACCAAAGCGCAGGCTGAGTGGCTCTCTGTAGAGTCGTGTGAGAATCGCTTGCTGGGCAAGACTCTGATGAAACGCTGCAGCATGGGGGCTGGTCACCCATTGAAAAAGGGCGCAGCCACCTGTGGGAAACAGTCCATTTTGAGAGAGCAGACTATTCAGGCGTGTCTCCTGTTTGGCCAACCATAGGCGGGCTTTGGTTTGCCAGTTGTGGTCTTGCAGCGCCTTGGTGGCAATCCAACGTGCGGGGCCGCTGATGTTCCATGGTCCCAACTGCTCAGCTAGTTGTGCCAAGATTTCGGTTTGTGCATGGATGAAACCGACCCGAGCACCAGCGAGACCAAAGAACTTTCCCAGCGAGCGCAATATGATCAGACCGGGGCGGGAGTGTGTGAGTAGACTGATCTCTGGCGTTGCATCGGTAAACGCTTCATCCACTACTAACCAACCTCCACACTGGGCCAGTTGCGCATGCCAGGCCAGTAACTGTGGTAGCGAGGGGCAACTTCCTGTGGGGTTATTGGGCCGAATCACTACCAATACATCCAGTTGCGGCAGATAGTGATCGATATCCCGTTCATCCAGGGAGAGCGTCTGGTGTCCAGCACGATGCCAGGCATGAAGATGTTCTGCGTAGGCGGGGTGGATGAGACCGACTGTTGAGGTTTGTCGCAGCAGCGGCAGCGCTTGAATGGCGGCTTGGCTTCCTGCTATGGGCAATAAGGGACTGACACCATAGTAGGCTTGAGCTGCCTCTTCAAGACCATCCCCCTCTTCGGGAAGTCGAGCCCAGCAGGCAGGCGGGATAGTTGGTGCTGTCCAGCCCAAGGGGTTGACGCCGGTGGAGAGGTCTAACCAGTCGCCTAAAGGGATAGCGTACTCGGCGGCGGCCTGTCGTAATCGCCCTCCGTGTTCAAGCATAGGCATACGAGATCGCTCCAGCAAGTAGAAGCAGAATAAGCCATAGGGCAAGGCTTTTACTGATCAGACGTAAAGCTCTATCGATATCATCCACATTTGGAGGGGAGCCTTCGCCAAGTTGAGGACGTTCATGCCAGTGTCCCTGGTAACAGGCTGGACCGCCCAGGCTGATGGCCAGAGAACCCGCTCCCGCTGCCATAACGGGGCCGGCATTGGGGCTATCCCAGGCTTTAGCCTGTCGTTGCCAGCAGCGTATTGCTCGTTTGGTGTCTCCAAGGATGGCATAGCTCAAGGCGGTAAGCCGCGCAGGCAGGTAGTTGAATAAGTCATCAATGCGCGCCGCAGCCCAACCGAAATCTCGATAGCGTTGGTTTCGGTAACCCCACATCGCATCAAGGGTATTGACCAGACGATAGAGCAGACAGCCGGGTGCGCCAGCGAGAATGAACCAGAATAGGGCGCCGAAGATGCCATCATTACCATTTTCCAGCACTGACTCAGTGGTAGCCCGATTGACATCCATGGTGGCCTGATCTCGGCTGACCATCCTGGCGGCGAATCGCCGGGCTTGGGCATCGTCTCCCCGTTGTTGGGATAGGATGACTGCCTGAGCGTGTTGGTAGAGACTCCGGTGGCCAATGGCAAGGGTACATATAAGTAAGCTGAATGGTGTGCTGAAAAAAGGTTGTTGAGCCAAGATGAAAGCAAGGGTAGTGGCGGGTAGCAGTAGTAGCAATACGCCAAACAGACCTTGCAGACGTTGTCGCCAGGGAGTAAGGCCAAGACGCCCATAACATTGGGTTTCGATTGTCTCTACCAGTCGCCCGAATCCCACCAGGGGATGGGCGCGGCGCGGTTCTCCCAGCAACCAGTCAAGCAATACAGCCACCAAGGCGATGAGTGAGATGGTTATTAGGCTGTTATCGGTGTTCCACTGGATGATCATTAGCTTAGGAGACGCTATCTTTGCTTTGATCCAAGCTGTGGCGCAGTAGGCTAAAAAGCCCAAACATCGGCCCTAGGAGATGATCCGACTTGCTACCATGTAGGCGTCCAGTAGGCGTTATCGTCAGTCCAGTGATAGCGCGAAGTGCGTCCCGATTTGTTTTCATTAGTGGATTCTTCTGTTTGTTTAAAACAAAAACGGCCATAAACACTCCTTGTTAAAAGATGCCCTTATGGGCCTTGTAATGGGGCATTCGCCCCGCTCCCCTCGTGGATCTCTGCAACCGGCTCCTGCTTGCGCACAAGCTCCGTCCTTTAGGGCGGGGTGGTTGACGCTCTTTCCTTTAGCACGCTCACCCGCATGCCACCTTGATAAGGGGGGTCTAGAGTGAAGGTAAAAGATGGTGGTGACAGGCAGAGGGTCAACCAGCCAACCATCGCCCTCCGCAATGTTAACTTGCGGCGATAGGCCGGTCTCCGGACTCACGAGTCTCTCTTTAACCTAAAAAGATCAGAAAGTGGATGCTCTAGGGTCACCTGACGCACAAACGCAGTGGAATATACGCAATTCTATTGACTATTTCCAGTGCCGACGAGCGTTTTATTTTTAGGTTCAATGACCCTCATACAGCTGTTCCAGCTCTTTGGCATAGAGCGTGAGTATTTTGTTTCGGCGTAATTTTAAGGTTGGTGTCATCAGTCCGTTTTCAACAGTCGATGGTTCCTTGATCAGGGCCAAGCGTACGATTTTTGCGTACCCAGGAAAATTATCCAGTTGAGCGTTCATTCTTTTTAACAGCTCCTGCTCCTGTTGCTCACTGGAATTGAGTGGATCAAAGGTCGTATCTCCATTTTTTTGATTGAGGCAGACCAGAGCACTCAGGTAGGGTTTTCCCTCTCCAATAATCAATACCTGTTCGAAAAGGTTATCCATGAGGATGCACATCTCCATATCAGCCACAGGTAGCTTTTCGCCATTGGCCAGTACAATGATCTCTTTTAGTCTACCGGTGATAAAGATATGGTCATTCTCGATTTTAACTTGGTCGCCAGTATGAAACCAACCCTCGCTATCAATTACTTCAGTGGTGGCGGTACGGTTATTCCAATAGCCCAACATCACGTTTGGTGCACGACATAGCAGTTCATCTTGTTTCCCAATTTTTATTTCAACGCCAGGAAATGGAATACCGACACTGGAAGGAATGTTGTTTTCAAGCGTATTGGCAGAGATGATCGGACTGGTTTCTGTGAGTCCATAGCCTTGCAGGATGGGTATCCCCAGTCCGTTGAATGTTTGTCCAATTATTGTTGAGAGTGCGGCACCTCCAGACACTGCGATGCGCAGCCTACCACCAAGTTTTTCGCGTATTTTACTGGCTACCAGTTTGTTTAATAGTGGCCAGGCCAAGAGTCGGGGAGACCAAGCTTGTCTTCCCTGTATGTATTCAAAACGCTCCCAGCCAATCTTCACAGTAAGATTGAAAATTCCCCGTGCAACTATCGACTCGGAGGCTAGTTTATCCTGGATTTTTCTGTACACTTTTTCAAAGATGCGGGGTACCGAAATCAGGATGGTGGGTTTGATAATTTGCAGGTCTTCAGCCAATTGTGGAATTGAACGTGAGTATACGGTCGTTGCTCCAGCAACCATGGCCAGGTAGTAACCGACTGTGCGCTCCAGAGTGTGTGATAAAGGCAGAAACGAGAGAAACGTATCTGTGGGAAAGATGTCGATAACTTTGACACCGCTGCTGAGGTCCCAAAGAATATTGCGATGGCTGAGCATGACCCCTTTTGAGCGGCCTGTTGTGCCCGAGGTGTAGACAATGGATGCGAGGCTTTCACTCTCGATGTTAACCACCTGTAGTTGCGACTCTTTTTCTGCGGGTAGCCAGTCAGAGATATGCATAAGCCGTGGTTGCAATCCTAATGGATCAACTCTTTCCAGCGTGACAATGCGGTTAAGGCCGGCAAGCTGGTTACGGATCTGTTGCAGATTACGCCACTGTTCGTCGTCTTTAAGAAGTAACAGGCGTACCCCGGCATCCTGTAGGATATAGCCGATGTTTTCTGCCCGGTCATTGGTGTAGATAGGTACGGTAACCAAACCGAGACCTGCAGCAGCCATGTCGAAGGTTACCCACTCCCGGCAGTTTCTCAGCATGATAGCGACTCGGTCGCCCGGTTTTAGGCTCTCACGTTGGAAAGCAGCTTGCCAGTGGGCGACACGATTCGCCATCTGTTGCCAGCTGCTCTCTTCCCAAATTTCCATTTCAGGATTGTATTGGATATAGGCTGTCTTATTTGGGGAACGTTTCACTCGTTCCTGAAAGACGCCTGCCAGGGTATCTGCTGTTATCAGGCCGATGTAATCGGTATTGGGTTTGCTCATGCTGAGATTTTCATTGTTTTTGGATTCCGTTCCCAATCCGGACCTCATCTTATCAGTTTGGAGTGTATTACCAAACAGCAACATTATACACCACCTAACTTAGTCCATCCGTCATCAGGATGAAACTGCGCGCCGTGACGTTTTTCGAGTACTTCGAGTTGCTGGCGCTGACGATCTATCCCTCCTCTATGAAGGGTGTGCATTGGGCCACCTCTAAAGGGTGCAAAGCCGGTGCCGAATATTATCCCGGCATCCAATAGATCCTCGTCTTCAATGATACCCTCCCTGAGACAGGCCACTGATTCATTGAGCAGTCGAAAAATCATTCGGTCGGTGAGGTCGTCTGGTGCTTTGTAGGCTTGGGGGAGTTTCTGTTTCAGGATATGGCCCTTCTCATAATAATAGAACCCACGTCCACTTTTTTTACCAAGCTGTTTGGCATTGACTTGCTGTTTTAACTTATCAGGAATGGTGAGGTCAAAGAGTGGTGCTAACTTTTGGGCAACCGCCAGACAGATGTCGAGCCCCACTGCATCCGCTAGCTCGATTGGCCCCATGGGCATGCCGAAATCGACCGCCGCTTTATCGATTATCGGAGCAGGTAACCCTTCATCAATCAGTCTTATTGCCTCAAGCAGGTAGGGCATTAAAACACGGTTGACTAAAAAGCCCGGGCTGCTTTTTACCGGAAGCGGCAGACGCTCGATACGCCTTACAAATGCGGTCCCCTTGTGAATCAGTTCTAGATCGGTGTGGTGGCTATGTACCACTTCGACCAACTGCATTTTGGCTACCGGATTGAAGAAGTGGAGTCCGATCAGCCGTGCAGGAGCGTTAAGTGCCTCACTAATAGTTTCGAGGGGAATGCTTGATGTGTTTGTTGCCAGGAGTGCGTCAGGGCGCATTTGCGCTTCCAGTTCGCGAAATAGTTGCTGTTTTGCCTCGATATCTTCAAAAATAGCTTCGATAGCGATATCGGCCTGAGCGATGCCATATCCCTTTGGGTCAGGCATCAGGCGGTCCATCGCAGCCCGGATCAAACGAGGTTGACGAAGCTTTTTACTAAACAGTTGATGGGCGCGGGAGACGGCTTTGGTTAGGAAACGTGCTTCCCTGTCTTGCAGCGTGACACGTAAGCCTTTCAAGGCACACCAGGCAGCAATATCCCCTCCCATGGTGCCTCCGCCCACCACATGAACATGTTGTGGCGAAAAGTCATTCTTACTGCCCAGGGATTTTAAGCGCTCCTGAAGGAAGAAAACCCGGATTAGGTTTTGTGAGACATCCCCTACCAACAGACGGCTGACTTCACAGGCTTCACTTTGAAACATGGCCTGCTGATCTCCGCCATGCTGTTTCCAGTGTTCAATTAAGGCATAGGGAGCGGGGTAGTGTTTGGGGTTGGCGTGCTTAGCGGTTTCCCGGATTAACAGGGATGCTGTGATCTGACGGCCAGGCTGCGTGTTAAGTAAACGGTTTAGCAAAGTTGGTTGACGACGAGGTGAAGGTTGCTGCTGAATGATTGCCACAGCTGCGGCTTGCAGTTGTCGTTGCGGTGCAGTTTGATCCACCAACCCTATCTTTTTTGCCTGACGCCCTGTGATAGTGCGTCCACTTAACATGAGTTGCATTGCAGGCAGGACCCCGATCTGACGAATGGCTCTAACTGTTCCACCATAGCCGGGAAAGATGCCCAATTTGACTTCTGGAAAGGCGAGACGTGTCGAGGCATCGTCTCGCGCCAAGCGGTAGTTGCAACAGAGTGCCAGTTCAAGACCGCCTCCAAGGCAGAAACCGTGAATCATGGCCAGTGTTGGGAAGCTCAGGTCTTCGATCCGTTGATACAATCTATGGACCCACTGAATATGTTCTTTAGCCTGCCGCTGTTTCATGCCACTACAAAAGCTATTGACATCGGCTCCAGCGATAAAGCTTCCGGGCTTGTCAGAGACAATGATCATGCCACTAGGCTGACTTGCTTCCACTTCATCGAGTAACTCTTTGAGCTCGGAGAGTGCCTCCTGGGAGAGGATGTTAAGCGGGCTGTCGGCATGGTTAAAATGGAGCCAGCTAATGTCATGCGAATCATTTTTCAGATGCCAGTGTTTCATCACACCACCTCCAATAGCATGGCGCCACCTTGACCGCCACCAATACAGATACTAGCCATGCCACGCTTTGCCTTGTTTTGCTGAAGTGTCTTCAGTAGATGAAGCACTAGTCGGGCACCACTGGCGCCGACTGGATGACCGATACTGATGGCTCCGCCATCACTATTCAGCCGCTCATTGGGGATCGCAGAGAGCGGGGCATCAAGGCCAACCTCATCTCTCATGTAATCAGCATCCTGCCAAGCTGTTTGACAGGCGAGTACCTGTGCTGCAAAGGCTTCGTTAATCTCCCAATAGTCGATCTGCTCGGTTGTTAATTGCTGTTTTTTTAATAATGCTCCCATGGCATGTACAGGACCCAGTCCCATCTGTGATGGATCGAGAGCGGACCACTGCGAGTCAACCACGCGTCCGAGCACCGTCAGATCATATTTTTCAATCGCTTGTTCAGAAGCCAGCAGAAGCAGAGCTGCGCCATCAGTGATTTGGGCGCTGTTGCCTGCGGTGACCCGGCCCACTGGACGGTCAAACGCCGGTTTTAGTTGCGCCAGTTTTTCCACACTGCTTTCACGCCTCAAACCATCATCTGACTCAAATAACTCTCCGTCTGTGGTGTAGAGCGGCTCAATTTCATCCAGTCTTTCTTTGTCCTGGGCATCGGCTAAACGCTGATGACTGCGTACAGCAAAGCGATCCATCTCCTGTCGGGAGATGTTAAAACGCCAAGCCAGTATTTCGGCGGTTTGTCCCATGGAAAGTCCCACCAGTGGATCAGTTAAGCCGCGCAACAGTGCGATCACAAGTTGTAGATGCTGAGGTCTTAGTGCCGCGAGTTGTCTGCCTTTGGCAGTGAAGCTCTTAGCTCTGTTCCAGTCAGCCAGCCAGGCAACCATAGTTTGATTGAGCAATACTGGATGATGACTCATCGATTCAGTACCACCGGCGAGGATCAGTTCCGCTCGCCCCGTGGCGATGTCAAGCGCGGCACTATCGACGGCCTGCATGCCTGATGCACAGTTTCTTTGGACCGTCCAGGCGGGTACATGGTCTCCACAGCCGAGTCTTAGCGCCACAACTCTGGCGATATTGGCTTCGTCCGGGCCTGGTGCAATGCAGCCGATTATGACTTCATCCAAAGCGTCTGCTGTGAAGGGCTGTCTTGCCAAGAGGGGACGGCCAGCAGAGACAGCTAGATCAGATGCCAGAAAGTGCCCAGGTTTTCCTCTGGCTTTAAGAAATGGGGTGCGACTGCCGTCCACGACATAGACGGGGCGGGTTGTCGTTTGATCCTTGGATATCATGGGCTCCTCTCTCCTGCTAAATTTAGTTATTAACTGCGTGAATCCTCAATCAATAAAGCTGGGGGGTTATGCCACCCCCAGCTTGTTGAGTTGAGAGACAGTTGCATTCGTTTTCGGTTTGGCGGTTGTGTGTTGGGTTAATTGTTCGAAGGAGTTCACTTGAATAACCTGATTGCGTAAGCGTTTTGCAAGTTCCAAGGACTCCTTGTCGTGGTTATTCAGAATGCCCAGTGTGACAGCCTCATTCATTAACGAAGAGACATCCTGGCCATGAAGCTGGCCCGCCTTCTTGGCGCGGCGCAAGGTTTTTTCATGGGGTGCCGCTTCGGTGACAGCAATCAGTGCCTGCTCGAGCTGTCCCACTCTTAGTTGCAGATTATCCGTGGTGAAGATGCCCTTAGTGAGACGATCACGAACCTCACCGGGAGAGAGCAGGATGCGGGCTACTTGATGATCAAGATGATCAGTGGGTTTGTGAAAGGGCAGTCCTGTGGGAAAAATGATCACCCGTAGCATCCAGGCAAGAGGGCGAACCGGCATATTACGCAGCAGAGCGCGTAAAGCGTGTTGCATACGATAGAGGGAATCATCCATAGCCCACTGCATTAATGGCAGAGCCTGGGGGTTTTCTTCCTCTTCAATATAATGTTTCAGCGTGGCGCTGGCGATATAGAGATTACTCAGTATGTCACCAAGACGGGCCGATAGACGCTCCTTGCGTTTGAGAGCGCCACCCAGCGTCATTAAGGCAACATCGGCAGTTAACGCAAAGGCGGCAGACATCCAGTTAAGGCGTTGAAAATAGCGTCGGCAGGGGCCACGTTTGGGACTTGCGGAGAGGCGCCCATGGGTAATGCCCAGCCATAGGGTGCGGGCGAAATTGGTGACCACGAAGCCGATATGGCTGAATAGGGCCTCATCGAATTGAACCAGGCCGGTCTGCTCATCTGGATTTTCGACGGCTTCAACCTCTTTTAGAACATAAGGATGTGCACGGATGGCCCCCTGTCCAAAGATGATCATACTGCGGGTAAGAATATTCGCGCCTTCGACTGTGATGGCGATTGGGATAGCCTGATAGACCTTGCCGATCAGGTTATCAGGACCCAGACAGATGCCACTGCCACCTTGAATATCCATGGCCGCATTGATGACCTGTCGATAGCGTTCGGTGAGGTGGTATTTAACAATGGCTGAGATTACTGACGGCTTTTCACCGCTGTCCAAAGCGCTTAGGGTCAGTTTACGGGCAGCATCCATCTGGTAGGTCAGGCCACCAATTTTGGCGAGGGCCTCTTCAACACCTTCGAAATTTCCAATCGGCTGATTGAACTGAGTGCGTACCGCCGCATAAGCACCGGTGTAACGGCTTGCCTGTTTGCCCGCTCCAGTGGCGAGTGCTGGCAGTGAGATAGCACGACCTTCTGAAAGAGACTCAACCAGCATACGCCACCCTTGTCCCACACCTTCAGCTCCCCCCATGATCCAGTCGATGGGGATAAATACATCGCGCCCATAAATCGGGCCATTTTGAAAGGGAATATCTAACGGCATATGACGTCGTCCGATTTCAACCCCTGCTGTCTCTCTTGGAATCAGTGCTACTGTAATCCCCGGATGGGTCTCTCCACTTAATAATTGTTCTGGGTCTTCGAGTTTGAAGGCGAGTCCAATCAGTGTGGCAATTGGGGCAAGGGTGATATAGCGTTTCTCCCAGTTAAGACGAACGCCTAAAACCTGCTTGCCCTGATGTTGCCCATAGGTCACCACACCACGGTCTGGAATAGCCCCAGCATCGCTTCCTGCATGGGGATTGGTGAGGGCGAAGCAGGGAATCTCTTCACCACTTGCCAGACGCCTGAGGTAACGCTCCTTCTGCGCCTCGGTTCCATAATGTAATAACAGCTTGGCAGGGCCGAGAGAGTTGGGAACCATGACCGTGACCGCAGCGGTAATACTGCGGCTGGCGATTTTCATTACCACCTGAGAGTGAGCATAGGCGGAGAAGCCAAGGCCACCATAGGATTTGGGTATGATCATACCGAACATACCGGACTGCTTGATAAAGTCCCATATCTTGGGGGGTAGATCTTTAACCTCATGAGAGATATGCCAATCGTCGAGCATTTCACACAAGGTTTCAGTGGGACCTTCCAGAAAGTTCTGTTCCAGATCAGTGAGGCGACAGGGTGGTTGATTAAGCAATTCCTGCCAATTGGGTTGCCCCGAAAAGAGGGCGCCATCCCACCAGACGTTACCTGCATTCAAGGCCTCTTTTTCAGTGATTGACATGCTTGGCATGACTTTGCGAAATGCTTGGAATAGGGGAATGGTGATCCAGTGACGACGCTGTTCCGGCATTAGGTAGAAAAAGAGCGCGACGCCATAAGGGAGTCCGATTGTCAGGCTCCAGGCGGGGGAGATGAGGTTGGCCATTTGTAGACTGATAAGCAAGGCAGGGGGGGTAACAATCCACACAATAGCTCGTGCAGAGCCGTAGGCTAGAGCCCATAGGGTTATCATTAGCAGTAAAAGTCCGAGCAGTGTCATTGATCTACCTCCCGTGCAGCGGATTGCGGTGGGTTGGAAGTTATGTCAGGTGTCGTATAAGTTTGTTGTTTGTCTTTTTTTAATCGGAAGTGGAAAAAAGTCTGCTCATTAATAACCGAAAGGTTATCGCTCCGGTTTGCTGCCACAAAGGCGCGCTCATTATCGTTATAAAGAATGGTTTCATCGCACCAGGGAAGACGTCGATAGACCGCCAGATCATCAAGTCCTAGAAAGGGGTATTTAATGATGTCGAAATAGGGCGAGTAGTCAAAATCTTTTGGTGTAAATAGCCTGGGATTGCGTTTAAAGAAACGCAAACTGCCGTCGTCGTCCCGATCAATAAATGGCAGAATCGGAAAATTGACACGATTGAAGGCAGAAGCAAGCAGTGATGAACAGACTGTCCGCGTTGGTTGGCCTGCGTTGTGTTCGAATAGACTGGAGCGCCAGCGCCGTGGCAGGATTGTCCAAGGAAAGAAAAAGCGCGCCAGATCAAGCAGGTGACGTAGATCATAATGGTTACCCAGATGTTCAATGGTATGAGCGACGACTTTGTGTGCATCTTCTGGTTCCAGGCCGGTAGGGCGGCAGATACGTAGGTGATCGCGGCGATATTTTGCGACTGGTGCGATGATCGTTCCTTCACCCAGAAGGGCTTCGACCAGTAATGGCTCACTCAAGTCACCTTGGTAAGCCATGCGAACCCGCTGTTGGAGATTCGGATCACGAATATCATAGATCCGCCCTATGAAAAGTGCGGAGTGAGTCCAGGTACTTTGGGTAATGGCCTTAATGACATTGCTAACCCGGCTACGTCCTTCAACTAATAAGACATCACCAGGGCGAAGTTCATAACTCAGACGATTAAAATCGCACAAAGGAGAGGTGGACGGCGGACCCTCTTTGGTTAACCAGTCAGTGATCCATTTCATGAGCCTGTGCCTAAATTTGCGCATACCTAATAACTTAGTAAATTAATCGGGTATTATATGCAGTATAGACACTACTCTCTCAGGCAGAGTTTCAAAAATGTAGTTGTAACTACTCGTTCAACCTAAAAAATCAGTTGACCGCTCCATTCTAATAACAGGTTTCTGATTTTGATGAAAATAGCTTTGATAGCCATGGTCACCTACTGGGTGAATCATGCTACAGCGTGAATAGCACGCTTGTGGCGGCACATGGATGTGCAGGAGCGACCCTTGCCCTGCACCACCACAAGCGCACTCTTCACGCTGTCCAACTGATCTTTTTAGGTTTAACTTGACCTCAGGCGTGATTAGGAAAAAATAATGAAACAACAAACCCGGGGCGATTATTGGATTCCCGGGTGAAATATTCAGGTTAGCAGAATAGCCCGAAAACCCTCGCCCAATGCGGGCGGGGAGTAGTCACGTAAAGAGTTCTCTGTAGAGATTTATACCCTTCTTGGCACTATTGCCGCTAAGTACAAAGCCCACTAGCTGATCATTCTGAAGATAGTCCATCCGTTCCCGGTCGGCGGTTTTTCGGGAGATAACGGGCGCGTCTTCCTGTATACGGGGCGGGCAGATGGTGAGTGGAAAACTGGGCGTCTTTACCCTAACCAGGGGGGGCAGGGTGTCAAATGGCAGGTACTCTCCACGTAGATCAGCGGCAATGCTCTCTGCCTGACGCCGGATGGGTTCAATGTAACAAAATACCTCTCCCTCCACAGCCGCACAATCGCCAATAGCGTAGATGTTGCTTTCAGAGGTATGCATCAGGCGATCGGTATTGATGCCATGGCTGATAGAGAGGCCACTCTTTTTAGCCAGTTGGGTATTTGCGATCAGACCGGCAGCAGAGAGGATGAGATCTGTTTCAATCGCTTTCCCATCTGAGAAAATGGCGCGCAGGCGTTTACCGCTGTGCTCCGCACGGTCGAGGGTGACGTTGAAATGCCACTGGATACCTCTGTTCTCAAGTTGGTGGCGGAGCTGTGTAGCGGTTTCAACCGGCAATAGCGATTTCAGAGGATAGTCGGTGGGATCGACAATACTGACTTGATAACCCGCACTGGCGATATCCTCTGCAAACTCACAACCGATCAATCCCGCACCTAGGATGGTGACATGCTGCACGTTGTTTTCAAGTCGTTTGCGTAGCTTTTTGTAAGTAGCCAGATCATTGACTTGCAGGATTGTCTCAGCGGCATCGCCGGCGATCGATAGTTGGCGTTGGTGTGCGCCCAGTGCCAGGATTAACTTGCCATATTGAATGCCTCCCTTGGCTGTGGTTAGGCGTCTCTTCTTTGGGTCAATCTTGATTACCCGGGTTTCAGTTCGTACAGATAGGTTTAGGGCGGCAGCCTTGCTTGCGGCATCTTCATCGACCAAATCCTGGGCGCTTTTACCCTGCGCAAGTGCCGTTGAAAGGGCCGGTTTGGGATAACTCAGGCCTTCACAGGCGGAGATCAATAGCAATGGGGTTTCATGGTCATATCGTCGGATACTTTCGGCCACAGACCAACCGGCAATGCCGCCACCGACAATAACCACATACTCTTCACCGCCACGGCACTTATTATCACTCGTACTACGTGGGGTCTTGTTGGGTTTGTGTGCCTTATTCGCCATCTCCGGGATGGGGCGTAGATCAGCTTTGCTCAATCCGCAAAGAGGGCATTGCCAGGTGTCGGGGATTGCTTCAAAGCGGGTACCCGGTGCCAGTCCTGAATCCGGGTCACCTTTCTCTTCATCATAGATATAACCACAGGCGTCACAAATCCAGCGGCAATAGGCAGTGTCACTCATTTCAGGCCTCCGGGACTTGGCTCAGGATGTTATTGAATAGGCTATCCAACTCCTCACCGATGGCATCGAGTTGACGAGAGCCATAAGGTGCAAAGACTTCGCTAGGTAGGCGGCAGGCTACCACAACGGCGTCATCTGCCTCGTATATGTGGATACGTAGAGGGATGTCATGACCCGCAGGTTTACATGCCTGCCAGACGCGGATCGCATAATCGGGACGGAAGACTTCCAGTATCTGGTCAGCAGGTACCTCTTTTCCCATTTTGGCGGCATTGGCCTGACCGTTAATGTGGGCCACGACGCGCATATTTTCTGTTTCTATGCCATTTATCAGCTTGGCGACAGTCGCTTCTACTGGGAGGTTTGAAGTGAAGGTTTTCATGAGCTACATCCGGTTGAATGGGGGAGGCTATTGCTTCCCCCGGGTTGATGGTAAGCAAGATCAGGCGGCGGCCATTTCATCAAGCTCTTTGCGCAGGTGTTTGATGGACGGGGTTACAATGGCGACAAAGTAGGACTCACGTAACTTGCGTTGTGCTGGGGCAGTTCTTAAATATCCTTTGGCGCCAGTATGCAGCATGGCGGCTTGTGAGGCACGGATCGCCAACTCACCAGCGGTAAGACGCAACTGCAAGATCTCGCGGAAGTACTCGTCGGAGACTTCAAACGGATCTTCTGCGAGGGCGAGTCCGGCCTCTACTGCGTCATTCAGCTCCTCCTGAAGCTCATCAGGTTGGTCATCCAGATAGCAATTGACATGCCCTAACAACGGCTCGGCGTTGCGGCACACATCAATGCATGACTGGATGTTGCCTATACCCATGCCATACTGAAGTAATACGATACCCGAGCGGGCACGGCGCAGAAAGGCGGCACCATCGTGATCAATGATCATGCTATCTGGAATAAAGACGTTGTCAAAGATACAGGCAAAGGTACGGCTACCCTCGAGTGCCATGAAGTGGGCCGAGAGACGTAGGGAAAAGCCTTTGCTAGCACAGTCCACAAGGGCCATTACTGAGCGGTTGGTTTCTCCCTCCAGAGAAAAGAGGCTGCCGAAGACATGATCGTCACCAAGATTGGATACCCAGGGAAGTGAGCCATTGACCAGATACCCGCCTTCCACACGTTTGCCCTTCAAACGCAAGGACTCGATGCCAGCGAATGCCTTCATGGTATTGGACATGCCGGTGCCTCCCAATACCTCACCACTGGCAACCTTTGGCAACCAGAGGTCACGCAAGGCATCGTTTTGGGCGTTCTGCAGATACCATCCGCAGGTATCCTGACACCACATAGCAAAGCCGGTGGAAAGACATTCATGGGAGACAACAGACATCGCCCTGATAGCGGCACCCATGTCGGTTTCAGCATCGGAGCGCGCCGCTGGCAGATGGTGGCGATAGGCACCGATTGTACCGAGTTTTCTCATGACATCTTCAGGATAGAGACCCTCAAGGTCGATCTTAATGGTCAATGGTTTGAGATCCTGATCAACGATCTCTTGAGTGGTCGTCAGCAGTTCGTCCACTGAAAGAAGCAATTCAGGTTGTATGGAGACGGGTAGGTTCATGGTCATTTCTCCTGGGCTGATGGTTCAGGCCGGAGCCACTTCGAGAATGACATTATTGCGCAAGGTATTCGCAACCGGCGACCAGACATTAGAGTGGGCAATGATTTCATCTATCTCCTCCTTGGAGCCATCGCCTTCGGCGTCGACTTTTACTCGCACTGCTGTAAAGCCAAGGGTTTTAGCTTCACTCAGATCACCGGTTCCCCAGACAGCGGTAACATTGATGTCACCTTCCAGTTCCAGTTCTAGTTTGCTTAGCTTGATACCGCGAGCTGTGGCATTGGCATGTACACCAACCGCCAGGCAAGCGCCCAAGGTGGCCAATACTGCTTCAGAAGGATTGGGTGCGTTATTCTCTCCCAGCAGATGAGGTGGCTCATCGATTAGCATTGGTTCCAAATCACGGACATAGGTTTGCATACGGAACTGGCCTTCGCAGACCGTTTTAGCCTTTAAGGTGACAACGGCTTCCGGATTGCTCCGGCCTTTTTCACCCAGGGCACTCAGACCTTCAGAGTCGAGAGGACGCAGGCAGCTCATGGATTTGGCGATCGTTTGTGGGGATGTACTCATGGATTTTTCTCCAGTGTTATTAAAATCTCACTGGTGTTATTGCAATGCCCGTGCCACTTAAAAAAATAATATAAAAAACAATAAGATAGATATACATTATTAAGGTAGTATCGAGTTGGGCTTTTGGCTTTGTCGACAATGTCCAGCAGGACAGGACAATTTGTCTGGTTTGTCCACCTTGGGCATGGAACTCAGTCTCAATTCACACCCAAGCACATGAGACCTCTGAGCAGTTGGCGGTTCAGCAATGTGAATATTATGTCAAGGTGATCAAGCAAACAATTTTTCAGAAAAATTAGCAAACATGCAGATCTTTTTAGGTTCAACTGGAAATTCGAGGAGGAGGGTAAGTAGATTGAGGCCAGATAGACGGATGATTCAGGCATATCAAGGCTCCAGTTCTCAGCCTTGAAATACAGAGGTGTTGCGGATATTCTTCTGATGCTTGCACTCCACATTTGCACCACAAGGATACCATCGTTCATAGGGAGAGGAGCTATCATGAAACTATCAGAATTGATACCGTGCCTCAGCGTCGCATCACCTTCATTTTGTAAAGAGCTTTCGACAAAAGCTCTTACTGAACTAGGAGCAAGGCGCAGTAAAATGTCTCGCGACTTCATGGAAGAACAAGTGTATCACCCTTGGTACTGGCATGAAGGTGATCTCTGGCTTAATGAAGATGTCGCTACTGATATTCCTCTTATTGTTACAGGCGATCTGATCATCTCTGGTATCTGCGTTGACTACGGAGGGCCGCTTTTGGTTCTCGGTACGATGCGTTGCGAGCATATGGTGTCTGAATGGAGCATTTGCGTATGGCGTGATTTAATTTGCGGGGGACTATGCTACCAGTATTATAACGATCATGTGCTTGAAGTTCATGGTGCTCTCAGTGCTCGTGTGTTCATTTCTGATGAAAAACATGTTGAGGCCAAGGAATGGAAGGTGGACATTGACTATACTTCCTATGAAAATTCCACATCCGAACAGCTTGCGACTTATCGTGCAC
>JARRQF010000012.1:0-21900 GCA_037382065.1 Candidatus Thiodiazotropha sp. | reverse complement strand
GCGTGCTATTCACGTTGTAGCGTGATTCACCCAGTAGGTGACCATCACCATCGAAGCTATTTTCTTCAAAATCAGATACCTGTTATTAGAATGGAGCGGTCAACTGATTTTTTTAGGTTTAAGCTTGAACTCATGCCAGGACATCCTATTAGCTGTCTTTTTCTATCCCCAAAGAGTAGTGTTCAAAATGTATCTGGATTCATTTCTGATTTCCGCACTGATGTTATTAATTGCTACGTCTATTACCGTCGTGCTATTCAAACATTTGGGACTCGGTTCTGTATTGGGCTTACTGGTTGCGGGAATCGTTGTTGGCCCCTATTCCCCAGGTCCATATTTGACAGAACACGTGGAAGATGTACGTCACTTTACCGAGTTGGGGGTCGTGCTGTTGTTATTCCTGATCGGTCTTGAGATGCGACCGAGCAGATTATGGGCTATGCGTATCGAAGTGTTTGGTCTTGGATCACTACAAATTCTCCTTACAGGTGTGATGATTGCATTCTATATGCATATTTACGAATCGTCCTGGTCTCTCTCCCTGTTAATCGGCCTGACCTTTGCACTATCGTCTACAGCATTCGTTATTCAGATACTCCAGGAACGTGGTGAGATTGCCAGCAAGCATGGCACCGCTGCTTTTTCCATTCTATTGATGCAGGATCTTGCTATTGTACCGCTGTTAGCCGCTGTTCCTATTTTCTCGGATGCTGGCCAGCTTTCGGCCGAAGTACCGCTCTGGCAACAGCTGGCCATTGAGGGGGGGATGATTGCCATCGTCTTTGTGGTTGGTCGTTATCTGCTTCCAATTGTGCTTAACCATTTAGCACAACAGGCTAATCGCGAAGGTTTTCTATTGGTTGTCATGCTGGCAGTATTTCTGTCGGCCTGGGCGATGAATCAGGCTGGTCTCTCGATGGCGTTAGGTGCTTTTGTGATGGGTATGTTGCTATCAGGTTCTAGCTACCGATTACAGATCCAAGCCTATGTTGAGCCCTACAAAGGGCTATTGATGAGCCTGTTCTTCGTTGCTGTGGGTATGTCGATCGATTTTGCGTCTATCTATCAACAGCTATTCATATTTGTACAGCATATCCTTGTTATTGTATCAATCAAGCTTGTTGTTCTTTTTTTATTGGCTTGGAGCTTCGGTTTTGCTAGACATGTTGCGCTGCGCATCAGTTTTTTTCTTGCTCAAGGTGGAGAGTTTGGCTTTGTCTTGTTTGGGTCTGCGAAAGCGCTTCAGGTCATTGATGACACGACTTTTGTTATGGTGGTTGGCGTCATATCAGTCAGTATGTTGATAACCCCACTACTTGTCGGTATCAGTGATAAATTGGCTAAATGGATGGATAACGGCAAGCCGGTGACTGATCATCTTCGCTATCAGGCCGATCAGGGGGATGTTAGTAAGAGGGTGATTATCGGAGGCTATGGCCGTGTAGGGCACACGGTGGCTGTACTGCTGCATACCAGTGGTGTGCCACTGGTGGTTTTTGATACCAATCCTGAGCGGGTTGCACAGGGGAAAAGTGATGGTTTACCCGTCTATTACGGCGATATCAGTGACCCAGATCTGCTTGATGCGGCGAACCTGAGTGCCGCTTCATTGGTGGTATTGACGGTCAATAGTCAACCCACAGCGTTACGTGCTATCAGCCATATTAGAAACAGCTACCCACATGTACCGGTTATTTCCAGGGCGCGTGACCTTGAAGCTTGTGGTCATCAAGTCAGTGCGGGTGCCAGTCACGCGTTTCCTGAGGCTCTGGAGAGTAGCCTCAGGCTCGGCGCCATCGCTTTGGAGATGATCGATGTGCCGAAGGATAGTGTCGACTTACTGCTGCAAGGGGTTAGAAAAGATAATTATACTCTGGTGGTCTCAGAGGAGGATGCTGGATGATGAAAGACTTGAACCTAAAAAAATCAGTTGACCGCTCCATTCTAATAACAGGTATCTGATTTTGAAGAAAATAGCTTCGATGGTTATGGTCACCTATTGGGTGAGTCACGCTACAGCGCGAATGGCACGCTTGTGGCGGCACATGGCGGCGTTGCAACTCCTTGGAATAGCGGGCTATTGTGCGTCGTTGCGCGCCTTGGAAAGGGAGAAGCCATTCCCGGCGGCACGCGCCTAGCGGCTAACCGCTTAGCGTCACGCTATCATCGTCAATTTGTATGAAGCACCACACTAGCGGTTGCTGTGATCTGATGTATATTTTTATTCCTACATGGACTATCTTTATTAGTGCAATATATTCTTTATTTTTAATAGCAGAGAATGGCGTAGTCCAAGGAATATGAAATGGAGGGATACCATGCCAAAGCTTACCAGTGGATTAACTCAAAGAGAGCGTCTCGATATATTACAGTCGAATGACAAGATCAGGTCGGTGAATAGTCCTCATGAGCAGGTAATTCTACAGCTCTATCGCAAGATGATTCTGCATGAATATCAGGATGAGGGAAATAGTATCAAGCACCAACAGGCTGATAATGCTCACTCGGCTGGGCCGTAAGAGCCTCGCCATTTACCTGTAAACTATCGGCACCCATCAGGTATAGGTAGCTGCCCATTAGGCTTTCTGGTAGGGGTAGTGTGAGTGGGTCCTCACCAGGGTAGACCCAAGCACGAAGTGATGTTTGTGTGGGCACTGGGGCAATACTATTAACCCGAATATTACTGTTCTCAAGCTCATCAGCCAAGGTTTGCATCAGACCTTCAATGGCGAATTTTGAGACGCCGTAGGCACCCCAATAGGCCTTTCCTTTTCGCCCATACTGGTCCGATGTGAAAAGGATTGAGGCATCGTCAGCCTTACGCAGCAATGGTAGGCAGGTTTGGGTCAATAGAAATGGTGCATTGAGATTAACCTGTATGATCTTCTGCCAGGTTTCGTAATCGTAGTCGTCGATACGACTCAATAGGTCAAGCTGAGCCGCATTATGCAGCAGGCCATGTAATTTCCCAAATTCGTTAAATAGACTCTCTCCAAGGGCATAGTAGTCTATGGCTGGCGCCTTTTCGAGATCAAAAGTGATCATAGCTGGGGTAGGTCCTCCGGCACTCTCAATGGCGTCGTAGGTCTCTTCAAGTCGGCCTGTATGGCGGCCAAGCAGCACGACAGTGGCACCATGTTTAGCAAAAGTTTTGGCAGCGGCCTGTCCAATGCCGCTGCCGGCGCCTGTTACCAGGATGATTCGGTTGCTGAGCAGGGTTTTGGTGGGTAGATAGTTATGCATGGTATTACCTAATGGTTCTGACGAGAAAGCGCCTAAATGGTGCAGGTTACACCCTATTCTCAGGTCTGTGAGCCGTGCATTATAACGATGAATCCTGGTGGTGTGGCATTGATATTGCGCACTGTGTATTTTAGAGCCATTCCACTATTTCCAGTGGATGGTTGATTTGACCATCCGCACCCCACTGATCAGGGTTGTCCTGTTCTCCGAGATAACCGAATAGTGCGATGAGTGTTCTGGTTCCTGCGTTGCGTCCAGCTTCAATATCACGATCGGCGTCACCGACATATAAACAACGGGCAGGTTCTACACTCGATTGTCGACAAGCTTGCAGGATGGGTTCAGGGTGGGGTTTGGCATAGGGGGTGGTGTCGCCACTGATGATGGTGCTCGCCCTTTGGTCGAGATCAAGTTGGTGCATGAGAGGCTCTGTTAGCCAGGCCGGTTTATTGGTGACGATACCCCAGCGGATAGCTCTCTCTTCTAACTGTTGTAGCAGTTCCAAGATTCCATCGAAAGGTTTTGTATGAACGGCTATATTCGCCAGATAGAAATCCAGAAATTCACTCTGAAGCTGCTTGAAACGTGGGTCCTGTGGTTCAATGCCAAACCCTACACACAACATTTTACGGCTGCCATGGGAGACTGAAGGACGAATCTTCTCAAACGAAACCCCCTGTTCACCATGCTTTTCCAGAACATGGTTTAGTGCGAAGTGGAGATCCTGCGCCGTATCAGCAAAAGTGCCATCCAGATCAAATAGTACGCATTCCGTGAAGCTCTGTTTAACCATTATCCTAGAATTCGCGTGTGAAATGCTTTGTTATAAAGGGTGGTATAGCGAAGTAAACTATGCTTCTTTGATGGTAGTAACCATATAATTTACATCGACATTTTCGCTCAGGCTGTAGGTTTGGGTTAGCGGATTGTAGCTGAGCCCCATCATATCTTTGCTGGTTAGTCCCGCTTTTCGAACCCAGGCATTGAGTTCCGAGGGACGGATGAATTTGGCATAGTCATGGGTGCCCTTGGGAAGCAACTTAAGTAGATATTCCGCACCGAGAATGGCGAATAGATAGGACTTTGGATTGCGATTAATCGTTGAAAAGAAGAGATGGCCACCCGGCTTGACCAGTTTTGCGCAGGCTTTAACGACCGATGCAGGATCGGGAACATGTTCAAGCATCTCCATGCAGGTGACCAGATCAAAGAACTCAGGCTGTTCATCAGCAAGGCGTTCTACGGGAATACGTTCGTAATTGACTTTCTGACCAGACTCCAAAAGATGCAGTCTGGCCACTTGAAGTGGTGCCTCAGCCATGTCGATACCGGTAACCTGAGCCCCATGCGTAGCCATGCTTTCCGACAGAATACCGCCGCCACAGCCAACATCAATGACTCTCTTGCCATCCAAAGTGGTAAAACTCTGGATATAATCGAGACGCAAGGGGTTGATCTCATGTAGTGGTTTAAATTCACTATGTGGGTCCCACCAGCGTGAGGCCAGCTCTTCGAATTTATTGACTTCTGAATGATCGACGTTGATCTGTTCCTGACTCATGGGTTTGTATAACTCAATGCGGCTGTGAGTGTTTGTTTCTGACTTGGTATAGATTACACATCAGCGGAGGGATTTACGAGTCTGGCGTTTTTTCTTCAATGGAAATGCGATCACGCCAGTATGAGGCTCGCTGGATCAGAGTCTCCTCATCCAAAGTTGTCAGGGCACCATTACTGACGAGTTGTCGTCCGGCTACCCAGACATGACTAACCTGCTCGCGTCCAGCGGCATAGACAAGTTGTGAAATGGGGTGGTAGACCGGCTGTGTCTGTACTCGCCGTAAATCCACACTAATGATATCGGCAGATTTACCTATTTCCAGGGACCCTGTGTACTCTTGCAGGCCCAGTGCCTTAGCGCCATTGATGGTTGCCATGGAGAGTGCCTTGGCAGCGGGTAGGGCGCTGGCATCTCTGGCGGTGCCTTTGGCCAACAAGGCTGCACTACGCATTTCGCTGAACATGTCCAAGTCATTGTTACTGGCCGCACCATCAGTACCAATTGCAACATTGATTCCTGCATTGATCAGTTCAACAATCGGACAGAAGCCGCTGGCCAGCTTCTGATTAGATTCTGGACAGTGCACAACATGCGCGCCGCTTGAGGCAAACAGCTCGATCTCATCCTTTTCCAAGTGTGTCATGTGGACGGCAGCTAGTGATGGAGAAAGCAAGCCGAGGGATTGCAACCGTTGTATGGGCCTGTTCCCATGTTGCTGCTGACCCTGAATAATCTCATCATGGGTTTCATGCAGATGTATATGTACAGGGATTTCAAGTTCATCAGCAAGTACTCGAATGCGACTCAGTACCGAATCACTGACTGAATAGGGGGCATGGGGGGCAAAGGCGGTGTGAATCAGTGTGTTTGTTTTGAAGTGATCATGAAGTTGCAGGCCTTTGCGTAAGTACTCATCTCCATCGCTTGCCCAGGCTGAGGGAAAATCAATAGCAATTAGCCCGAGTACAGCTCGAATGCCTGCCTTGTCTGCCGCAGGTCCAGTGATATTGGGGAAAAAATACATGTCATTGAAACAGGTGGTACCGCCTAGCAGCATTTCAGCAATTGCCAGTTGACTGCCGTCATGAATGAACGCTTCATTGATCCACTTGGCTTCCGCTGGCCAAATATGCTCATTTAGCCAAGTCATTAATGGCAGGTCGTCAGCCAAGCCTCTGAGAAGAGACATGGCGGCATGAGTATGGGCATTGATCAACCCCGGCATTAGCACCTGGCCAGGCAGATCAAACCGTTGTGTGGCTTGGTATTCCAATTCAGCCTGTTGCCTGGGCAGAATCGCCACTATTTTTCCTCCCCTGACCAATAGCGTGTGGTTGGTGAGGAGCTGGTTTTCCGGTACCACCGGAACGATCCATTCTGCATGGATCATTTGATCAACCTGTTGTGGCATAGTGTCTCTTCACTGTTTTGTTATATGGTTCGTTAAAAACGGAATCAAGAATATGATGCTGTTTTGCCCCTGAGTGAGATTTATAGAGGATGGCATGTTCAGGCCAAGAGATGCAATGCTGATTTGAGGAATGATTTGTTTGAGAAATGTGAGAAACTAAGATTAACCTCGATTCTGCAGTTAACCGCAAATATCTAACATATGGTCAAGATTTCTCACAAATCGATGTCAAAATGCGGATTCAACCTAATACTATATTAATGGTGAACTCAACTATGCAAGATTTACTAAACCCAGAACAGGCGACACCTGATGATGCCATTGTCTGGCGTGAAGGGCGTTTTTTTCTACTGGATCAACGCCGTCTACCACAACAAGTGGCGTTTCTTGAACTGAAGTCCGCTGCTGAAACCGCTGATGCGATTACCAACATGGTGGTGCGAGGTGCCCCTGCCATTGGTATTACGGCCGCTTATGGCGTGGTTTTGGCTGCGCGTAAAGCTTATCGCTCAGCCCCTGATCAGTGGCGTAAAACGTTACAGCCTGAGTTCGAAATGTTGCGCCAGTCCAGACCAACTGCGGTAAACCTTTTTTGGGCACTGGATCGCATGCAAAGGCTGATCGATACAGTGACCGACCAATTGGATCCGCATGAGGTATTGTTGCGTGAGGCTCAGGCGATTCATCAAGAGGATATCGCTGCGAACAGAGCGATGGGAGCGTTAGGCGCTGCCTTGATTGATATGGGTTCCGGCGTAATTACTCACTGTAACGCTGGTGCACTTGCGACAGGTGGTTTCGGGACGGCGCTGGGTGTCATTCGGGCAGCCCATGCCGCAGGTAAGCTGCAAGCTGTCTTTGCCGATGAGACAAGGCCTTGGTTGCAGGGCGCCCGTCTAACCGCTTGGGAGCTACTACAGGATAAAATTCCAGTGACCTTGCTTGCTGATGGTGCAGCGGCCAGCCGCATGGCTCAGGGAGGAATCGACTGGGTGGTTGTTGGATCAGACCGCATAGCCGCTAATGGGGATGTAGCTAATAAAATTGGTACCTATAGCCTGGCTGTGGCGGCCAGATACCATGGGATTAAATTCATGGTGGCAGCACCCACTTCCACCATCGATATGAAACTGGCTTCGGGTGCACAAATTCCAATTGAGGTGAGAGACGGCGATGAGCTGCTGATGTGTGGTGGATGCCAGGTGGCGGCTAAGGGTGCTGGGGTATGGAATCCCGTTTTTGATGTCACGCCAGCGGAATTGGTGGATGCAATCGTTACTGAAAAAGGGGTTGTGCATTCGCCAAACGAAAAAAAGATGCGAATTTTGATGGATTCTTAATCTGAGAGCTCCTTAAATCTGATTTCAGACACCTTTTTATACAACACGGCGTCAGGGTGTTATGGTACACTACGTGTTTTTCTAGCGCCTCACAGGGCTTGAGATCCAAATCTGGCTTAATTCAGGTTGTGGGTCCAGTCCAGGTATTAATCTGAAACCCAGGGCTCAGATTTAAGGAAAACAGCAATAACCTTATGACAGAATTCGCTAAAGAAGTACTCCCCATTAGTCTCGAAGACGAGATGCAGCAGTCCTACCTTGCTTATGCCATGAGCGTCATAGTGGGTCGTGCCTTACCGGATGTCCGGGATGGCCTCAAGCCAGTTCATCGCCGTGTCCTCTTTGCTATGAATGAACTAGGCAATGACTGGAACAAGGCCTATAAAAAATCGGCTCGCATCGTGGGTGATGTTATTGGTAAATACCACCCCCATGGCGACACCGCTGTGTATGACACCATCGTTCGAATGGCGCAACCCTTTTCCATGCGCTATATGCTTGTCGATGGTCAGGGCAATTTCGGCTCAGTGGATGGTGATTCACCTGCGGCTATGCGATACACCGAAGTCCGCATGGCACGTATTGCCCATACCATGCTCGACGATCTCGATAAAGAGACGGTGGATTTCGTTACCAACTATGACGAAACTGAGCGTGAACCCTCGGTGCTTCCTGCCCGTATTCCAAACCTGCTTATCAATGGATCAGCGGGTATTGCAGTCGGAATGGCGACCAATGTTCCCCCCCACAATCTGACTGAGGTGGTCAACGCCTGTGTGGCAGTGATTGATGATCCGACGATTACCATTGATCAACTGATGGCTCATGTACCGGGACCAGATTTTCCCACAGCGGGTATCATCAATGGTGCCAATGGGATTAAAGAGGCCTATCTCACCGGACGTGGCAGGATTTACATGCGCGCCCGAACTGAGATTGTGACAGACGAGAGCAATGGTAAGCAGACGATTCTTGTTCATGAGTTGCCTTATCAGATCAATAAGGCGCGATTGATAGAGAAGATAGCCGAATTGGTGAAAGAGAAGAAAATTGAGGGCATCACCGAACTGCGAGATGAGTCAGATAAGGAAGGCATGCGTATTGTTATTGAACTGCGCCGAGGTGAAGTTGCTGAAGTAGTGCTCAATAACCTCTACCAGCAGACTACCATGCAGAGCGTCTTTGGCATTAACATGGTAGCTCTGGTCGACGGTCGACCACGCTTACTGAATCTGAAGCAGCTGCTTGAGTTCTTTATTCGACATCGCCGTGAGGTGGTGACACGCCGAACCCTGTATGAATTGCGCAAGGCCAGGGACCGTGCTCATGTGCTGGAAGGTTTGGCTGTGGCATTGGCCAATATTGACGAAGTAATCCAACTAATCAAGCAGGCCGATAGTTCTGCTGAGGCGAAGAGAGGGCTGCTGGCGCAGAGCTGGAAATCGGGTGCTGTAGAGGCCATGTTGGAGCGTACTGGAGCATTCAGTACTCGTCCAGAAGAGTTGTCTGCGGAGTTTGGTTTGACAGAAGAGGGCTATCGTCTTACCGAAGTACAGGCTCAGGCCATCCTCGATCTGCGCTTGCATCGCCTGACTGGCCTTGAACAAGAAAAAATAATAAGCGAATACGAAGAGCTGCTTGAAAAGATTGCCTTTTTGCTGGATATATTGGGCACTCCAGAGCGCCTGATGCAGGTGATTCGTGACGAACTGCTGGCAATTCGTGAACAGTATGGTGATGATCGCCGTACTGAGATTCTCCAGAGCCGCCTTGACCTCACTCTGGAAGATTTGATCACCGAAGAGGATGTGGTGGTAACCCTCTCTCATGCTGGTTATGCCAAAGCACAACCGGTCAGTAGCTATCAAGCACAGCGCCGTGGTGGAAAAGGCAAGATTGCAACAGCCACCAAGGATGAAGATTTCGTCGATAAGCTATTTGTCGCCAGTACCCACGACACAATTCTCTGCTTTTCCAATCTGGGCAAGGTCTACTGGCTCAAAGTCTACGAACTGCCGCAGGCTGGACGGAATGCCAGAGGCAAGCCAATTGTTAACCTGCTACCTCTTGACAAGGAAGAGCAGATCAATGCGATTTTACCGGTTCGTGAGTATCAGCAGGACCGTTATGTCTTCATGGCGACCAGTTCAGGAACCGTGAAAAAGACCTCACTTGAGGCTTTTTCAAGGCCGCGTGCGAATGGCATTATTGCGCTTGATCTGCGTGATGGTGACAAACTGATCGGAGTGGCGGTTACTGATGGTGAACAAGATGTTTTGCTCTTCAGTAGCAGCGGCAAGGCGGTACGTTTCTCCGAATCCAACGTTCGTGCCATGGGCCGCACTGCCTGTGGTGTTCGCGGTATTCGTATGGATGCGTCGTATCAGCTGGTGTCTTTGATTGTGGCTTCTGATGGTGATGTATTGACGGTAACTGAGAATGGCTACGGAAAACGTACCCCCATCAGCGAATATCCGGTACATGGACGCGGTGGGCAGGGCGTTATCTCCATTCAGACCTCGGAGCGAAATGGCAGCGTGGTTGGTGCGGTGCAGGTGACTGATAAGGATGAGGTCATGATGATTACCAATGGTGGTACCCTGGTGCGTAATCGCGTTGAGGAGATATCGCAAATGGGTCGTAATACCCAGGGTGTGATCATGATTCGACTAAGTAAAAAAGAGAAGCTGATCGGTATCGAGCGGGTCGAAAGCCTCGAAACCGATGAGATTGATGAGGAAGCAGATCAGACGTCTGAGAGCGACTGACAAACGAAATCTGCGAGTAAATCGCAATCACCAATGGTTCTGAACTGATAAAGTTCAACTATTCACCCATTTATTTAGATTGAGAGGCAAAGATGTCACGAGTCTTTAACTTTAGTGCTGGTCCGGCGATGTTGCCGGAAGAAGTTTTGCAGCAGGCCAAAGAGGAGATGTTAGATTGGCAAGGCTCTGGCATGTCGGTTATGGAGATGAGCCACCGGGGTAAGGAGTTCATGTCCATTGCTACGCAGGCAGAAGCCGACCTTCGCTCATTGATGAACATACCTGAAAATTACAAGGTACTGTTTCTTCAGGGGGGAGCGTCGAGTCAGTTTGCGATGGTGCCGATGAATCTGACCCGTGACAATCGAAAAGTGGAATACATCAATACAGGTTCCTGGTCAAAAAAGGCCATTGCTGAAGCCAAGCGCTATGCCGATGTGAATATTGCGGCGTCTACTGAAGAATCAAAGTTCACCGTCACTCCAAGCCAATCCGAACTTCAGTTCAGTGGTGATGCTGCCTATGTACACTACACACCTAACGAGACCATCCAAGGAGTGGAATTTCCCTATATCCCAGATACAGGGAGTGTTCCTTTGATTGCGGATTTCTCCTCAACCATTCTTTCGCGTCCGGTTGATGTAGCCCGCTACGGTATAATCTATGCGGGTGCTCAGAAGAATATCGGTCCGGCCGGGTTGACCCTGGTGATTGTCCGAGAGGATCTGATTGGGCAAGCCAGTGAATCGATACCAGCGATGTTTCAATATGCCACCCATAGTGAAAATGGCTCGATGTACAACACTCCGCCAACTTATGGTTGGTATCTGGCTGGCTTGGTGTTCAAGTGGTTACAGGCAAAGGGTGGATTGGAAAGCATGGCTGAAATCAATCGACGTAAAGCAGAGTTACTCTATCAAACGATCGATAATTCAGATTTTTACGCTAACCCTGTCGCACCTGACAGTCGCTCATGGATGAATATACCTTTTACCCTGGCTGATTCGGATCTGGACAGCAAGTTTCTTGAAGAAGCGAGTACCGAAGGACTCAAGACATTAAAAGGTCATCGCTCGGTTGGTGGAATGCGTGCCAGCATCTACAACGCGATGCCAGAGGCAGGCGTGAAGACGCTAGTCGATTTCATGGCCGAATTCGAACGTGTCAATGGCTAGTGTGGTGCTTCATAGGCTATTAGGATTAGAGCCCTGTACCTTCCTTTATGCGCCAAATATGGTAAAGAGAATTTATACATGTATAAGATATTGACCTTGAATAACATCTCAGTGGCTGGACTGGATCGACTGCCACGAGATAGCTATGAAATTGCATCCGAACTGACTCATCCTGATGCCATTTTACTGCGCTCCTATAAAATGCATGATATGGCGGTTCCAAAGACAGTACAGGCTATCGGACGCGCTGGGGCTGGGGTCAATAACATCCCTGTATCAGAGATGACGGCAAAAGGGATACCTGTTTTCAACGCACCTGGTGCAAACGCCAATGCGGTAAAGGAGCTGGTTCTGGCCGGTGCGCTGCTTGCAGCACGTAACCTGGGACCAGCTTGGCGTTTTGCAACTACACAATCAGGAGATGATGCGGAAATCACCAAGCAGGTCGAAGCTGGAAAAAAGGATTATGTCGGTTTTGAACTGCCGGGTAGAACTATGGGCGTCATTGGTTTGGGAGCCATTGGTGTTAAGGTCGCGAATGCCTGCCGTGCACTGGGCATGAACGTCATTGGGTATGATCCAACGATCACCGTGCAAAGTGCCTGGAAATTGGCTTCCGAAGTAGATCAAGCATTGAGTGTTGATGATCTGTTATCAAAATCGGATTTTTTGACATTCCATGTTCCCCTCACCGACTCTACGGCTAACATGATTAATGCAGAGCGTCTGAAGTTAATGAAGCCTGGTTCTGTGCTGCTCAATTTTGCTAGAAATGGAATTATCGATGACCAGGCTGCTGTAGCTGCGTTGGATAGTGGGCACCTCTATGCCTATGTGTGCGACTTTCCGAGTAACCTTCTAAAAGATCATCCTAGGGTGATAACCTTGCCCCATCTCGGGGCTTCCACTAAGGAAGCCGAAGATAACTGCGCGATTATGGTTGCCGATGAGGTGAGGGATTTTCTCGAAAATGGCAACATCAGTAATTCGGTTAATTTTCCATCGATTAACTTGCCACGCAATGGCGGCTACCGGATCGCCGTGGTAAATAATAATGTACCCAATATGGTTGGACAGATCTCTACGGATCTTGCCAGCGAGGGTTTGAATATCCTCGATATGCTGAATAAGTCTCGCGATGGCGTAGCGGTTACCCTGTTTGATGTTGATCAACTGCCTAGTAAGAAACTACTTGATACATTGGCATCCATCGAAGGCGTCTTGTCAGTACGCTCTTTGACGGAGAGCCTATGATATGGAACTGTCAGTCGATTAGGGTCATTTCATGAACGATAATGGCAAACTAAAAGCTATTCGCCAGCGGATCGATGAAATCGATTCCCAGTTGCAATTGCTTATCAATGAGCGGGCAAAAGCAGCGCAAGAGGTGGCACAGATTAAATTGCTTGCTGATCCGCAGGCAACGTTTTTTTATCGTCCCGAACGCGAAGCCGAGGTCTTACGCAAAGTAATGGAGCGCAATCAAGGTCCTTTGGATGGGAAGGATATAGCGCGCCTGTTCCGTGAAATCATGTCTGCCTGTTTGGCACTGGAACAGCCGCTAAATGTGGCTTTTCTTGGACCAGATGGAACCTATACCCAGGCCGCAGCACTGAAGCACTTTGGACACTCGGTAGAGACCCATTCGCTGAACTCTATTGGAGATGTTTTTCGCGATGTGGAGGCAGGGGCCAGCCATTATGGTGTGGTACCCGTTGAAAATTCCACAGAAGGCGTGATCAGCCATACTTTAGATAGTTTTCTTAATTCCCCCCTTAGAATATGTGGTGAAGTAGCACTGCGCATTAATCACCAACTACTGAGTCATGAAGAGAAGCTTGATGGTGTCAAAAAGGTCTATTCTCACGCGCAGTCATTGGCTCAGTGTCGGGGCTGGCTGGACCGCTATTTGCCTCATGCGGAACGGGTTGCTGTTGGTAGTAACGCAGAAGCAGCCAGGATGAGTGCTGAGCAGAGCGGTACAGCAGCTATTGCGGGAGAGACCGCTGGAGAGATCTATCACCTAAACCGTTTGGCTTCGAATATTGAAGATGAACCTGGCAACACGACTCGATTTCTTGTTATTGGCAAGCAGGAGATTCCACCAAGTGGTGGGGATAAAACCACTGTGCTGTTTTCCACTCATAACAAAGCAGGGGGCCTGCATGGCATGCTTACCCCCTTTGCAGAGTATGGCATCAGTATGACCCGGATTGAATCTAGGCCATCCCGACGCGGATGTTGGGATTATGTTTTCTTCATTGATGTCATAGGTCACAAAGATGACACTAACTTAGCCAAAGCACTGGATAAGATCGAGCAGACGGCCTCTCAGTTCAAGGTGCTGGGCTCCTATCCCAAAGCTGTGTTTTGATTGTCTTTGAACCAGAACTCTGTAATAGGCTAAATAGTCGTCATGACGATATCTGAATATCCTTTTCTTGAAGACATAGCTCCAGGTATCAGGGAACTGAATCCTTACATTCCTGGCAAACCCCTTTCGGAGTTAGAACGTGAATTGGGGATTACTCACTCGATAAAGCTGGCCTCAAATGAAAACCCTTTGGGAGTCAGTACAAAAGTGACTCGGGCCGTGAGTAGTGCCTTGGTTGATTTAGCACGCTACCCAGATGGTAGCGGTTTCGAATTGCGTCACAAGCTGGCTGAAAAACATAAGCTTGATGCTTCATGCATTACTTTAGGTAATGGTTCTAACGATGTGTTGGACATGGTTGCCAGAGTGTTTTTATCGGCTGGTAGCGAATCTCTGTTTTCAGAATATGCCTTCGCTGTCTATGCCCTTAGCAGCCAAGCAGCGGGAGGACGTTTAGTGAAAGCGCCTGCCAAGTGCTATGGTCACGATCTTGATGCCATGTTGCAGAGGCTAACACCGCACACCCGTGTGATCTGGATTGCCAATCCAAATAATCCTACCGGAACCTGGCTGACGCGCCAGGAGCTTTATGCTTTTCTGCAAAAGATTCCCACAAGCACAATCGTTGTTATAGACGAAGCTTATATAGAATTTGTTAATGAGCCTGACTATCCCGACGCCTCACTCTGGCTGGGTGAGTTTCCCAATCTGATCGTCACACGGACATTTTCAAAGGCCTATGGATTGGCTGCGCTACGAATCGGTTATTCCCTTTCTCATCCACGAATTGCCGATCTGTTAAATCGTGTGAGACAGCCATTCAATGTCAATAGTCTGGCGCAAATAGCGGCGCTGGCAGCATTGGATGACCCACAGTTTATTGAACGCACTGTCGCGGTGAATAGTGTTGGTATGCGGCAGTTATCTGAGGGGTTTGATGCGTTGGAGCTTCGTTATATCCCTTCTGTGGGCAATTTCATTACCCTAGATTTGACCCAGGATGCCGCGAACGTGGATCAGGCCTTATTGCGTCTGGGGTGTATCACCCGTCCAATAGGTGGATATGGATTACCGAATCATTTGCGTGTCTCCATCGGCCTGGAAGAAGAGAATGAACGTCTCCTTGGCGCATTAAAAGAGGTACTTCAGGCATGATCGAAAAGCTTGCCATTATCGGCGTTGGCCTGATTGGTGGCTCTGTGGCAATGGCACTTAGGGAGGAGGGTGCTGTGAAAGAGGTTGTGGGGTGTGGTCGAGGAGAGGCCAATCTGCAAAAGGCACAAGAGTTAGGCGTGATCGATCACTATACCCACGATGTTGCTCAAGCGGTACAAGGCGCCGATATGGTGCTGCTCGCCGTGCCACTTGGCGCCATGCGTGAGACCTTACAGGCAATGTACGGCCATTTAACCGATGGCGTGGTGCTTACTGATGCTGGCAGTGTTAAGGGTAGTGTTGTAGAAGATGCGAAAGCGGTATTTCAGGGTATGCCTGATTTTTTCGTGCCTGGACACCCGGTCGCCGGAACAGAACGTAGTGGGGTAGAGGCCGCTTTTCCTGAGTTGTATCGTAACCGCCGTGTCATATTGACACCGCTACCTGAAACCCAGGCAGAGGCATTGGAGCGGGTAGAGCAGCTATGGAAGCAATGCGGGGCTGAGGTTACTCAGATGAGCGTAGCTCATCATGATGAGGTATTAGCGGCAACCAGCCATCTTCCTCATATGCTAGCCTATACTCTTGTGGATTCTTTGTCTCGCATGAAGGAGAACGATGAGATTTTTCGTTTTACAGCGGGTGGTTTCCGAGATTTTACTCGAATAGCTTCAAGTAATCCATTGATGTGGCGGGATATTTGTATGGCCAATCAACAGGCCCTGAGCGGTATGTTGGCTCGTTTCGCTGATGAACTGCATGATTTGGCTGGCCTATTGGAACGGGGTGACGCCCAGGGTTTGCTGGCCCTGTTTGAATCGGCTAAGCGGGCACGTGATAAATATGTTGACGGTGTCAGCAAGGGAAAATAACCCCCTATTGTCTTTGCACTATTCCGGCATAACCAATAATCTGAGTATGAGACCTTGCAAGAAGAAGTAAAACCACACTATCAGATCGCCTCTGGAGGTTCATTGAGCGGTAAGCTACGTGTTCCTGGAGATAAGTCGATTTCGCATCGAGCCATTATGCTTGGCTCCTTGGCCCGGGGAGTAACCACTGTTCATGGTTTTCTGGAAGGTGAGGATAGCCTCGCCACATTAAATGCATTTCGCAGCATGGGGGTTAGTATTGAAGGTCCTGTTGCGGGAAGAGTAACTATTAAGGGTGTCGGTATGCATGGCCTGAGTGAGCCGGAGTTACCCCTTGATCTGGGTAATTCAGGTACGTCCATGCGTTTGCTTTGCGGCTTGTTAGCAGGAAGTGGTATCCCTGTCACCTTGATGGGTGACCACTCTCTGTCAGGACGCCCAATGGGAAGGGTAATCGATCCACTGACCCGTATGGGAGCTGTGATTGATGCCGAAGAGGGGGGGACCGCACCGCTGATCCTTACTGAAAAACAGCCACTCAAGGGTATTGACTACATATTACCTATGGCCAGCGCTCAGGTTAAATCCTCAATTTTGCTCGCTGGGCTCTATGCTGACGGCGAGACATGTGTTACAGAACCGGCTCCGACCAGAGATCACACCGAGCGCATGTTGCAGGGATTTGGCTATTCGGTTCGACGCAGTGGCAATAGAGTCTGCCTGAGTGGAGGCGGAGAGCTGCAGGCTTGTGAGATTGATGTGCCAGCCGATATCTCATCGGCTGCCTTTTTTCTGGTTGGTGCCTCAATTGCAGAAGGATCCGACCTGTTACTGGAACATGTCGGCATCAATCCTACCCGAGACGGCGTTATCTCCATATTGCGTCTGATGGGAGCTGATATCGAATTGCTGAATCAGCGCGAGATGGGCGGTGAGCTGGTTGCTGATATTCGAGTGCGTGCCAGCAGGTTGAAGGGGATTGAGATTCCAAAGTCGCTGGTTCCCCTCGCTATTGATGAATTTCCGGTAATTTTTATTGCTGCAGCATGCGCAGAAGGTGAGACTCGTCTCAGTGGCGCAGAAGAGTTAAGAGTGAAAGAGAGTGATCGCATTCAGGTGATGGCGGATGGATTGCAATCATTAGGTATACTAACAGACCCTACCTTGGATGGTATTACCATTCAAGGAGGTCAGATGAGTGGTGGCCAGGTCGATAGCCATGGCGACCATCGCATTGCCATGTCATTTGCAATGGCAGCGTTACGTTCGTCTGGTCCTATCGAGATTGTCGATGTGGCCAATGTCAATACATCATTTCCTGAATTTGTTCATCTGGCATCGCAGGCTGGATTGAAAATCAGCGAGGCTTAAGCGAAATGGAAAAAAGCCCAGTCATTACCATTGATGGTCCTTCTGGCTCAGGCAAGGGGACTCTAGCTGAACGGGTCGCAAAGGTTTTGAATTGGCGGTTTCTGGATAGTGGTGCGATCTATCGTGTTTTAGGATTGGCGGTCGAACGTGCCGGTATAAGTATTAATAATGTTGAAAATGTCGTTGAAATGGCCAATAAATTGCCACTTTCTTTTCAGTTTGGAAAGGTTTGGTTAGGTGACGAGGATGTCTCAGATGCCATCCGCACAGAAACAGCCGGTAATACAGCGTCTAAAGTAGCTGTGATTGATGCTGTTAGGCAGGCATTGCTGGCTTGGCAGCGTGACTACGCGAAAGCTCCTGGGTTGGTAGCTGATGGTCGGGACATGGGGACGGTGGTTTTTCCCGATGCAAAGGTTAAGATATTCCTTACTGCAAGTGTGGAAGAGCGTGCATTAAGACGCTATAAACAGTTGAAAGAAAAGGGGTTGAGTGTTAATCTCGCCGATCTTACTAAAGAGATCAGCGAGCGAGATGAGCGCGATAGCAGTCGAATGGCAGCACCACTTAAAGCATCAGAGTCAGCATTGCAGCTAGACTCAACGAAATTAACCGCAGAGGAGGTCTATCAGCAGGTTATGCAGGAAGTCTATAAGACACTGCCAGATCTTAAAGGATAGACCGCTCAAGACAGTAAGAATTGGTGGCCAGGTCATTCTATTCCTGGCTTTGTTTTAACTTAAGCAACCTGGTGGATCAAATTATATAATTTGTACCACCTATGCAACCTATAAAGTGTTGCAGGAAAATCAATCACATGACCGAAAGTTTTGCAGAATTATTTGAGGCGAGCCTCTCTAGCACCCAACTCCGCAGTGGTTCCATTATTATTGGTACCGTTCTAGATATTACTTCCGAAGCCGTTATCGTTAACGCTGGCCTGAAATCTGAGGGCGTCATTCCTCGTTCGCAGTTTCTTAATAATATTGGTGAAATAGAAGTTGCAATCGGTGACCAGGTCGAGGTCGCTTTGGACGCTGTTGAGGATGGCTTTGGTGCAACCCGGCTCTCCCGTGAAAAAGCCAAGCGCGATCAAGCTTGGAAAGTGCTTGAAAAGGCGCACGAAGCTGAAGAGACCATTGTTGGTCGCATTAACGGTAAAGTTAAAGGTGGCTTCACGGTTGAATTGAATGATATCCGCGCTTTCCTTCCTGGTTCTCTGGTCGATGTGCGCCCAGTTCGCGATACCGCTTATCTAGAAGGCAAGGATCTGGAATTCAAGGTAATCAAACTCGATCGCCGCCGCAATAACGTGGTGGTTTCCCGTCGTGCTGTTGTGGAGCAGGAGTATAGCGAAGAGCGTGAGAAGCTTCTCGAAAACCTGCAAGAAGGACAAGAGATCACAGGTGTGGTCAAGAATCTCACCGATTATGGTGCATTCGTTGATCTTGGTGGCATTGATGGCTTGCTACATATTACCGACATGGCCTGGAAGCGTGTTAAGCATCCTTCCGAGGTGGTTGAGATTGGTGATGAAATCAACGTCAAGATTTTGAAATTTGATCGTGAGCGTAATCGGGTGTCACTTGGTCTGAAACAGATGGGTGACGATCCTTGGGTAGCATTGGCTCGTCGTTATCCAGAGGGTACCCGCCTGTTTGGCAAGGTCACAAATATTGCTGATTATGGCTGTTTTGTTGAAATCGAAGAGGGTGTTGAAGGCTTGGTCCATGTTTCAGAAATGGATTGGACCAATAAGAATGTACATCCCTCCAAGATTGTCTCATTGGGTGATGAAGTTGAGGTCATGGTACTGGATATCGATGAGGAACGCCGTCGTGTTTCACTCGGTGTCAAACAGTGCAAGGCTAATCCTTGGGATGAATTTGCTGCGACCCATAACAAAGGCGATCATGTTAGTGGCAACATTAAATCGATTACCGACTTTGGTATCTTTATCGGTCTTGATGGCGGTATCGATGGCTTGATTCACCTGTCAGACATCTCTTGGGATGACGAGGGTGAAGAGGCTATTCGCAACTTTAAGAAAGGTGATGAGCTGGAAACTGTTGTACTTTCAGTCGATCCAGAGCGTGAGCGTATTTCACTGGGTATCAAACAACTTGCTCAAGACCCATTTTCAGTTTTTGTGGCAGCTAATGAAAAGGGCAGTTTCGTTAATGGAACCGTTGCTGAGGTTGATGCCAAGGGCGCTGTGATCTTGTTGGCTGATGGTGTAGAAGGTTATTTACGTGCTTCAGAGCTCTCTCGGGATCGAGTTGAAGATGCTCGTAGTATGATCAAGGAAGGTGCGACCATCGAAGCAAAATTTATTGGCGTTGACCGTAAAAATCGTACTATTTCGCTCTCTATCAAGGCTAAGGATGCCGATGAAGAGGCGGCAGCTATCAAAGGGTATGCTCGTGATGCTGCAACCAGTGTCCCTACATTGGGTGATCTGCTGAAGGAACAGATGGATAATCAGGGCGAGTAATTCGTCCTAGAGTCTCAAACTAGAGACGCCGAAACCGGGAGTAGGAGGCTGTACAATTAGTGCAGCCTCTTAATAGTCGGCGAATGGGAGAACTGACAAGAATGACAAAATCCGAACTAATAGAGATTATTGCCAAGGAACAAAGCCATCTTGCTTATCGGGATGTGGAGTTGGCTGTTAAATGCATGATTGAGCACATGAGCCAATCACTCGCATCTGGAGAGCGGATTGAAATTCGTGGTTTCGGCAGTTTTTCCCTACACTTTAGGCCACCAAGAATGGGGCGTAATCCCAAGACAGGTAAAACAGTCGCGTTATCGGGTAAGTATGTGCCACACTTTAAACCAGGTAAAGAGCTTAGGGATAGAGTCAATACAAACTACACCAATATGACTGCCTTGGAGAGTAGAGAGGAAGAGATGGCTTAAGAGCCTAATCGGGCGTCTACCGCTGGGATGAGAGAGCGGTAGGGTTGGATAATTAATTTTTTAAGGCCCTAAGGGCTGGACACACCCAGTTAGCCTGTGAAGTGAGTGGTGCAGTCGTCAAGCCAAGCGGATGACTCAGGCCGGATTAATGCCGCGTTTGAGCGGCGTAGGAATCGCTTTTCTTTAGGCTGGTGAGGATGTCAACTCTTTGGGGAACATGCAGGTAAACTGGCTGCCTACTCCAAGCTGACTTACGATGAGCAACTCTCCGCCATGCCTGGCAATGATGTGTTTCACAATCGCTAATCCCAATCCTGTTCCACCCGACTGTCGGGAACGTGCCTTATCAACACGATAAAAACGCTCTGTCAGCCTGGGAATATCTCTTTGCTCAATACCTGGGCCGTTATCGGAAACAGTCAGATAAGCCGCCTCTCTTACCAATCTCCAATCGATGTTAATCTCTGTTCCCTGTGGTGTATGAACAATGGCATTGAATAGTAAATTAGAAAAAGCGCTCGATAGCTCGCTTTCCTCCCCTAAAAGCCATAAATTCTCATCAACCTTTAGGTTAATCGAATAGCCACCTTTTTGGTCGGCTAATAACCTAGCGTGATCAACAATTTTACGTAAAAGATCGGGTATTGCGACTAATTTATCTGCTGAAGGGGCTTCATTCATTTCAAGGCGAGAGAGCGCCAGTAGGTCATTGATGATGCAGTTCATCCGCTCCGCCTGTTGATTCATTAAGGTAAGTGGGCGCTCTTGATAGGGTAGCATTTCATTGTCACTGAGATTCTCAAGGAATCCCGTGATGACAGTTAGTGGGGTGCGCAGCTCATGGGAAACGTTCGACACAAAATCCCGCCTGGTCTGGTTGAATTTATAAATATCGGTAATGTCACGTATCACGACCAGACGCTGCGCTTTTTTGCCACCAAAGGGTGTTACGTGAAGCGATACGATAATTGCCTTATTTGCTGGAGATGGAAATTCCAAGGGTTTGGAATAGTCAGGCGTCCCTAAATATTCTGCCAACCTGTCATGCTTGATCTTCTCGGTTAGTGTGATGTTTTCGTCACGAGGCCAGCTGATGCTGAGTAGTTGATTTGCAGCAGGATTTGCCCACTCAATGTACCCTGACTTATTAAGCAGAATCAATCCGTCGGGTATTGAGCTGGTGACTTTTCTAAACCGTGAAGCAAAACGATTGAGGGTGCGTTTTCGCTTGCGACTACGAGACTTGTGCCGGGAGAGCTCTTTATAGATGATGCCCCAGATATCAGTAGGATAGGGTGGTGTAATCGGTTTGCTGAGGTGTATCAGGCTGGCCAGTTTTACAAGATAGTAGCCATGTTTTGTGAAATAGAAGATAAGTGCCAATACCAAAGCCTGTGGTATGAGGTTTAATAGGTAACCTAAAGGAGTACAAATCAAAATCATACCAGCCAGTTGACTGAGTTCGATTTTAAGATAGTTTCTCACGGCGGTTCTGCCTCATCTGCTTAGCGGTATGTGTTTTGTTTTACGCCCTAGTGTGGTGCTTCATACAAATTGACGATGATAGAAGCCTGCTCAGGCCAGGAGATAAGGCGCAATGCGCAGGGAATGGCTCGCCCTTTTCAAGCATTGCAACGCAGTATCCTGGCCTGAGCAGGCTTCCCTTCGGGCGAGACGCTAAGCGGTCATCCGCGTTGTTGCGCGCCTT
>JARRQF010000011.1:0-34780 GCA_037382065.1 Candidatus Thiodiazotropha sp. | reverse complement strand
TCCTCAATAGTCCTCTCAAGTCAGGCAAATAACTGATGATCTCTCTTCCGATGGCATAATTTACCGACTAAATAGTCATTGGGCACTTTTCTTAATGCAGATTAACGCTTTCTGCGTTGGGCAAATGATGGATGTCCCAAATATACCCTGAACGACGGGACGGGACTTTTCGCGCAGTCCGGTAACTACAACAACCCTTTCTCCTTGAAGTAACGCAGCGCCCCAGGATGAAAAGGCACGGAGTTACCTTTCAGCATCTCTGCTGCTTGCAGGTGATCAAAGGCCGGGTGGAGTTTCCGGAAATCATCCAGGTTTTCAAACACAGCCTTAACCAACTCATAAACCACCGGTTCAGCCACCTTTTCCGAGGTAACCAGTGTCGCCTTAACACCAAAAGTTGGGGTGTCATCGTCACTGCCCCGATACATACCACCAGGGATCGAAGCAAATGCATAGAATGGGTTTTTCTCAATCAGAGTTTCCACCTCTTTTCCTGTAACTGGAACTAGGTGCGTATCGCAGGCCGTAGAGGCCTCTTTAAATGAGGCATTGGGATGTCCAACAGCATAGATCATCGCATCAATCTTATTGTCACATAGGGCTCTGGCCTGCTCAGTTGCCTTGAGCTCAGATGCGAGCTTAAGATCATCTTTGCTCCAGCCAAGACGCTCCATCATGATCTCCATGGTACCCCGCTGGCCAGAACCTGGATTGCCAATATTCACCCGTTTGTTTTTAAGATCGGTAAAGACTTTAATGCCACTATCATTCCGCGCCATCACCGTAAAGGGTTCACTATAAATTGAAAATACGGCTCGCAGTTCTTTATTCGGCCCTTGGCTGGAGAACTTCGAACTGCCATGATAGGCGTGATATTGCCAATCGGACTGGGCCACACCAAAATCAAGTTCATGATTAGCAATGGTATTGAGATTAAAGATTGAGCCTCCGGTAGATTCCACAGAGCAACGAATACCGTGCGCTTTTCTACCTTTATTCAGCAGGCGACAGATGGCACCTCCGGTAGGATAGTAGACCCCCGTTAGTCCTCCCGTGCCGATACTGATAAAGCGTTGTTCGGCGGATACACAAAGTAGTGGCACCAATAGTAGACAAAGTCCGAGAATCTTTTTCATTTTATCCTCCCGTTGAGTTTGTAGTTATCATTTTAAAAAATATCTCACTGCCTGGGCAAAGAGATGAGGCTGTTCAGCATAGAGCCAATGTCCGGTACCATTCAGCACTCGTCTTCGATGATGCGGAAAAAGTGCTTGGATCACTGGCTGAGCAGCGTCCGTAATATAGTCAGAACGCTCACCATGAAGGAACAATACATCGCCTGGATAGGAGCGCTGCTGCGCATCAGGAAATGCCGCCAAGCTAGGCATGGCGTGCTGTAATACCGGCAGATTGAAACGCCAGCCCCACCCACTCCTCTGTTTCACCAAATTTTGCAGTAGATAGTCACGCACTGATGGTTCCCTGACCGATTTTGCGAGATGCTGATAAGCCTGTTCACGATTTTTTAGCTGATTCAGAGATAGGCTGCTCAACCCCTGGAAGATCAATGCAAAACGTTCTGCATAGGTCACTGGAGCAATATCGGCCACAACCAGTTTACCAATCCATTCTGGCTGTATAAGCGCTGCCCTCATGGCCACTTTCCCCCCCATGCTATGCCCAAGAAGATAGACATTCTGCAAATCCAACCGTCCTATCAAAGCAAGGACATCCTCAGTCATCACGGCATAATCCATCTCGGACCGGTGCTCCGAGCGACCATGGTTGCGTAGATCAGGCACTATAATGTGGTACTCCTCCTGGAGCAGCTTGGTGATTCCCATCCAGTTGCTGGAAGAGCCAAACAGCCCATGCAGAAGGCAGAGAGTAGGTTTGCTTCGATCGCCTAGCTCCCTGTAGTAGAGTGACACAGGATCACTCATGATAAAATTCTTGTTGTCTGATGGGGACGATAGAGTAACTCCCTATTATGCATCCGGTAGAGCAGGTCGATCCCCTGTTCCTGATTGATGCCTGTTTCTGCAAGGTGTTCCAACATCACCTGTGAAGTCACTCCCTCTTCAAACGCTTTAAGCTGCAATAAAATCATCTCTTCTGCAGGCTCAACCACCATCGAGCGATTTCTCAGCCGCCAGCAGCTATCACTCTGGCACATCTTAAGTTGCGGATTGATGGCCAGTCGGCACCTCAATATTTCATCTATCAACAGACGCTTGCGTGGTGAGTCACCCTGCTTTGCAGCAATCAAAGTTAATTTTGGTCGATAGGCAAGACGCTCAATCACCTGATAGCGCGACATCTTGTCAAGCTTTTGTAATTGTTCAACGAGTTGAGGGTCGTTAGTCATCCCTTCAAGAGACCAGTCTGCGTGCTCCTGCCAACGCACAAATGAGAGTCCAGCGGACTCCAGCAAGTTCCAGAGTCCCTTGATATCATAACTCTGCGCATGGACATGTAAGCAGCGGTCTGCAAACTCTACCTCATCGACCTGAGCAGTACCTTGCCAATAGTTGCCCTTGAAGATACTCTGTTCAGCAACACGAGCCAAAGCCTGAGCATGAAAAAAGCGCTTTGCGTCATCCCCATCCCCTCCTCCTTTCGACTCAATAATCTCCAATGCCTGAAGATAGCGATCAAGGGGTTGGCGGCCATAGCTGCCATCCACCATCAAGCCCATCACCCCATGAGGGGCAAGCAGTTCCGTGAGCTGACGCAATCCCCTCACGGGGTCGCTCAAATGGTGCAGAACGCCATAGGAGATAATGACATCATACCCCGTTCTGTACTCTGGCAGGGTAGCCTCATTAAGAAGATCCGCAACACAAAATTGCAGATTGCTCGCTCCCTGCTCTACTGCTTTCTTTGACGCCTCATCGATAGCCACTCGATTAATATCGATACCAGTAAATTGGTGCTGTCTTTGTTGTTTTGCAGCAGCGGCAAGATTAACCCCACGACCACAACCGGCCTCAAGCACCTGCAAACTGCAAGGGGCATCGAATGGGCGTTCGAGATAACTCAACAGTAGCTGAGCATGGTAGCCATCACAGTTGGCATCCTTCCCCGGCGGATAGGGGTAGGCCTCGTAAAACGCCCGAACCGCAGCCGTTATCCTATCCAAAGCAGATCTCTAGGGAGCATAGCCACTCTACATGACTCTTTACGCAATAACGAAGCCGAGGAAAATGACAAGCAAGATTGAATGATTATTTTTTCCCCCGGCTCTTAGGTGGCAACAGGTCAGTAATGCTACCCTCAGCCATTTCAGCGGCGAAACAGATGGTTTCATTCAATGTCGGGTGAGGATGAATCGTCAACCCAATATCTTCCGCATCCGCACCCATTTCCAGCGCCAGTACAGTTTCACCAATCAATTCACCCGCATTCCGACCAACAATACCGGCTCCAAGAATCCGCTTGGTCTTAGCATCAAACAGGAGTTTCGTCAGACCCTCTTCTCGACCTATCCCCAGCGCCCGACCACTTGCCGCCCAAGGAAACATGCCCTTTACATACTCAATACTCTTAGCTTTAGCCTCTGTTTCGGTCAAGCCCATCCAGGCCACCTCAGGATCGGTGTAGGCGACAGAAGGAATGGTCATTGGATCAAAACTAGAAGGCAGACCAGCAATCACTTCAGCAGCCACCTTGGCTTCATGAGTCGCTTTATGAGCCAACATAGGCTGACCAACCACATCGCCAATAGCATAGATATTCGGCACATTGGTGCGCATATACTGGTCTACCGGAATAAAACCACGCTCATCGACATTGATACCCGCCGCCTCGGCATTGATCTTCTTCCCATTTGGGGTGCGTCCAACCGCCACCAGCACTCGATCATAGATCTGAGGTTTATCCGGAGCCATTTTGCCTTCGAAACTGACCTTAAGACCGCTCTTCTGAGCCTGTATATCGATCACCTTGGTACCCAGCATGATATTTTCATAGCGCCCAGCGATACGCTTATGCAGAGGGCGCACCAGATCTGGATCACAACCAGGAATCAATCCATCGAGCAACTCGACCACATCGATCTTACTTCCCAAAGTGCTGTAAACTGTAGCCATCTCGAGCCCGATAATGCCACCACCTACCACTAGCATACGCTTTGGAACATCTGCTAACGCCAAAGCACCAGTGGAATCGATTAATCGCGGATCATCATTCGGAAAGCCGGGAATTTGCACGGGACTCGATCCACAGGCGATAATCGCATCAGTAAAATCGATGGAGAGACTCCCCTCCCCAGTGTTCACTGAGACTCGCTTGGGTGACTCAAAGCGAGCTATACCATGTACAACCTCAACCTTGCGTTGCTTGGCAAGCTGTTTAAGCCCACCAGTAAGACGCTGCACCGTCTTATCTTTGCTGGCTCGTAACTTCTCCAGATCCACCTTCGGCTTAGTAAAACTGATCCCCATCTCGGCTATCTCAGCCGCTTCATTGATCACGTCTGCAGCGTGTAGCAAGGCTTTGGATGGAATACACCCGACATTCAGACAAACCCCACCCAACGACTCATATCGTTCAATCAGAATAACCCGTTTACCCAAATCGGCGGCACGAAAGGCGGCCGTGTAGCCACCTGGTCCAGCGCCAAGAACCAGTAGATCCGCCTGTTTGTCAGCTGCGCCCTTAACGGCGTCAAAAACAGGGGCCTTGCTCGGAATCGGCTTTTCATCTGCTTTCGCTCCTGCATCCAGCTCAAGCTTAAGAATCAGCTCTCCCATAGAGATTTTATCACCAGCTTTGACCAGCAACTCTTTGACCATACCACTATGGGGTGACGGAATATCCATCGTCGCCTTGTCGCTCTCAAGAGTAAGGATGGAATCTTCCGCTTCCACTCGATCACCAGGGGATACCAAAATTTCAATGATATCCACCTGCTCGAAGTCTCCAATATCAGGTAGGGTAACTTCAACAATGGCGCTCATGCATTCTCCTCATAATTGTTATTTACTTCAAAGGGTTACCCAAGATAACTTAGGTTCCCCCCAGCTGACATTTCAATACCGAAAGACTGGAATCGGGTTTCTATCCGCTCTTTATAGCATTTCTGTCGCAGAGAACGAACAGCCTAGTAAGAATGTTGCATCAGCAAATTCAGGAAGAACGGATTCAGAATCAAGAGAAAAGATATTAGCGGTCAACTGATTTTTTTAGGTTGAACCTAAAAACCTGCACATCCATGTGCCCGCGACACTTGTGCATCCCTGCACGGCGCGCAACGACGCGGAATAGCCCGCTATTCCAAGGAGTTGCAACGCCGCCATGTGCCGCCACAAGCGTGCCATTCGCGCTGTAGCGTGATTCACCCAATAGGTGACCATAACCATCGAAGCTATTTTCTTCAAAATCAGATACCTGTTATTAGAATGGAGCGGTCAACTGATTTTTTTAGGTTCAAAGCTACCCCTTCGATATCGAAGCGAATACTTCCTCCAACATCTCACTTTTAAGCCAATTTATGAGGCTGTCCGCTTTCATTGGCTTAGCATAGTAAAAGCCTTGCAGATTATCGCACCCCACATCCAATAGAAAATTCGCCTGCTCTACCGTTTCAACCCCTTCAGCGACTAGCCCAAGGTTCAAGCTATTCGCCATTGCGACAATGGTTTTAACCAGTGTTGCATCTTCCTGATCCTCCGGCAAACCGCTAACAAATGAACGATCGATCTTAAGCACATCCACCGGAAACCGCTTCAAATAACTAAGTGATGAATAACCGGTTCCAAAATCATCCACCGAGAGTTTCACGCCAAGTGCTTTGAAACTAGATAACCAGGTCATGGCATCTTCAGTATCACGCATCAAAAGGCTCTCTGTCATCTCTAGAGTAAGAAAATCTGAAGAGATACCAGTTTCGTCCAACACCTGCTTCAGATAGTCTGCTTTTAATCCCAATTCTCGCTGTCGACTTGAAAGATTAATCGCCAGCTTTAGCTCGCTTAAACCAGCCATGTGCCACTGTTTCAGCTGTTCGCAGGCTCCCCTTATCACCCATTCGCCAATAATACCAATCTGCCCAAAATCTTCCGCCAGAGGGATAAAAACAGAGGGTGAGATAAGCCCTCGACGAGGATGATTCCAGCGCAGTAATGCTTCAACGCTATCGACTTTATTCAATTTCGCCTTGACAACCGGTTGGTAATAAATTTCCAACTCATTGCGTTTGATTGCCTGACGCAGATCTAGCTCAAGCTGCTGACGATCAAGAGTCTGCTGCTGCATGGATGTGGTAAAAAACTGATAGGTACTTCTACCATGCTCCTTTGCCTGATACATCGCCATATCGGCATTTCTCAGCAAAGAATCCGCATTCATCGCATCATCTGGATAGATCGTGATACCAATACTTGCCCCAATATAGATTTCTCGACCATAAAGGGAGAATACACGAGCAAGACTATCGTTAATCACCGTTGCAATATGAGCCACCGCGTTCATCTCATTTATATCCTGTAATAGGATAATGAACTCATCACCGCCAAACCTAGCAACAGTGTCTGACTCTCGTAAACAAGCCTTGATACGAGCTGCGACCAGTTGCAACAGCTCATCACCCATCACATGACCAAAGCTATCGTTAACCACTTTAAAGTGATCCAGATCGACAAAAAGAACGGCTAGTTTCCAGCTTTCCCGGTGCGCGCTGGCAATTCCCTGACTCAGTCGATCGGAAAGCAGAGAACGGTTAGGTAATCCGGTCAAGGCATCGTAATTGGCCTGATATAGAATCTGCTCCTCATCCGCCTTATGCTTGGTAATATCAGAAAAAACCGCCACATACTCTTTGGCTATTCCATTTTCATTCAATATTGCAGAGATTGATAACCACTCAGGAAATACACTGCCATCTTTGCGCCGATTCCATACCTCTCCTGTCCAATAACCTGTTTGCGACACTGACTCCCAGAGAGACTCATAAAATGATTTACTGTGTCTACCTGAACTGAGGATACCGGGCGAACGTCCAACAACCTCTTCCTGGCGATAGCCAGTGATACGAGTAAATGCCGGATTAACCGTTTTGATACGATTATCCTCATCAGTTACCATGATGCCTTCAGCGGTTGTTTCAAATACCGTGGCATTCATACGTAACTGATCCTCAGCGCGTTTCTGAGCGGTGATATCCTCCTTTATGGCAATAAAGTGGGTAATATTTCCTCGATCATCTCGCAATGGAGAAATCGAAGCAGACTCCCAGTAGATCGTCCCATCCTTGCGCCTGTTGTGAAACACGCCTCGCCACTCTTTACCTGCCTTCAGACCATCCCACATATCGTGGTACTCTTCCTTGGTCTTGTCTCCACTCTTCAAGAACCTAGGATTCCGTCCAATCGCTTCGGCGGCTGAATATCCAGAAACCGATTCAAATCTCGGGTTGACATATTCAATAATACCAGCTGTATTGGTAATCAATACAGAAGCTGGACTCTGCTCCAGAACCCTACCCAACTTGCGTAAATCAGCCTCGGCACGTTTCGACTCGGTGATATCGCTTCTGAGGCAAACAACACCGCCTTCGGAAGTAGTTTGGTTACTTGCCAGGTACCAAGTATCATTATCAACCTGCTCGAGATATTGCCCCATTGGAAAAGGAGCAACAATCGATTCACCCTCCAAGTTCAGGTTTGTCACTCGACTCCCGGAAGTAGCCTGCAAGGATTCCAGCGTTCCCCCATCGGCAACCCACTCCTTCAGCCACGGATAAAATTCACTAAAGCGGCGATTGTGCAGGACCAATTCCCCTCCCGCATCGAATAAGGCAAAAGCCTCTGACAAATTATCCACCACATCATGTAATCTGAGCCAGGAGCGTTTAACCTCCTCATGTGCGGTTTGAAGACTCTGTATAAGGTGCCATAAACTCAGTATGAGAAAAAATACCACCAGCGTTAGAATAATGATCAGCGTTCTCTTTTTAGCAGTTTCAGCAATTTTGTTTTTTTCATGCCTAGTATGAATCAGTTCGAAATATTCAAGGCTGGGAATGGCAAGATACCGGCTCTTTAATGTCCCTAGCTTTGTCAGATCCTCCATATTTGAATTCACATGAAACAGCACACGCTCCAGGATAGACTGACCATTTACCGAAAAGAGAGTCATCTGCCTGAGCTTGGCCAAGGTCGACTCTATATCCATCAACTGTGAATCGGTATTAAAAAGGTCATAGGTATAAAGCATATTCAAGAGCTCAAGAACAGTCTGATAGGCCTCAGGCTCCTCTGCTCTTAGTTCTAGAGCGGCTATTGGAAGATAGTGAATGCCATTACGCACCAACGCCGCTTGAAACTTAATCCTTTCCAGAATGGCCAATTTCTCGTCCATTCCACGCCAATAGGCATCAATATGTTCATCAAGAATCGGATCGTAATGCTTTGCTTTGTATTCAAGTTTCGCCCTTAATTCCCTCAAGCGATTTACGGTTTGCACCAAAGGGTCATACTGCACCAATATAAATGATGTAATCTTAAGCACATCCCGATCAAGACGAGCATCCATCTCTTTCAATTGCAGCAGATAATGGGAAATCTCAGCCTGGTCTTGTGTTCGATCATCCCAAAAGAGGACCAAAAGAAAAATGAAAACACTAAACAAACCTACCAGCAAGAAACTTCGTCTGGAACTGATTGCGTTGAGCAGTTTCAACCTAAAAATCCGCAGTTGAACATGGATTTGTAGAAAACCGCAGTGTGCCCACCTTGGCGTCGTTTGCTGCTAATGGTCATTCCCTTAACAAGAACAACAATGCAGCAGGGGGCTCTGGGATTTTTCACAAATTCTTGTAACGTTATTGGGCTCATCCAATGGGTGAGGAAAAAATTCATTAATTGATTCAACATATCATTACCTTACATCAGATATTAGTTTCGCGCCCAAGCTGATAGCGGCCCATAACACGCACAGCTTCTTTTAACGTCGTTACTGAACCATCATGAAAGTAGGGGAAATTGACGGCAGCCAGCCTTAGGCTAGGCACTTTGAAATAGTGTTTATCCTCCTCTTTATGCGTAACATTGAAGCGTCCATAGTCGGCTGAAGTTATTTTGCCCTGCCGGTCATTAAAATAGTTCCTCATCGCTCCCATATGAGCATACATGTTGCCTCCAACATTCTTCCCTTGATGGCAGCTAATGCAGCCATAGCTTTTAAACAGACGGTATCCGCGCAATGCCTGTTTATCCAGGGCATCATCCTCTCCCATCAACCAGCGATCGAATGGCGCATTAACCAACAGCAGAGATCGCTCGAATGTAGCAATAGCCGACGAAATATTTTTACCTGTGATGCCATCTTCAAACAGCTCATTGAATAACGCCACCATTGAGGTATCACGTTTTAGTTTTGAAATGCACTCACTCCATGATGAGCTCATTTCAAGGGGGTTATGCACGGGTGCTGCTACTTGGCTCTCAAGGGAAATCGCACGTCCATCCCAGAATTGAACAAAATTCAATCCGCTATTGTAGACAGTTGGAGCTTTGATAAGGCCCAATGCTCCACCAACACCGACAGAACGGGCCTTTCGGTCGGTGCCTCCAGTGGATAGCTGATGGCAATCAGCGCAGCTCAGACTATTATCCTGAGAGAGGCGCTTGTCATAAAACAATCGGTCGCCAAGCGCTACTAATTTTAAATCCAAATCTTGATCGGCTAAGAGCGGGAGAATGGGTTCAATTTTCACACTATCCGCCCTTACCTGAAACACAGGAAAAGCTATAATTAGCATTAATATCAGATAGTTAAATACATACTGAACGATAATCAATTCTTTTGCCATAATTTACAAACTAACACCCTTATCTATCTAGCCCTGAGTGCCAGAAGCTCAATACCTAAAGTTAACTGAAATATTTAGCCTTTTTATCGGACAAATTGCTGAGAACTTTATCCATGGGATCGTTTATCAGTTGGACAATGTGAAGTGTGCATTTGTGGTGGTGCAGGGCAAGGGTCGCTCTTGCACATCCATACACGGCGCGCAACGACGCAGAATAGCCTGCTATTAGAATAGAACGATCAACTGATTTTTTTAGGTTTAATATCGATAAGATGCAGATTACAGACAAACCATGAATCCATAATGGTTTTAACCTTGCCCGCGACACTTGTGCATCCATGCACGACGCACAATAGCCTGCTATTCCAAGGAGTTGCAACGCCGCCATGTGCCGCCACAAGCGTGCTATTCACGTTGTAGCGTGATTCACCCAGTAGGTGATAACCTCAGAAACCTGTTATTAGAATGGAGCGGTCAACTGATTTTTTAGGTTTAAAGGAGTAATCTTCGAATATCACCCAGCAATGAAGCCAAATAGCAGGTAAACCTCACCCCCTCAGCACCATCTATAACCCGATGATCATACGAAAGTGATAAAGGTAACATCAGACGAGGTTGAAATTCGCTGCCATCCCAGACCGGTTGTATACTACTCCTGGAAACCCCCAGAATAGCTACCTCAGGTGCATTGACGATAGGTGTAAAGGCGGTACCACCAATACCTCCCAGACTAGAGATAGAAAAACATCCCCCCTGCATATCTCCAGGTGCCAATTTACCTTCTCTCGCTTTGGCGCTGATTAACATCAGCTCTGCCGCCAGATCGAACACACCTTTTTGGTCCACATCCTTAATCACAGGCACAACCAATCCATTAGGCGTATCCACAGCAACGCCGATATTCACATAATGCCTGTAAATCAGTGCTTCCCCCTCACTATCCAGCGAAGCGTTAAACGATGGCATCTCTTTTAGTGCCGCTGCAACTGACTTCATCAAAAACGGCATCAGCGTTAAACGGACATCCTGCTGTTGTACCCAGAGGTTTGCTTTCGACTTTACCAAAGCGACTATAGTCCACCTCAGGAGCAGACGGCATGTTAAAAGCACCCCCTCTCTGTCGACCTGATTCCCCACGGCGTAGCGACTGCTTTACAAAATGGTGCACATCCTCTTTTAGCACCCGTTGCTTTGGGCCATTTCCCTTGACCAGAGAGAGATCCACCCCCAGCTCACGAGCAAAGCGACGAACAGCAGGACTGGCGTGAGGCGTTACCTGTCTATTCATTTCAATCAAATGATCAGATACCGGGGGAACCTGGACCTCTTTATCTCCAGGCTTTCTATCGGTCGTCTTCTCATCGGGCATCTTTTCCTCGATAGAAGATGGTGCGGGTGCCTGCACAGTTTCCAGCTCTTCAGCCGCAGGTGCACGAGCTGCCGAGGAGTCAATCTTTTCTGAGGTATCATGGTCACTCATCTCAATAGAGAGAATCACATCTCCCTCGCTGATCCTACCCCCTACTTTAACCTGCAAACTCTTCACTATCCCTGAATAGGGAGAGGGAATCTCCATAGTGGCTTTATCGCTCTCCAGGGTCAGCAAGGACTCTTCCACCTTGACTTCATCACCTTCAGAAACCAAGATTTCAATGACCTCTACAGACTCAAAATCACCAATATCAGGTAATAGCACATCTGTTATCTTACCCACGTCTCATCCTCTTTTGCCACTCAGGCATAATCTGTTTATTCCGACCCGCAACATCACACCGTTATGACCTCTACGGCTTGCAAACTGCTCATATCTCACACGCTGATTGGGTTGGGCTTATCCGGATCGATCTTGTATTTCTTAATTGCCTGACTGACCACCTCAGTTGCAATATCGCCTTCATCAGCCAATGCCTTCAAGGCAGCTACTACTATGTAGTAACGATTGACCTCAAAAAACTTGCGTAATTGGCTTCGCATATCACTGCGCCCAAATCCATCGGTACCCAATACACTATAGTGCGCTGGTACAAATGAGCGGATCTGATCGGCATAACTGCGGATATAATCAGTGGCCGCTACTACCGGCCCCTTTTGACCTGACAGTTGCTGGGTTACATAGCTGATTTTTGGTGACGATTCAGGGTGCAGGGTGTTCCAACGCTCCACAGCCAGGCCATCGCGACGCAACTCATTAAAACTGGTTACACTCCAGACATCAGCTGACACTTTAAAATCTGCTTCCAATAACTCTGCTGCCGCTATAGCTTCACGTAAAATGGTGCCACTACCTAACAGCTGAACGCGTTTCTTGTGCTTTCCGCCTTTACTAAGCTGATAGATGCCACGAACGATACCCTCTTCCACACCATCTGGCATAGCGGGCTGAAGGTAGTTTTCATTCATCACTGTGATGTAATAAAAAACATTCTCCTGCTCCTGATACATACGCCGCATACCATTCAATACAATGACCGTTAACTCATAGGCAAACGTAGGGTCGTAAGCAACACAATTGGGGATGGTCGCTGCCAATAGATGGCTATGCCCATCCTGATGTTGCAACCCTTCACCAGCCAAAGTAGTCCTCCCAGCTGTACCACCAATAAGAAATCCCCGTGCCTGCATATCGCCAGCAGCCCAGGCCAGATCACCAATTCGCTGAAAGCCAAACATTGAGTAATAGATATAAAATGGGATCATGCTGAACCCATGATTACTATAGGATGTAGCGGCCGCTATCCACGAAGACATAGCACCCGCTTCATTGATACCTTCCTGCAAGATCTGGCCTTTTTTATCCTCTCGATAGAACATCACCTGATCCGCATCAACTGGTTCGTAGAGCTGACCTACTGAAGAGTAGATACCAAGTTGGCGAAACATCCCTTCCATACCGAAGGTCCGCGCCTCATCCGGTACAATGGGCACAATCTGCTTACCCAATTTTTTATCCCGTACCAGAATATTCAGGAGGCGCACAAAGGCCATTGTGGTTGATTGCTCACGTTCACCACTACCTTCCAGCAGCGCCTTGAACGTCTCTATAGGTGGAATCTCCATCGACGCCACTTTGCTTTGCCGCTGTGGCAAAAAGCCACCCAGATTACTGCGACGCTCATGCATATATTTCATCTCCGGACTATCTGCCGGAGGTTTATAAAAAGGAGCGGCACCAATCTGATCATCTGAGATTGGAATATTGAAACGGTCACGAAATGCCTTCAGTGAAGCCTCGCCCATCTTCTTTTGAGAGTGGGTAATATTCTGGCCTTCCCCAGCCACACCCATACCGTAACCTTTCACTGTCTTGGCAAGAATAACTGTCGGCTGGCCTTTGTGGGAGATGGCCTCAGCATAGGCAGCATAGACTTTATGCGGATCATGCCCTCCTCTGTTCAGGCGCCAGATATCTTCATCGGTCATATTGGCAACCATCTCTTCAAGCTCAGGGTATTTGCCGAAAAAATGCTCGCGAGTATAGGAGCCACCTTTGGCCTTATAGGCCTGGTAGTCACCATCAACACACTCCTCCATACGCTTCAGTAAAGTACCGTTCTTATCCCGTGCTAATAGTGGATCCCAATAGCCACCCCAGACTACCTTCAACACATTCCAACCAGCCCCCCGGAATACCGCTTCCAGCTCCTGAATAATCTTGCCGTTACCCCGCACTGGTCCATCAAGGCGCTGCAAGTTACAGTTAATCACAAAAACCAGATTATCCAGTCGCTCACGTCCTGCCAATGAAATAGCGCCCAACGCTTCAGGTTCATCCATCTCACCATCACCACAAAAGGCCCAAACCTTACGCTCACTCGAGTTAACCACTCCCCTATCATGCAGGTAGCGCATGAAACGGGCCTGATAGATCGCCATCAACGGCCCCAGCCCCATAGACACTGTTGGAAACTGCCAGAATCCAGGCATTAACCAAGGATGAGGATAGGAAGAAAGCCCATTGCCATCTACCTCTTGACGAAAACTGTACAGTTGGTCTTCACTCAATCGCCCTTCCAGATAGGCACGTGCGTAAATACCAGGAGCTGAATGACCTTGAAAAAAGATCAGATCACCATCACGCTCTTTGGTCGGGGCATGAAAGAAATGATTAAATCCCACATCAAAGAGTGTTGCGCTAGAAGCAAAACTGGAAATATGTCCCCCAAGCTCGGTAGAGATACGGTTCGCCTGCACCACCATAGCCATCGCGTTCCAACGAATAAACGAACGAATACGACGCTCCATAGCCCGGTCGCCAGGAAAACGTTTCTGTTTGGTAACGGGAATAGTATTCAGATATGCGGTATTCGCACTGAATGGCAGATAAGCACCGGAACGACGAGCCTTATCGACCAGACGTTCGATCAGAAAGTGTGCTCGATCAACACCTTCATTCTCCAACACGGCCTCTAAGGCATCCAGCCATTCCTGTGTTTCAATTGGGTCAATATCAGGTCTGGTTCTGCTTGGCATTGTTATTCTCTAAGCTGTTCATATGGCGTCAGGAGCTATCTTGAGACCCCGACCATAACCGCCTCCACCTCTGATAATCAAGCTGATCATCAAAGGACCGAAACGACTATTTGATTCTCCAATAGTATGGATTAGCTCGCGTAATATACAGCAAGATGGTAATGATTTCAGCGTTATCTTAAGATTAATTTTCTTGATTTAATCCACTGTTTTTTCTATTGATTAATGAGTTAACAACGGTTATATACGACATGGATCTTAGCCTATTCACAAACACTAAGAACCAAAAAAGGCGCACCCGAATCAATCTGGGTACGCCTTAGGTTAAACCTAAAATCCACACTCAACTGCGGATTTCAGGTCTACAGAGCTATATCTAAAACTTAGATTTCTTTATGCGCTTTGAAAGGCGGCTTATGCTCCAAAGCAACCTTACGACGCTCTTCCATCTGCGTCATAGCCTCTGCACGACGAGCTTCCATCTCCTTGATCATCTCATCGCGGCGAGCCTTGGATTCTTCCATACGCTTAGTGATAGCTTCTGGCATGGCAGGATGGTTAGGAGCCATGCTATCAAAATAAGCTTGCGCCTGTTGGCGTTGAGCTTGATGCTGCTCCTGAACCGCCTTCATTTCGGCTTCCATAGCTGCGCGAGGATCAGCATTGTATTTTTCAGCATATTCACGCTGAGCGGCTACAGCCTGCTCAAAAGCTTTCTGCTGCTGTTCAGCGAATGCCTTCTGCTGTTCGGCAAATGCCTTCTGCTGTTCAGCCATCGCGGCCTGCTGCTCTGCAGTCAGTGCTGGTGCTGGATAGTAAGGTACATTGCCATAGTATGGCGCATCATAGCCGTAACCTCGGCCATTGCCACTACTGTAGCCATTTCCGCTGCCATGCATGTTGAATGAGAAGTCAAAATCACCGAAGCCACTGCCGTCGCCAAAAAAATCGTCGCCCCAATTATTGCCCCATCCAGCACTAGCTATTGCAGAACTGGTTGCCAGAACAATTGCTGACGCAATGATAGAAATCTTTTTCATTATTGGACACCCAAAATTGTGTTATGAAAACTACGCTGAATCGCCTTGGCACATCCCTGTGCAAGATCTCCTTTTCTAAGACGTCTTATTTTGCTGGTGCAGCTGGTGCAGCTGGTGCAGCTGGTGCAACTGGAGGAGCAGGATAACCGTAAGGTGCGCCATAACCATAAGGCGCGCCATAACCATAAGGTCCATATCCATAGCCATTGTAACCACGATAGTAGTTATTACCTCGGCCATAGCCAGAACCACGAGCATTACCGCTCATACCAAAACTGAAATCACCTGAGCCATCGCCCCAACCATCGCCCCAACCATCGTTATTCCAACCACGATCGTAACCACCAGGTCCACCCCACCATGCAGAAGCAGAAGCAGAAGCAACGATCAATACAGCAGCGGCAGCAACTTTAATTGTCATTTTCATTTTTAACTTTCCTCGAAATATAATGTATCTTAGATTGCTTTTAGAGAAAGCAGATACCGCATAGCTTTCGAAATATAGAATATTAGAAATTACTAAAATTAACAAATAGCAAGTTCCTATTGCAAAATTAATGTAAATAGTTAGCTCCTATAATTACTTCCACCCATTCAGAGAGGCAATTCATCTGATGCAGATCACTCTCACACAACCTGACGACTGGCACCTTCATTTGCGGGACGACAGCGCCATGGTCTCGGTAGTAGCACACACGGCAGAGCGTTTTGCCCGTGCCATCGTTATGCCTAACTTAAAACCCCCGGTTACCAGAACCGAAATGGCCTTGGCCTACCGACAACGTATTCTCGATGCCCTCCCAGCTGGAAGTGACTTCGAGCCTTTGATGACACTTTATATGACGGACCGTCTGACTCCCGAAGCAGTAATCCAGGCAAAACAGAGTGGCGTTATTCATGGAATGAAACTCTATCCAGCAGGGGCCACAACCAATTCAGACGCAGGCGTGACCAATATGCACAAGCTCTATCCTGTGCTGGAGTGCATGCAGCGGGAGAGCTTGCCACTATTAATCCATGCTGAAGTCACCGATAAGAGTGTTGATATCTTTGATCGAGAAAAAGTGTTCATTGACAAACATCTACTCCCTTTACGGCGTGACTTTCCAGAACTGGCAATGGTATTCGAACACATCACCACACAAGATGCTGTGGAGTTCGTACGTGAATCTGAGGGGCCCATCGGAGCTACGATTACCGTTCAGCACCTGATGTTCAATCGAAATGCCATGCTAGGCGGAGGCATCCATCCTCACTATTACTGTCTCCCCATCCTCAAACGAGAGTCTCACCAAGCCGCCTTAATTGATGCGGCTACCAGTGGTAATCCCCGCTTTTTTCTAGGAACCGATAGCGCCCCGCATCCACAGCATGCCAAAGAGTGCGCCTGCGGATGCGCTGGTTGCTACACAGCCCATGCGGCACTGGAACTCTATGCTGAAGTCTTCGAAAACGCTGAGGCCATGGATAAACTGGAAGGGTTCGCCAGTTTTTATGGCGCTGATTTTTATGGTCTGCCCCGCAATAAGAGACAAATAACCTTACATAAAACCGAGTGGATGCCGCCTGAAAGCTATCAGTTTGGAGAGGATCGTGTTATTCCCTTGCGAGCAGGCCAACCGGTTCGCTGGCAATTGGTCTAGTCTGATTGCTCAAACAGCTCTTCATCCTCGAACAGAGTCTCGTCAAACAGCTCGTCATCAGTCGAGTGATTTGAGCCATCCTGAATCATGGACCTGCGTTTTTGCAGATAAAACTCTCTGAGAAATGCGTAGCGATCTACAGCGGCTTCATCCAGCACATTCACTGCCTCAAGTAGATCGGCTCGAATATCAATCAACTCTAGGGCACTTAGCGTCAAATAGGTGGTTTGCGGAGCATATCTGCTTGGGTTGATCAGTTTATCGCCAATTTTGCCAGTCAGATCACGCAATGTCGAAGGTCCAAGCACCGGAATCACTAGAAAGGGGGTATCCCCTACCCCCCAATAGCCCAAGGTTTGCCCCAGATCTTCCTTATAGCTGGGTATACCCATATCGCTTGCCACATTAAATAACCCCAACAACCCAATCGTTGAGTTAATGCAAACCCGGCCAATATCCGACAAGGCTCGTCCTGGTTTAAACTGGAGTAGATTATTTGCCGCAGAGGGAATATCCGCCAAGTTTCCAAAAAAATTGGTAACCCCCAAATCCACCGCCGAAGGCGTAATATAGCGATAAGCGCGTGCAACCGGTTTCCCCACCACCTTATCAAACTTCTGATTGAACTTGTCTGACAGTCGATTAAAAGACTCTAGCGGGTCACCAGGGTGATTACTCTGAACACTGGCACATCCCGACAGAAAAAACAGCAACACAGCAGCAGATAGGATCCTTTTGTACACGGCGAACAGACTCATTTATCAATTGTTATAACGATCGCATCATACCGCTCTGCTGTCCTGAGGCGCAATTATGTCGCCTTGCAAATATAAAACTTATTCTCGATTATGAAGAAAAAGTTAATATGTATCGAAAAGGAGATGGGTTTTCATTATCCTAGTGAGAATGACAGAGACCATATACAACAGCGCGATAGCGCAACGCTTCAGGGGCTACTTGCCCATCGTAGTCGATGTTGAAACGGGAGGATTTGACGCCAGAAAGGACGCGTTACTGGAAATTGCAGCCACCACAATCGCCATGGACGAGCAGGGTATGCTCTATCCTGCTGAAACCAATGCCTACCATTTAATCCCTTTTAAGGGGGCCAATATCGATCCAAAGGCACTTGAGTTCAATGGCATTGATCCCGATCACCCTTTTCGACAAGCGCTTCCTGAAGAGGAGGGTTTGAAGAAGCTATTCACACCAATTCGCAAGGCGATCAGTGCCAGTGGCTGCAAAAGAGCCATATTAGTAGGACACAATGCCTTTTTCGATTTAGGATTCGTAAATGCAGCAGCCCAACGATGCGGTATTAAACGTAACCCATTTCACCCCTTCAGTACGTTTGACACCGTTTCTCTTGCAGGCTTGGCTTATGGGCAAACTGTTTTGGCAAAAGCCGCACAGGCGGCCGGACTCGAATGGGACAGCACTCAAGCCCACTCGGCTATTTATGATACTGAGCAGACAGCAAGACTGTTTTGCATCATCATCAATCAATGGCAACAATTATCTAATAACAAACCTTAATTCCGCCGTTGAGCGTTAATATCTAACGTAAGGTGGCGAATAAATTGGTAGGCGAAGCACACTGGACAAAGTATGTTGTGCTGATGCGCCTGTTTTTACAGCGTTGCCAATAGGAGAGGGCAAAGGGCACCTCAGGAATAAGCAGTTATCGAAGATCACCAAGCAAACCTAGTGTAGTGCTTCATACAAATTGACGATGATAGCGTGACGCTAAGCGGTTAGCCGCTAGGCCCGTGCCGCCGGGAATGGCTTCTCCCTTTCCAAGGCGCGCAACAACGCGGATGACCGCTTAGCGTCTCGCCCGAAGGGAAGCCTGCTCAGGCCCTTATTATTGGCGCATCTGTGACTTTTTACCGAATACCATTACCCATTTGGTGAGCCCGCCAACGCTACAAGAATTTGTGAAAAATCCATGCTCACCTGCAGATTCCAGGTTTAAGTAGATTACCCCCCTCTCCACATCTCATCGATGTAATTTTATGAGGGGGGCTTTACAGATTGAAAAAAATAATCAGTTGTTTTGAATCACAATATTTGGGAACTTCGCGGCATAATCTTTGGCCTGGAGTGATAACTTTGCCGCTGTTTTACGAGCGATCTGACGGTAAACCTGCGAAATCCTTGCTTCCGGTTCAGCCACTACCGTTGGCTTCCCCCCATCGGTCTCCTCTCGGATACGAATATCAAGAGGCAGTGAGCCAAGCAGATCCACATGGTATTGATTAGCCATTGAGGAACCTCCGCCTTGACCGAAGATATGCTCTTCATGACCACATTTGGAACAGATGTGGGTACTCATATTTTCCACGACGCCCAGTACCGGCACTTCTACCTTTTCAAACATTTTAAGGCCCTTACGAGCATCCAGCAGAGCGATATCCTGAGGTGTGGTGACAATTACCGCCCCAGAAACTGGAACCTTTTGCGCCAGCGTCAGCTGCGTATCACCAGTACCAGGAGGCAGATCAACAACAAGATAGTCTAGATCAGCCCAATTGGTGTCGTTCAGTAATTGTTCTAATGCCTGAGTCACCATCGGCCCCCGCCAAATCATCGGGGTTTCTTCATCAATCAGAAAACCGATTGACATGGCCTGAAGACCATAGCCCACCATCGGCTCAAGCGTTTTACCATCTTTTGAATCAGGCTTGCCTGTAATGCCCAACATACGGGGCTGGGAGGGGCCATAGATGTCAGCGTCTAATATGCCTACCTTAGCACCCTCTTCAGCCAGGGCAAGCGCAAGGTTAACCGCTGTAGTAGATTTACCCACACCACCTTTACCAGAAGCAACGGCAATAATGTTTTTGATATTATCTATCGGCTTCAGCGCTTTTTGCACTGAATGGGCAACAATCTTGCTAGTGATCGCGAATTTTACTGATTCAACCCCTGCCAACGCTTTAATCTTGTCACTAAGGGCCTCTTCGATATCACCAAAGCAACCCTTGGCAGGAAAACCAAGCTCAATGGTGACTTTCACCTGGCCAGCCTCAATCTCAACACCTTTTATGGCCTTGGCTGTTACCAAGTCCTTTTCCAGGTGCGGCTCAATATATCCTTTGATTGCCTCGTTTACGGCATCTTGTGTCAATTCAGACATCGTCAGTTACTCCTGCAAGCGGTCCTTGAATAGGCCCGTTAAATTTACTGAATAATCATGGCGGGAGATTCTACACGAAAACCACCGTTATATACCAAGCATTTTCCTGGGTTTTGTTTTTCGTGATGACAAAAAACCCACTTTCGAAATCTATCCGAAAGTGGGCTAATACCTCATTCTGACAATGTGGTATTGTCAGTAAACTTGAAAAGGCCGAATTAAACGACTCTTTGTTGGAGCCCTGTATTGAGTCCTGGTTGCGCGACATTTGAATCTTGCTGCGCATAAAGACCAGCAAGGTAGTAGCTAATCAGATGCTCCATAAGTGGTTCAACGGTTTCCTGCTCACCTTCGGTTTCCAACTTACTTGAATTCCGTAGTATTGCAATCCCGTGAACCCCATTCCATAGAGCCCTAGCTGCTAAGGTGATATCACTTTGTGGGGCAGCATTCATAGTCAATGCCATAAGTTGCCGCTCCACCAAGGCATATATCCGCTCCACCTTGTCTTCACGAATCTCTGTCAGCAGGCCCTCTTCCTGGGGTTGATGCTCAAACACCATACGCCAACGATGGGCATGCTGTGAGGCATAGTCGAGATAAGCAGAGCCCAGAACAAAGAGGCAATCCTGTGGCTGTCGGCATTCTTTCAATGACTCACTAAGTTTGATGTAGAGTTTATCTAGGGTTCTACCATTAACCCGCTGTACCAATTCATCAAGATTTTTAAATACGAAATAGAGACTTCCTACTGTATACCCAATAGCTGAAGCCACCTTACGTGCTGAAAGTCCGTCATAGCCTTGGGCTTCAATCAGTGTTTCAGCTGCTTCTAAAGCCATGTTTTCTATTTCAGACTTGCTGTGTTCTCCCCGTCTTCCCATGTCAACTCCTGTTTTATAGCTACAATCGATGTCTATGTTCATTGCGTTAAACTTCGACCTTCCCTAAGCAAGGGCATAGGTACTCCATTCACTCAACAATGCCAGTTTCAGTATACTTTGCCAGGATCACTGCGATTGCGCCTCATTTAGGAATGGCGTTCTGCTCTATATGCACCCAGTTTCTGGCAACAACACTGAAACCAAGTGTCATAGCATACTAGGAGTAGTAACCAATATCACACCATTTTTTAAGGCAAGTGGTAATCTTTCGAACATGGTAGCTGTGCTAAGTAACACGATTTGATAAAAAATCTAACCATCATCAACCAAAAAAGCTTGATATGGGTAATTACTACACTATAGTAAACAGAGTATCGTCTATTTTATATAGTACTTACTGTTTATTAAGGATCTCTGATGAAAGTCAGTCAGCAAGACAAAGCGATCACACGTAGCAAGATTCTTCATGCAGCAGCCGATGTCATAGCCCAAAAGGGCTTTAAAGCCGCCTCCATGCGTGAAATTGCCCGGCGCGCTGAAGTAGGTGATGCCACGATTTATAACTATTTTGCCAGCAAGGAGAGACTTCTCTACGGTTTTTGTGAAAACAGACAGGATGAGGTAGCACAAGCACTCCGGCAGATTAATGACTTTCATGAGTACAGTTTACAAGAGCAATTACACCAGTTAATTGAAACTGAATTAGCACTGTGGCTACCAGACAGAGATTTTTTAACTGAAGTATTTGACCTAATCTTCTATTCACCAGCCGCCAGTCTGGTGAACCTCTCAGAAACCCGGACACGCTTCAATCGAATGGTTGAAGAGATCATTTTCAATGCCATTGAGGTCGAAGAGATCCCCAAGCAACCCTTTCAGGAGTTACTTGCACCACTTTATTGGGATTACACCACCGGTATACTCGCCTACTGGCTGCGCGATGACTCTGAAAACTTTGCTAACACCACACGCTTGGTGGACCAGAGTGTGGAGATATTTGCCCTCGTACTACAGACAGGAATGATCGGCAAGGCCTTAAATCTCGTTTCATTTCTATTCCGCAGCCAGCTCAGCCGAACGTTGGGCACACTCAATGAGTATACAAAACCTTGGAAAAAGGCCAAACGACGCTTCATGGATGATGAGCATGAATAAATCAATTCCTACAAGCAAATTAGCACGAGCCAAAGTAGCTGGAGGAGCCGCGCTAAAAACTGGCTACAAGCACCTCTCCCACAAAGCGAAGCAACCTTTTCAATCAGCCGAAATGAACACTGTAGATAAGGAAAAGCTAGATGAGGAGATCTCTCAAATTCTATTTGATACTTTTTCCAAACTAAGGGGATCAGCACTCAAGATGGCCCAAATGCTTAGCATGGACAGTCACCTGCTACCCGACCCCATACGCGCTCAACTCACCAAATCCTATCATCAAGTACCACCATTGGGCCGCCCTTTAATCAATAAAATATTTCAGCAGGAGTTTGGCAAACCAGCTGGCCAGCTTTTTGATACGTTCAATCATCACGCCTTTGCTGCGGCAAGCCTGGGCCAAGTCCACAGGGCTAGTAGCGGCACAAACAAGCTTCTTGCAGTAAAGCTGCAATATCCCGGTATCGATGTCACAATCGACAGCGACATTCAACTGGCACGTTCACTAATCAAGCGCACAGCCCATGCCAAGCTATTGCTCTCATCGCTGGACGAGATCGAATACCGCCTACATGAGGAGGTGGATTATCGGCTGGAGGCAGACAATACTGAGTGGTTTTACGAACATTTGCAGTTACCAGACATTGCTATTCCAAACGTACATCGAGAATTTTCAACTGAGCGCATCCTAACAACATCCCTGATGCCAGGTCTTCATCTGGAACAGTGGTTGAAACAGTCGCCCAGTCAGGGGAGCCGTAACCACTTTGCACAGCAGCTCTATGATCTTTTTGTGAAATCATTCTATGGACTTCATGTGCTTCACGCAGATCCAAACCCTGGCAACTTTCTATTTACCGATAATGGAACCCTTAATCTACTCGACTTCGGTTGCGTGCGTCACTTTTCCAATGAGTTTGTGACGTTAGTTCCGCAACTATTACACGCCTATATGGCACATGATGCCGAGGCCGTCATCATAACCTACCAAAAGCTCGGCATGATGGTAACCGATATGTCGACAGAGGAGTTGGAGCAATTCTATCAAGACCTGCTACAACCTTTTGGTGACTGGTTTAGTAAACCATTCAAAACCGAGTCTTTTGATTTCAGCTCTCATCGTTCACCCTATACTAAGGAAGGCTGGGGTACACTCAAAAAATTCAGTCGGGTTAAAAAAATCAGCAGCATTGCAAATGAATTTATCTATTTTGACCGCACCCTTTTGGGTCTATATCAAATTTTCGAACGTATGGAGGCCAAAGTGAACATGGAACATCCATGGCTTATCTACTAAAAGATTAGGGGCTACAAGAATGGCTTAGCTCGGTGTTGCGGCTCTGACTGGTATCGTTTTTTTGGCGCAGGAGAGGAGCTAGCTCAGCTGGCAGAACAGGGGGCATATATTTGACATAGATCATCCTAACCTCCGTCTCTTCCTTGTTGGTTGGTAATTTAGGCTAACTCTGGTTATGGTTTACTCAATAGCTTGTTGCTTTGAGTTCCTTGTGCCCAATATTTCCCAATGGAGCCCTAAGTTGAGCTAGGCTGGTACGTGGATACTAAAATCAAGCGAAGAAGATTTAGCAAAAATACCTTATCCATTTCTATCAATCGACGGTGCAATTAAGCGCTTTATATTTAATTTTATATAATATCGAATGATTATCACCCCACTATGACAACAAATGTCCTAATTTGCGACGACTCCGGCATGGCTCGCAAGCTAATGGCAAGAGCATTGCCTGACGACTGGGATGTCCAGGTATCATTCGCTGAGCATGGAGAAGAGGCTCTGGCTTCTATTAGAAAAGGATTAGGTGATATCCTGTTTCTCGATTTGAACATGCCGGTGATGGATGGTTACCAAACGCTGGAACAGATTAAAAATCATGACCTTCCCAGCATGGTGATCGTAGTTTCCGGGGATGTTCAACCCGAAGCCCATAAGCGGGTTATGTCGCTGGGGGCGATCAGTTTCATTAAAAAACCCACCTCAACCGAGGTATTGACTGAGCTTCTCGGGAAATTCGGACTCTACCCTACACACGAAGACCCCATAGAGAAGACCAGCACCAGCAAGCAGGTGATTGGCCTATTGCAGGTACCAGAAGTCGGGGATATCACTACACGTGACTTCTTGCAAGAAATCGTCAATGTCGCCATGGGACAAGCTGCTGATCTATTGGCCCGCCTACTCAATGTATTTATAAAGCTACCCATTCCACACGTCAATTTACTGGAGGCCAGTGAGTTGCAAATGGCGCTTGCACAAACTGAACATCGTGATAATTATTCAGCTATTTGTCAGGGCTTTATCGGTTCTGGAATCAGTGGAGAGGCTTTGCTTCTATTCAGTGACTCCAGCTTCAAGGAGGTCGCCAAGTTACTCGATTATCAGGGTGACCTGGATCGTAGCGAAGAGTTGGAACTGCTCATGGAGCTTGCAAGCATACTAATTGGTGCCTGTACCAGCGGCATAGCGAAACAGATGGATATTACCTTTAGTCAGGGACATCCGATTTTATTGGGACAACACAACAAGATCAATGAACTGGTAAGCTCCAAAGGCACATGTGACAAGCAGATACTGGCGATAGAGTTGGCCTATGAAATTGAGAACTATGATATTCAATGCGATTTACTGCTGCTCTTCACTGAGGATTCACTGGATTCACTGAATACACGACTCTCCTACTGCATGGGATAATGGACCATGGCACTACCGACTACTGATATCAAAGAATTTCACTGGCTGTTAGACATGATACAAACTATCGATGTCGGCTTGGTTGTGCTTGATCAAAATTTCAATGTAAAAGCCTGGAATAGCTTCATGGAAAATCATAGTGGCATCGGGCCAGTACAAACCAAAGGACGAAACCTCTTTGACCTATTCCCAGAGCTTCCCAAAGATTGGCTAGTTCACAAAGTCAACTCGGTCATGTTACTAAAGATCCGCTCATTCATAAGCTGGGAACAACGCCCTTATCTTTTTAAATTCAAAAACTATCGGCCGATCACAGGTAGCGAACCCTATATGTATCAGAACGTGACAATAGCACCGCTGGTATCTAGTGATACGAAAGTCAATCACATTGCAATGATCATCTATGATGTTACCGACATGGCCGCCAACCACAATGGATTGGCCAAGGCAAAAGATGAACTTGAGATACTCAGTCGTACCGATCGCCTCACTAAACTCAACAACCGAGGTTATTGGGAGGAGTGTCTATTGCAGGAGTTTCGAAGCTTCCAACGCTATAAAACAACCTGTTCACTAGTCATGTTTGATATCGATCACTTCAAAAACGTCAATGACACCTATGGACATCAAGCCGGGGATGAAGTCATTCGCCAGGTAGCCAAGACAACAAGAAATAGTCTGCGTTTGACAGATATTGCTGGGCGCTATGGCGGCGAAGAGTTTGTGGTCATACTCACTAATACAGACGCTAAATCAGCTATTGTTTTTTGCGAGAGAATCCGAAAGCATATCGAAGCGCTAGAAGTAACTTATGGAAACCAAGTCATACGCTTTACCATCAGCCTCGGCATCAGTCAGGCAGTGGATGGAATGGAGAGCCACGCCGAGTGGTTAAATCAGGCAGATCAGGCACTTTATGCATCCAAACAAGGGGGGAGAAACCAGACTAATACCTTTCAGCATGGTTAGTTACTCACCGGAGCATAAGCATCCCAATACTCAGGTCTACAAGGATGACCCAAATCAAGGCACGGCTCGCAAGCAAGATGCCGAAGGAGAGAGTGCCATGACGATTACCAACACCAGCGCCCCTCTCATCTGACGAGAAAAGATCACTTGGAACCGAAAACAGTACGATTGTCAAGTGAATAACCCCTGTAGACTCGATTAACTAAACATCGTAATATTTACAGCTCAATACTGAATATAAACAACTCACGCTAGTTCCTAATGGCGTTATATCGCCAACCAAACCACTCACAGTTACTAGTTATCAAGGAGCGAAATGGATAGATTCATTTCGAGATTACATGAACCCAAAACTCTTTATTATCCTATTATCCCTACCCTATTTTCTGATATCGACTTGCTTTGCTATTGAAAGCCAACATACAAGCAGCAATGAAGTAAAAGCCAGAAAGACAACGAATGTTGCTCCATATTTTCCTGTGATAATAGGAAATAGCTGGAAATACAGCTGTTCACTTGAGGGTGTTCATGCATTTGATAAAACCCTAACGATCACAGGCAGTAAGATAATAGATGGGGTTACCTATTTCCGTGGCGAATTGCGAGTTGACGACGATCCAAAAGCTTTAGAGAGATTTTATTTCCTAGATAAAAACGGCGGTATTCACACTTCTTTTAGTGCTGATTCTGAACAGAGTGAGCCGTTAATCACTGCGCTTCCTAGTATCGGCGATATGATTGCAGATTTGGTCGTCTCTTCTGAGCAGAAGATAGAAACCCCAGCTACAGGAAAGATCAACAGCCTCCTCCTTCAAAATTACTCTATTGATGACCCACAAATAAGCGAGGAGAAGCTTTTAATTTGGGAGGGTAAATTCTATTCCAGAGGTATTGGTCTTGTGATTGAAGCTGACGGATCAGGGAGGGAGTGTGTGTTAGTGAGTTACTCTCTAGTCGACTCATGACCAATTATTGAAAGCGTTTTTTATGCCTTCGCTTAACATTCTGCCTAATGGGTGAGCTCTTTACTCTTATTGGTGGGGCTAAGCCCCACCTTAGGACTTTTACGGCACCCTCCTAAATAGGAAGGGAAGTATGAATAGATGACTGAACGATATATCCAACAATGATCGCCTCAGATCCATATTTTATGGTGCCAATGATGACGGCCCTGGCGGTTGAGAGAATAAACCTTTGATAATACCTATATCTCCAGAATTCACTATGCCATCACCATTAAAATCGACATTAATATCAAATTCTGGCTGAGCTTCATTGGTAAACATCTTCAACTTTACTAAACCCAAATCGAGCGAATTCACAATACCATCATTATTTAGATCTGCATCGCACAAATTGCCAAATCCGTCGCCATCAGTATCACGTTGTGAGTACCCCCCGGAATCGGGGATAAGTGGCCCGTTCGCATGTAAAACACAGTTATCTTTATAGTCAGGAACACCATCATTATCGCTATCCTGAGGATATAGATCTGGAATTCGTTCGCTTCGATAGATCTCAAGATGAGCTTGAGGTGTCGCCGCATTATAGACTGCTACTTCGAACACCTTTTCTGCTGGTGTATTATGATCAACCTCTATAATTCTTGCGTGAGACTCTCCAAAGCCAAGGGCGCTACTGAACTCGTTACCCAAAACCATTACTACGCCAGCTGTGATAAGTGTATTACCAGTATTTTTCAACGAATCAGCATCACCTATGTATGGAGAAAAGAAACGTCTATCGATATTGGTGCCATATTCCCAGACTTGCCTAACCTCCATGTTTTCTTCATCAATATCATACTCAACTGCGCGACTGAAACTATCAGCATATGGCATGGGTTCTATCCCAGTAAAAGGACTAGCTCTATGATTACCATTATCGAATAGGACTAGCGTTCCAGAAGGCGTAATCATAGGTGCATGCTGGTGATACTGCCATTCGAATGGCGAACCAACAGGCGAAAGTAGAAAAGGCTGCAGTTCTGGAGGCCAATTATCGTGATTGCCCAAAATCCATTTTATATTGCCAGTTGATCTTGAAAATTTTACGACCGCATCTTGATGGCGTATCGAGACAATGATCGAATCATCACGCTGATCATAGAGTACAGCATTTGCATGCGCCCAGTCGAAATTTTCACCGTGCAAGTTCAGAGAATTATATGCAATACGTGTAGGATCAAGCATGTCTACAAGCGGCCATCTATTAAGAAGACTACCATCCGACGAAAACTCCACTACCGGACTGTCTTGAATATAGGCTGTTTGTCTCGGAGCATCTGGATTCGTATCACTTACCGGAAAGTTATCAACAACTAAATTTTCCTCTGATAAGCTGAGATATGTTCCATTTACAGTAGGTACCAGATCATGGTGTAGTTCATCATCTGCAAGAGTGACATCTTTTTTTATATTCCCGAGCATATCAATCTCTGTTGCATTATGACCTCGAATTGTAAACAGGTTTCCATTCGGCATTTGTTGATGTAGACCACTTCCATACGTTGAATACCAGACCACATCCCCAGCGTTATCTAGGATAATCGTATAGCTAGGTAAACTATAGTCAGGTGGTATTGGATCTCCGGGCTGCAAAGGTCTTGATCGTGAGAATTTGCCTAACAATGTATATCCTGGCTCCATCCTGGATGGCTCACTAACTAGAGTAGAAATTGTTGGGAAGCCCTCTGGCAGGGGACCTGTGATTGCTTGCGGTATAGAGGTTATCAATAAAGTGTCATGCGCTTCATCTGTAAGAGTTGCCTCAATTGAGTAGGTATTATTTGGTTTTAGCCCAAGAATAGGAAGATAGTGCTCTGTTTGATACTCGGCAAACTCCCTCTTCCTACTTTCAAGGCCATTATCAATGGTGACAGTAACACGTGTCGGCACATCTGTTTCAAATTGAACGACACCAACAAGCGGAGTACGACCATTCGGGTTCATCGTTAGTGTAGGCCCCTGAGTTATTTCGATAGAATATGCAATGTTACTTATCAACATACATATTAATAAAGTTGAAAAAAGCAACTGGAATCTATTGTTCGGAATTAAGCCCACTGCCTGAGATATTTGATTGTTAAAACGATACATTTTCTTTTCAAATAATGTCAAATTTGAATACATAAATAATCTCCATAGATTTACTTTCTGACTACCATATCCACACTTCATGTAAACATAGCGCAATATATTTTTTAGCTTGTAATAACAGCTAAATACATAGAATATTTACTAATTCTAGTAAGTTAATTACAAGGATTATAAATAACGATATTGAATTACAGATACTAATAATCACGTTGATTACGCGGCATTAACTTAAATATTCATACAGAACTCATGCAAACGGATCTATATCATGCCGCATAATCATTATATTTATCAGTAGATCAGCGCTATCTACTTCGATACTTGGTGCTAGCGAGATCGTATTTCACTAAGAAGGCTTGCCTGCCTATCTCTTCGAATAATATCTTGCTTATCCATAGTACCAAGCAGCTCCTGCTTTAGTCGCTCATTCTCAATATTGAATTCTGCTATCTCCTCATCTGAATAACGTTTTTCTTTTCCGCGTTTTACATAGACTCGCTTATATCCAAGATTATCTAAAACATGGCCTGCAACGGATTCAAAGATAGTAATATCTCCCTTTGATGCTTCATGTAGATATTTTTGTATATTATCCTTTATGACAGGCTTTGTGACACTATTCCATAGCGCACTCGATTCTGCAGAGCGCTTAGCCTCATCGCTACGGTAGAACTCTAACATTGAGCTGTTATACGTAACACCAAGAAAGGTGCATAGTCGTTTAGCACTGGATTCAGTATCTTGAACAAGATCTTCATATGAAATTGAGAAAAAATTGGAGGGATCGTACTTATCCTTTAAATTAAGTCCGATCGTTTGAGTATTTGCCCAATTAGTTGCAATATTGTACATATGCTTCTCTCCTACTATAGCCTTTCGAAAAGAAAGAGCTACATCTCTTCCATCCCTATAAAGATAGATGTAACGTGGATTAGTAAAATACTTTTCTATCTCCGTAATATATTCAATATTCTCTAGGCTCTTACAACACCATGTTCGCGCACCCCATGTCTCAGCACAAATATCATAGACCGCACCATATATAGCGACGAGAGACTTTTCACGGCATCTCGATATAACTTCATCACGGTCCAGGGTTACCCCCTTCCAGGGCACAGGATTTAATTCAACGAGCCGACAAACATCATTTGTAAGCTGCTTGAAATTTTGTGGTTCAGAAAGATCTTTGTAGTATTCTAATAGTGGAAACATTCTTTTTAATATATGAGGCGGATGAGGTGAAGCGATCTCTTCAAGTTGATTCAACATCAAACGCAATAAATTGGATCCAGAACGCTGCGTACCAATCATAAATATGGGTTGTGATAACATACCCCTATCTCCTTCTTCAAAATAGATATTAAAATACTTTTGCTGATACATAATTTCTATATCATTTGTATATAGATAATCTCCTCCTTCTGCAATTATTATAAAGATTATGATCGCGAGGAATATTCCAAGTGTTACTATTGCAATACAAGCAGAACCCAAAACAACATTTTCAGAAATCCATTTGGCATCTTCCTTCTATCAAGAACAGCGATTCCTACGGCACTCAAACACAGCATTAATCTGCGATTGAATCGCTTCGATGGGCTCCTGCTGCTAGCGGCCTAACTGCACCGCTCACTTCACAGCCTAACCGGGCATTTGCCTCGTTTAGGGCCTCGGAAAAAATAAATTATCCACCATGATCAAGAATTGATTTATTGACGCCGGAGTTGAAAAAGTGAGTCTGGAAAAATGCGTTGTAGTCACCCTTGTACGTTGCCTCTTCATGAGGTGATGTGGTGAACCTATTGGCTCATCAAACAATAATCGAGAACAGCAGATACCTGATGTATCCGCGCTATTCATTCCCATCTTGAACGATGAGGCTTTTCATGCAGTTAAGTAATTCGGATCCAGTAACAATGTTTAGTAGTGATCAAGCGAGAATTATCCACAAGCGCTTATCACATCCTACACATACCTTTAAATATATTAAAGCAATATAATTAAGCGGTGGTTCATTAGTTTATTCACATGGATTATCTACTAACCATTCACAAATATGCTTCTTAATGGATCCTCGATCGATAGAGTTAAATGTGAAAATGTGAAAACTTATCTTTGCGTAGGCAGGCTCTCACGGATCGCAAGCTGTACTGTAACAGCTCTGTCAACTACACCTCTTTCATGCAATAGAAATCCTTCAGGGACAATGGTTTTCGAGCGATAGACTGATTCACTAGCGAGCTTACAGAGAAAAGATCTAATCATACCCGTTGAGGAGCGATGGGTTAGCGAACAACTAACGTAAACGTCGTTTATTTCTAGATATGTGAAACCTATAATATAGATGATCGTATAGTGATAGACTAAGAACGGTTAACAAAACCATCCATATTTACTGTTTAATTATTGGCTTGTTAACCATACATACGTTGACATAAAAAATGCTCATCATATAGAGGGAGTGACGAAAATGAATTCAATCTCACATAGAGACACTCGATTTACACTCACTAAAACACGCCTAAAATACAACAATGACACAAATAGTTCAGCACATCGAATAGCGATCCTATTATTTATAACAGGCATTGCTACAAGTACACACGTATGGCCAATTGAAATAACTTCAGAACCTACCCTAACCATGGACCCAAATGGCGTTACACCACTTGCTGGTGCTGTTCAATTCTCAACAGATGTCTCTACACGAGCTACCGTTACAATCAGTAACGGCGCTGACAGTTGGGTTAAAGAGTTCACTGACTATAAAACAGATCACTATCACCCTATCCTTGGGCTCAAACCAAATAACACCTATACAATCAAAGTAACTGTTACTGATGAAATTAACGATAGCTTAGATTTGACACCTGACCTGCTGGCCGTCACAGATCCACTACCAGTAGATTTTCCCTTAATTTCTGTTATTCATAGTGAGCCAAGCAGAATGGAACCTGGATATACACTTATGGATAAGTTACAACGAGATATAGGAAATACCCCGGGGGGAGATAAAGAAAAATACACAATAATTTTAAACAATATGGGTGAGGTTGTGTGGTACTCAACACTTGGGGCTCGTGACATGATGCAGTCAAAGAATGGCAATCTCATATACAGACAGGGACATGAAATATATGAGGTTGATTTACTTGGCAATACACAAAGCACCTTGCATTAATCTAGTCGCGAATGCTGTCATCATGATCTATTTCAGACCGAATCTGGAACGTATCTTAGCTTAGGCGCAGAATCGGTGGTCGTTGATACTTTCCCGACAAGCTATACTGACCCTAATGCGATTCAACATAATATTGCCATTGAAGACAATCCTGTTGAAGAGTTCGCATCTGATGGCCAGTTACTGAATAAATGGCGTCTTACCGATTTACTTGATACATCTCGCATAGGATATCTGTCTCTAAAACAATCTCCATCTGTGCATGATACATATGATTGGGCTCATGCTAATGCAGTTGTGTACGATAATCGTGATGACTCGATTATTGTCTCTGTTCGCCATCAGGATGCCGTTGTAAAATTTTCCAGATCTACCGGAGAACTAAAGTGGATTTTAGCTAATCACGATAATTGGTCCCCAGAACTACAACCCTATCTTCTTACGCCAGTTGGGCCGCTTAAATGGCAATACCACCAGCATTCCTCTAAGGTATTGCCGTCAGGCAATATACTTTTATTTGATAACGGAAACTATAGAGCTACCCCATTTGACGGTAAAGAACCACTCCAAGTTACCGAGACTTATAGCCGTGCCGTCGAGTACGAAATTGATGAAAATGCAATGGAGATCAGGCAAGTATGGGAGTATGGAGATTTAACAACCGACGAGCATTTTTACTCACAAGCTGTTAGTGATGCCGACTTGATGACCACTACAGGAAATATATTAATTACAGCTGGTCAAACAATGTTTGTAGGTGGCATGAGCAGTAATCGATTAGGTATGGGAGGGCTACACACTAGAATTATAGAAGTTGATCACAATACACCCGCAGACAAGGTATTTGAAGTGGCAGTCTATGATACAATACCTGACTCTATCACAGCAGTATATCGCAGCGAGAGAATACCAGACCTCTACCCACTTGATACCGATAAGGATGGAACCCCGGATTATATGGATAACTGCAAATATGCAGCCAATGGACCGCTTATTCCGGATGCAGGTGGCAATATCCAGCTTGACTCAGATAGTGATGGCTTTGGTAATATATGCGATGCGGACCTTAATAATGACAATCTAACAAACTCAATGGATCTGGGGCTTCTCAAATTAAACTTTTTTACAAATAACTCACAATCAGACTTTGATCAGGCTGCCGATCTCAATGGTGATGGTATCATTAATTCAAATGACCTCGGCATATTCAAGACCCTATTCTATCAATCATCAGCACCTTTGCCGTGACATGAGAGATAATGACATAAAGTACTTTTTTTTAGCATTAATAGCATGCTTCACTCACACAATTAATGCTGCAACAATACAAGCGGAACTCGGGGAAAATAGTAGTTCTGTTATGCCTGTCGGTGAAGCTTTTTCAGTCGAAGTATCGGGGCTAGAGTTCCCCGAGTCTCAAGGGGGTGGGTTCAACCTATCCTATGATCCAAGCGTCTTAAATGTTACCGATGTAGCTATTGATGGGCTCGATACCTGGACCTTTGTTAATGACAATGGGTCAATAGATAATGTTAACGGTGAACTTAATGATGTTTTAGTATCAGATTTTCCTGGTATTTCAGGGGATTTTAACGTAGCTACTATTTCGTTTTTGACAGTCGGTGCTGGAACGTCAACATTAGCTTTAACGGAATCATTAGTAAATCCTTGGGCCAGCGACGGCATCGCTATTCATCCTACACAAGTAAGTGATACACTTGTGCAAGTTGTACCAGTGCCTGCCGCATTTTGGCTTTTAGCTTCAGGTCTAATCGGGTTACTATCCGTAGCTAAGCGAAAAACCATATGAAATACTTATATTGACTGATCAAGACATAATTGCTTTGTTCTGTTAACAAACTAAAGTTTCACGCTTTTTATAGGAGTAGACCGGAAGGCAGGGGTATTTTTTAGGGTTTGCCAAGATTCATGCACCCCCACAAAATACATAGCCCCAACCACGGACCTTACCCATTCCTATAAAAGCGTGAAGCTTCACCTCTACAACGCTGCTCAGTTATTGCAGCAATCCCCCTCACCCCGCTACAATGAAAATGCTCATCCATATGAGATATAGACTTTTGCGACCCCCTTCGGTGCGTCAGGTTAAGCCTGATTTTTCTAGTGATCTGAAAGGAGGTTACCTGTGAATTGTTGGTTAGACATGCAGCCAATCTTTCGAAGATGCTGAAGCCAGCATGTAACCTGTGATAAGCCTATTACGTAGGGTGTGAGGGCGCGTCCTCGGATGAGATGTTCGAGTTTGAGCCTGCTTATCGGTTTTTGCTGTGCTTCTCGCTCGCGCCGGGACGGGATATTGAATTCACGTTGGGTGGTCATATCCTCACTATACATGGGATTGCCAACATCGGTATCTCCTTGTTTCACCTCTGTCTGTCATGTGATTTTTACCGATAGGGGTGAGTAGTTACAAACTTATTAACAATTAGCACTCCACCACCTTGTGTACTTTTGTCGACTCTATTTCCTTGATAAAGATGTCGCCATTCATAGTCGTTGCGTCTTGCCCTGCACCACCACAAGCGTGCTCTTCACGCTATCCAACTGATCTTTTTAGCAGAATAGCCCGAAAACCCTCGCCCAATGCGGGCGGGGATGAAAGGGCTAATCAGGCGTAGCCTGATTTTCTACATACTTACGCAAGGTCTCAATCGTTGCT
>JARRQF010000010.1:0-26381 GCA_037382065.1 Candidatus Thiodiazotropha sp. | reverse complement strand
CCCGAAGGGAAGCCTGCTCAGGCCAGGATACTGCATTGCAATGCTTGAAAAGGGCGAGCCATTCCCTGCGCATTGCGCCTTGTCTCCTGGCCTGAGCAGGCTTCTATAATCGTCAATTTGTATGAAGCACCACACTAGTGTGGTGTTAGTTTGCTGTGACATGACGATTGCTCCTCATAGCCTTTATCACCTTATCAGCAGAGTTAGGTTTGCCGGTGGATAGGTTGCATATCAAGTCATCATAAAGTGCTGCACGGTAGTCGGTCGACTCATCCTTGGGAATGGGTAACCAAGTCGTACCCGAAGTTGCAAGTAGGTCCTTTTTACCGCCATAGGCGTAGACTTTGTAGAGTCGTTCGCCGCAGCGAAACCCCTCATAAGAGCTATTGAAGGCACCGGAGTGAGACTGGATCAGAAGGATGAAGCGGGTGACTTTATCGGCATCGGTATGTAGTGACTTTCGCTCGATAAAATAGCGAAAACGGGCTTCACCGGCAGAAACCTTAAACTCCTGGAGGTCGTTGAGAGAGATCTTGCTAGGAACAAGCACTTCACCCTCCTTCCACGTCTCGAGAGGCTCAGCATATTGCGATTCCGGCTCAGGGTCATCCATCAGGATATCCCTTGCCTGGAGTGGTGTGCTAAGCAGGATGGAGATAAGCAGCAGGCGTGGTTTAAAAATCATGTCACTTCCTAATTTAATATTTTCGAGCTATTTTTACACATTCATAGCTATGGGGAATAGTAAGCAATCCAGATGTTGGTCAAGGTAATACCTGAATCGGTAACTTTATTAAGTACACGCATCTGCCAAATAGCATTTCACTTGAACTTGCAGCTACTCAAATTCTAAACAATAACTCTATTGCCCAAGATAGGCCGGCATTGGGGGATAGCCATCACAACCTTTGTAGGTTCTCGATATACCTCCCTTACGACTACGCCTGTTGTCCAGAGGCGTGACAGCAGCATTCAGAGGAGTGTGTCTCATTTTTAGTGCTGGCGGCATAGAATTCCATTGCCGTAAGTTAGTGGAAATAGCTTGGTAGGAAGTGTTAATTAGCATTAAATAATCATTGCTCAAATATTGTTTTGCTAATGCCGACTTCAAAATGTAGAACACAGTTTTTAGAGTTGTTATTTTAATAAATAGAAAATTGGACCTGGAAGCCGTCACGAAGTATTAAGGGCTCACTATTGCAAGCTGCCATGATTGCTATGCAATGCGTATTTCAATTGTTTATTTTTTGCGGTAAGCTTCCTTCTGTTGCTTATCTTAAAGTAATACATCGATTGCTCTGCTTCAAAGTTACTAGGCTGTTGTAAGACTGCAGGCTGAAATCAGGATAACGCAGCACCTGGAATCATTATAAAAATATATTTTCCATTTCAACAGGAGTTGTACTAGCTATGACGAATATTCGCCCCTTCGAATTCCATCGCCCCAAGTTAGCAGAAAGCGCCTGGATCGATGAAACCGCCTTGCTCATAGGTGATGTCCATATTGAGTCACAAGCTTCGATTTGGCCTATGAGTGTATTGCGAGGTGATGCGCGCCAAATACGCATTGGAGCGAGAAGTAACATCCAGGATGGATCGGTTCTGCACTCCTCTCATGATAGCATCTATAAGCCTGGTGGCAGGCCGTTGATCATTGGAGAGGGCGTGACAGTTGGTCACCAGTCGATGTTGCATGGCTGCGAAATCGCTAATAACTGCTTTATTGGAATGGGCTCGATGATTCTTGATGGTGCGGTACTGCAAGAGGGTATGATGCTTGGTGCTGGTTCGCTAGTGCCCGAAGGGCGATGTTTGGAAAGCGGCTATCTCTGGCTGGGGCGACCAGCCCGTCGAGTGAGAGTATTGACCGACAAAGAGCTTGAGATTATGACTTATACGGTTGAGCACTATGTTCGATTGGCAGTGCGTCATCAAAGAGGTGTGCTAAGAGAAAAGAGAGTGGTGTGATGATGTTATTCAAATATATCTACGAATCGAATTTTAACGCCATTTATATCTTGAACTCTTTGATGGAAGACAACTAAGTAAGTCCCCATACCGCATTATTGAGTAAATGACGATCATTTAAGTTAGTAAAGAAAAAGCAAAGCGGTTGAAATTGAGCTGAAGCATTTGTATCAACAGCATGCATAGGAAAAGATCTACCAACCGATAGGCCGCTACTAGCCATATTTATGGATATTGGAAAGCGAATTTTAATGGTTGTCATGCCAATGAATAGAAAACTGAATAGGGAGCTAGCCAGAAAATATTAAGAAGATGGTTGACTTATCGTAACAGTGTTTAAAGTGTGGATTGACATTTGTCCATGCTTCTCGCTTTAGGTTGTTGTATGTCATATGTGCCATCAGGATAACAACAGCAGCTGCAAAATACAAAGGAATATCATTTCCAATACTACAGGGATTAAACTATTACTATGACAAATATACGCCCCTTCGAATTCCAACGTCCTAAGTTAGCAGAAAGTGCTTGGGTAGATGAAACCGCAGTGGTCATAGGTGATGTTCATATTGCTTCGCAAGCCTCGATATGGCCAATGAGCGTGTTGCGCGGCGATGCACGCCAGATTCGCATTGGAGCTAGAAGCAACATCCAGGACGGCTCGATACTGCATGACACGCTCAGTATCCCCAGTAGCCGACCGCTGACCATTGGGGAGGACGTGACAGTAGGCCACCAGTCGATATTGCATGGCTGTGAAATCGCCGATAACTGTTTTATCGGAATGGGATCATTGATTCTTGATGGCGCGGTACTAGAGGAGGGGGTGATGCTTGCTGCGGGCTCTCTGGTGCCCAAGGAGCGTAGCTTGAAAGGTGGCTATCTTTGGCTGGGTCGACCGGCACGGCAGGTGAGAGAGTTGACCGATAAAGAAATAGATATTATGGCTAATACTGCGGAACACTATGTCCAATTGGCTTTGCGTCATCAAAGAAGCTTGTTGAGAGGAGAGAAAGCAGTGTGCTGAGCTTGAGGGTAGCGTCTATCCTCCTGAGATGCTGGATAACGGGATTTTAATGGTTGTCATAATTAATGAATAACAAATTGAATCTGGAGTTACATTATTCTTCTCTCCTGGATAGGCGTTGTCTTTTTCGGCGCAACATTCGTTCTGATTACAAGCAGATTATTTTCGTGTTATGCAACAGAAAGCAGCGCGAGTAAATGGTTAAGTTTCTACACTAAGCTGGTCGTACTAACTGAAGTGCCATGGGGGCTGATTGGACCTATTAGTTTTTTGATAGGAGAAGAAGTCTATCAAATGTTGACGCTCTTCATGCTGGGCGGAATCACCGCAACTGCGATTATTACTCGTGCTCTTATATTTAAAAATTATGTAATCTCCCTATTCTCCTTGTTAACACCTATGTCTGTGACGTTGGTACTGCAGGGTACTACTCTCGCTGAAAACATGTTTACCTTAGTGGTGATCTATATCGTATTTATGCTATGGGTTGCAAAGGGTTATAGCGCTAATGTTAATCGAAACATACAGATTTGGATTGATAACGAAAAACTGCTTGCGGAAGATAGAAAGTGAATTAATCGAAGCTAAAGAAAGGTCGGAGCGAGCGAGTGAAGCGAAAAACCAGTTTTTGGCAAATGTCAGTCATGAGCTTCGTACCCCATTGAATGGCATCATGGGATTTGCTGAACTTTTAGAGCAAGATGTTTTAATCGAAAAGCATAGGCACTATGTTAGCCAGATCAATAAAGCTGGAAAGAACCTATTATGTATTGTTAACGATATCCTTGATATCACCTCTATTGAAGCGGGGCAGGTAAGTTTATCAGAAGAGCCATTCTCATTGCGTTTGGAAATGGAAGCTATCGTGGATATTTTGCGTCCTATTGCTGAGCGCAAAAGACTGATGCTTTCAATGTGCGTGGATGATGAAGTGAGGGATTGGCTGTATGGGGATGCCAATCGTCTGCGACAAGTTATTAGTAATCTTTTATCGAACGCAGTTAAATATTCAGAAACTGGTTTCGTAAGTCTTACTATAAGTGAACTGGAATCAAGAGATAACGAAGTGTTGTTGAGATTTGAAGTTATAGATACAGGCATAGGAATTGCAGAGGATGAGTTAAATACTATCTTTGATAACTTTACCCGTATTGAGAACTTTGAAACTCGTCAAACGGAAGGTACTGGTCTCGGTCTTGCTATCGTCAAAAGCTTGGTTAAGAAAATGAATGGTAAGCTTTCGGTGCACAGCATACCGAACGAAGGGTCCTGTTTTAGTTTCGATTTACCTCTAACGATTTGCCAAAACGAGCAAAACAAGTCTGTTGATTCGAAAATATCCCATGTGACGCCGCAACAGTGGGAAGAGTTTAATGTGTTAGTCGTGGATGATAACGAGATAAACTGCATTTTGATTTGTGCCTTTCTTGCTAAACTAGGTGTTCCCTATGCCGTCGCTTCAAACGGTTTAGAAGCTCTGGAGAAGATTCATCATGGTCAATTTGATGTGGTACTTATGGATATCCAGATGCCAGGTATAAGTGGATTGGATGTGGCAAATCGGTTACGGGCAGAGTCTGCTTTTATGCCGATTCTGATCGCAGTCACAGCGCATGCCTTTCAGGAGCAACACCAAGCAATTTTTGAGGCGGGTTTTTCAGATCTTGTGATTAAGCCTGTTGGAATGGACGAGCTTGTCAAAATACTGACAAGTGCCTATAGCGGTGAATACAGCAGGTTTGTAGTATCAGAAAAAATTCCATTGTCCAAGAGAGTCGAGGTAGAAGCCACTCTTAGAACGGTGTAGCTTTGGTCTGTGCCAATATTTGAGTGAGATATTCCATGGTGTTTTTAAACCTAAAAAAATCAGTTGACCGCTCCATTCTAATAACAGGTATCTGATTTTGAAGAAAATAGCTTCAATGGTTATGGTCACCTACTGGGTGAATCACGCTACAACGTGAATGGCACGCTTGTGGCGGCACATGGCGGCGTTGCAACTCCTTGGAATAGCGGGCTATTGTGCGTCGTTGCGCGCTGTGCATGGATGCACAAGTGTCGCGGGCACATGGATGTGCAGGAGCGACCCTTGCCCTGCACTACCACAAGCGCACTCTTCACGCTGTCCAACTGATCTTTTTAGGGTGAAAAATCCAGCATCGATGGGCCGGGTGGCGTTTGAAGTCCTCAGCTAGAGTTTGTTGAGTGATCTCGTCGCAATATGGCTGTGCTTCTAACTCAGGATCAAGTTTGAAACGTCGTCTATTGGTGGAGAAATAGAGTTCGCCGTTAGGTGTGAGCAATTGTAAGCAAGCTTCGATAAGGCGCCGATGATCATGTTGTATGTCGAGGATCTCGAGCATTTTCTTTGAGTTAGAGAAGCTCGGTGGGTCGAGTACGATAATCCCGAAAACGCGCTGTTCGCGAATCGCTCGCTTCAGGTATTCGAAGACATCGGCGCGCACCAGCTCATGTTCGTTCCCGGTAAAGCCATTGAGTGTCAGATTGCGTTGCGTCCAGGCTTGATAGGTATTAGAGAGATCGACACTGGTGGTGGCCAAGGCACCACCTGCTGCGGCATAGACAGAGAAGCTGCCTGTATAGGCAAATAGATTAAGCATGCGTCGCCCTTTGGCTCTTTGTTGGATCAAGGCGCGGGTTTCTCGGTGATCTAGGAATAGTCCAGTATCAAGATAGCTGTGTAGATCGACCTCAAATTGTAGGCCACCTTCGTCAACCTGTCTCGGTCTCTTATAGGCGCCGGTTTTCTCATATTGGGCCAGCCCCCTCTGTCGTTGGCGAGTTTTGAAGGCCAACTTCTCGGCTGGGATTTCCAGGCTTTCACAGATCGCTTCACCGATTGCTTGCTCTTTAGCTTCATCCAGAGGTTCTCGACCCTTACGGGCGAAGATCTGGGCATGTACCTCCCCTTGGTACCAATCAACCGCTAATGGAAATTCGGGGATGTCGCGATCGTAGAGTCGGTAGCAGGTGATACTGCGACGGCGTGCCCATTTGCTCAAGTGACGATGGTTTTTACGTAATCGGTTTGAGAAAGCGCTTAATTCCATCAGTGGGGTAACCGCCAGCTTGCTGTCAAAAGGGCGAACCAGCCGGCAATAAAGCTAATACCACCTATTGGGGTAAGCCATGCCAAAGCACGCAGATCAGTGAGTGCCATCAGGTAGAGACTGCCGGAGAAGAGCGCCATTCCAGCGATGAATAGCCATCCCGCTAGATGAAGCGGACGACTGCTATGCAGCATAGCCAAAATGGCAACACCAAATAGGGCTAGTGTATGCAGACCCTGGTAGTGAACCGCTTTTTGCCACCAGATCAGGTGTGAGGTGGGAATGCTGTGCTCCAAAGCATGGGCGCCAAAAGCGCCCAGCATAACCAGCATAAGACCGCTAGCTGCAGCAAACATTAACAAGCGTCTAGCCATTTTACGACTCCTGTTGCAGGCGTTTTAGTTCATCCAGGATGCCCAGCACTATTAATTCGGTACGGCTATCCATCTTCTTGCATAATGTGTCTGGGTCTCTTTCCCCATTGATTAGAGGACGAATCACCGCTGCCAATTGAGCCATTGGTCCCCCAGCACGACTCATTTGACCCGCTATCTCTGCAATGGTTTGCAGCGCCTGCGCATGACCGCTGCCTGCCGCATGAATCATTGAGGCAAGACCAGGGGCAGCAGCTGCAGGGTCGGGTTGGGCATTTGGGTTTGGCAGGGTTGAGGGGTCTTGTAAGCCACGCAGTATCGCCTTAGCAATTACTTGATCTTCTTCATCGAGGCCATTCAGTAGCTCCATATCGCGACGTCCATGCTGAAATATCTGTCGAATGCGCTGTGTCAGCGTGCTCCATCCGTTGTCAGCGGCGAGCTTCAACAGTTGTTCAAAATCATCCTTGCGTTCTGGTTGTTGTCCGGTGATGACAACCTGGTTAATGAAGTTTGCATGTACCGCCAGTATCTGATCCTTCCTATCCATCATATCTATTCCGGTGTGTTACTAGTGTGGTGCTTCATACAAATTGACGATTATAGCGTGACGCTAAGCGTCACGCCCGAAGGGAAGCCTGCTCAGGCCAGGATAATGCGTTGCAATGCTTGAAAAGGGCGAGCCATTCCCTGCGCATTGCGCCTTGTCTCCTGGCCTGAGCAGGCTTCTATAATCGTCAATTTGTATGAAGCACCACACTAGAGTTAGGTTAAGGGCCAGAAGCTACACTAATTTTAAAGAGTCCGCTGCTATTTCCTGGACATCGGGGTGGTCATCCCTCAATAGGGTGCTCAAAACATCTCTTGCTTCGGGTGAATGGGTTAGGCCCAGAAAGTGTGCCGCATCAGCACGTATGTTTGCCTGGGATGATTTGGCGAGTGCAATAAGATCGGGGAGGGCGCTGTGCAGGCGTTCGTCACCCTCCAGGTGTTCTATCACAACACCAACACCAATACGGGCGGCCATTGGGGTGGTCTCATGTTTTAGCAGTTCAAGCAGGTTAGTCAGGTTTTCTGGTTGTCGCTCAAGCCAGCCGATTACCTTGTCTGATTGCTGAGATTCAAGTAGTTCAGTAAAGTAGTCTGCGATACCGCTACCTTGGCTAGCTCTTTCGGCCCACAGCTCCAGCTCTTTGGAGGTGCGTGCCCCGTCTAGCTCAAAAGGTCCAATTCTGGTCCAGGGAACGCTGCGGGTACCTACTTCGCGGGCAATCTTGGGATGCGCAACAATATTGACTGCTTCAAGTCGTCCAATTTTGCCTTGTTTGAGTAATTGGCTCAAAGCCTCTAAAACAGTAGAGCAGTGGTGGCAGCCGCTAGCAAGTAGAAGGAGAACGTCTGGGGTTTTTATTTGGCTCATATGGATACTCAAAATGATGCTACTCTAACCTGAATTTTAGGTGAAAGGTTAATGTGGTTTTTAGCGGAGTCTTATCGAAATCTTTTCCCCTTCCATTAGGGAAGGGGTCTCAAAAGAGTCGTTATTCTGTCCGTAAGTAGGTGTTACTCAGAGACTGCTGTGCGCAAAAATCTAAAAATAAATAATAATCAATCGGGGAAAACTAGGTTTGTCTATCTCTCTTGGGGTAGAGGCCTATGAAGCTCATAGATATTTACAATCAGATATGCCAGCTCATAAATGCTTCTTAATAAGGAATTTTCTTAATATAAATAGATAGTTACTTTCTTTAGTTATTTGCTTGGTTTATTAATTGGGTGGGTTAATAAGCGAATTTTATGCGCCCTCATTAAAAAATTGTTTGGCCAAAGTTGCGGCAAGGCATTATTGTTTGTCGCCCCGATTCCGGGTTACGTGTGTGCGTGCAAGGGAATGCCTGGCAAAGTGGCTGGGCATAATCGGGATTGAATTATGGGTCCTGGCGGAATATGCGCGGACCAAGATGGAATTATAAATGAACTACACCGGGCTACCCGGTTGTGTTTCAAAGCCGTGGCAGATTGCGGCGGCTGAATCACTGCAGTGAAACCCTTAGGAGAAAACACCATGCCTACATTTGTGCGTACTGAGAAGTGCGATGGCTGTAAAGGTCAGGACAAGACAGCTTGCATGTACATCTGTCCTCATGACTTGATGAAGTTGGATAAAGATGGCTCAGAGACCGGCCATGCCATGAAGTCATTCAACCAAGAGCCCGAGCAGTGCTGGGAGTGCTACTCTTGCATTAAGATCTGCCCTCAGCAGGCCATCGAAGCGCGTCCTTACGCAGATATAGTGCCTTTGGGCGCTTCTGTACAGCCTCTTCGCGGTACCGATTCCATCATGTGGACCATCAAGTTCCGCAATGGCACCATGAAGCGCTTTAAATTCCCAATTCGCACGACTCCTGAGGGTTCAATCGATCCTTACGGCGGCAAGGCAGCTGCTGATATGGCGAAGATTGCCGAGCCTGGTTTCTTCAATCATAACGAGCAGAACGGCTACCGTGCCGGTGATGCCAGTGAGCTGATCCGCAAGTAAGTCGGATTCAGATAGATTATTCAGGAATATAGATAATTCGAGGTATAAGAAATGGCTGAATTCGGAAATCCGGAAGTCGTCGAGGAAGAGGTAGACATCCTGCTGATCGGTGGTGGTATGGCCTGTAGTGGCGCCGCTTATGAGATCGGTCCTTGGGTGGAAGCCGCAGGTGGTGACATCACCGTCAAGCTGGTTGATAAGGCTGCTATGGATCGTTCTGGTGCTGTTGCCCAAGGTCTGTCCGCTATTAACACCTACATCGGTCCTGACCAGGATCCCGCTGATTACGCACGCATGGTCTCCAATGACTTGATGGGTATCACCCGCGACGATCTGGCTTACGACCTGGGTCGCCACGTTGACGAATCTGTACATCTGTTCGAAGAGTGGGGCCTGCCCATCTGGAAGACTGATGAAAACGGTGAGCGTTACGATGGTTCTAAAGGTATGCCCCTTCTGAAAGACGGTGGTAAACCTGTACGTTCTGGTAAGTGGCAGATCATGATCAACGGCGAATCCTACAAGTGGATCGTTGCTGAAGCTGCTAAGAAAGCACTGGGCATGGATAATATCGAAGAGCGTATCTTCATCGTTAAGCTGGTTAATGATAAGAACGTGCCTAACCGCATTGCTGGTGCTGTGGGTTTCTCTGTTCGTGACCACAAACTGGTTATTATTAAAGCAAAAGCCATCCTGCTGGCTGCTGGTGGTTGTGTTAACATCTTCCGTCCTCGCTCAGTGGGTGAGGGTCAGGGTCGTGCCTGGTATCCTGTATGGAATGCTGGTTCTACCTACGCTATGGCTGCTGAGGCAGGCGCAGAGTTGACCATGATGGAAAATCGCTTCGTACCTACCCGTTTTAAAGACGGTTATGGTCCTGTTGGCGCATGGTTCCTGCTGTTTAAATCGAAAGCGACCAACGCTTTTGGTGAAGCCTACATGGACCGTAACAAAGAGATGCTTGATGACTATCCTCCTTATGGTCAGGCTGCCGTTCCTGCATCTTGCTTGCGTAACCACTTGATGCTGAAAGAGATGAAGGAAGGCCGTGGTCCTATCTGGATGGATACGGTTACCGCTCTTGCCAACCTGCGTGAGACCCTGTCTCCTCGTGAGGTTAAGCATCTGGAAGCAGAGGCATGGGAAGATTTCCTCGACATGTGTATCGGTCAGTGTGGTATCTGGGCTGGTGAGAACATCGAGCCTGAGAAGAAAAACTCTGAGCTGATGCCTACCGAACCCTACCTGCTTGGTTCTCACTCTGGTTGTTGTGGCATCTGGACCTCTGGTCCTGAAGATGTTGGCGCTCCTACCGAAGAGACCGAAGCTGGTGTGCCTGATCATCTGCCTAAGGGTTGGAACTGGGGCTACCGCGGCATGACCACCGTTTCTGGTCTGTTCACTGCTGGTGATGGCGTGGGCGCTTCTGGTCATAAATTCTCTTCAGGTTCACATGCTGAAGGCCGTATGGCTGCTAAAGCAATGGTGAAATACGTTATGGACAACAAGGATTTCAAGCCTGAGTTGGACACTGATGTTGAGGCTCTGAAGGAAGAGATCTACCGTCCAGTTCGTAACTACCTGGAGCACAAGGACTACACCACCGCGATTGATGTGAATCCTAACTACATCACACCGCGTATGTTGCAGTTCCGTCTGCAGAAGATTATGGATGAGTATGTTGCTGGTGTTGCTACTTACTACACCACCAATGAGCACATGCTGGACCTGGCTGAGCAGAAGCTGGAAATGCTCAAGGAAGATGCATTGAAGATGCGTGCTAAAGACCTCCACGAACTGCTTCGTGCGTGGGAAAACTATCACCGCATCCTGACTGCTGAAGCTCACATGAAACACATTCAGTTCCGTCAAGAGTCTCGTTATCCTGGTTTTTACTACCGCATGGATAAGAACTTTGTTGATGAAGAGAACTGGAAGTGCTTTGTAAACTCTGTCTATGACAAGGAAGCTAAGACCTATAAGTGCTTCAAACGCGCTCATGTCGACATCGTCGATAAGTCTAAGCTCTTCAAGTAATACTTGACTGTCGAGTGACTTGAAAAGTCCGGGCACCGTGAGGTGTCCGGGCTTTTTCTGTCTTAGGAGTCGTGTGGAATGTATGGAAAACGTACCATTTTTAGGGTGTGGTTAAAGGCTGGAGAAATACATAATCATCCAAAGATTGGGTGATTATGTATTTCTCCAGCCCTAACCGCTCTTTCAAGGTTAAAAACAGATGGAAAGCGATAATCTGTTATTATTCTAAAAAGATCAGTTGGACAGTGTATTGACCCTTTGCATTCCTTTGATCATTGCTATGCAAACCAGCCGGTTTTGAATCGGAGGCTAATCATGAGTGAAAAATTCGACATACCCTTTAAAAGCAGCTTTATCCCCGCCGTACTTGAGCCGGGAGCAGCCATTAAATTTAACTGCCACAAAGGGATTTCCTGCTTCAATGCCTGCTGTAAGCACGCAGATATACAGTTGACACCGTACGATATTCTAAGATTGAAAGACAATCTGGGGCTTAGTGCAACTGAATTCTTGAAAAATCACACCGTACCCTATGAAATGGATAAGGATGGGATTCCTGGTGTGAAGTTGCGAACAGATAATGATGGTGCTTGCCTGTTCGTCAGTGATAAGGGGTGTGGGGTCTACAGCGATCGGCCAACCGCCTGTCGTTACTATCCCATCGGGCATATGGCGATGCGTGAAGCAGGCTCCAGTGATGATGAAGCGCATTATTTTTTGATTCGTGAAGACCATTGCAAGGGGCATGAAGAGGAGCGGGAAGTCTCCATCGATGACTATCGTAAAGAGCAGCAGGTTGAGGTCTACGACCAGATTAACCGGGAGTGGCTGCAGTTGATGCTGAAAAAGAAATCAACAGGTCCATCGATCGGGCGTCCTTCTGATACCAGCTTGCAGTTCTTTTTCATGTGTTCCTACGATGTGGACCGTCTACGTAGCTTTGTGCTTACCGACTCGTTCAGGGCCTCATATGACCTGGAAGAGACATTCTACGAAACGGTAGAGAAAGAGGATCTCGCGTTGATGCAATTTGGTACGCGTCTGCTTAAGCAGGTACTTTTTGGTGATATTACCATTCCCATCAAAGAGAATGCTGTGGAAAAACGTATTGAGGAGCGTAAAGAGATACTTGAGCTGCGGAAAAAAGCAGAGATCGAACTCCATAAGCAGAAGCAAGAGCAGCAGATGAAGGATGTTCTATCCTGAGGTTTAACCTAAAAAATCAGTTGACCGCTCCATTCTAATAACAGGTTTCTGATTTTAAAGAAAATAGCTTCGATGGTGATGGTCACCTACCGGGTGAATCACGCTACAGCGTGAATAACGCTTGTGGCGGCACATGGATGTGCAGGAGCGACCCTTGCCCTGTACCACCACCAACGCATCCTTCACGCTGCCCAACTGATCTTTTTAGGTTTAAGGGCCTCGGAAAAAATTAATTATCCAATAATGCTTAGCAGATAAGAGCACCGCTGCAACTCGACGCAAAGTGGGGGGCGACCAGGGGAGGTTCTTCAGTTGGGGTGCTCTTTGGGTAGAAATGCCCTTGAGGCGGTTCACGAGGCTTGAGACGGCGATCTTTGGTGGGACCTTGGTCGGCTGCATGTGACCCTCCTCGTTGGCCGTCTACAAAGCTTTCGAAGCGGAAGGTTTTCTCCAGCTGCATGGCGCCATCACGGACTTCAATATTCCAACCGGGAATAGCTCTTTTAACTCCTCATCACCAACTTTTAATGCTTCAGCGCGACAGGCCTCACACTTTTAGTGTATCAGCGTTGCCATTAGCATATTTCCTCTGAAGGTTTATGTCGGATATAGTAAGAGTAAGGATTATTATGCAGTTTGCCGTAATAGCATACATAGAAACTATGGGGGATAACGGCTGTTGCCGTGAAAGTATCTGTGAAAAAAACAGCGCTCATTGTCGATGACTCAAAAACAGCACGTCAGGTGCTGTCTAGTAAACTCCAAAACTACGGCATTTCGGTTGATACACGAGAGTCGGCAGCAGCAGCGATTGATTATCTCTATGATAATGCGCCAGACGCGATCTTTATGGATTATGAAATGCCTGGTATGGATGGTTTTCAGGCGCTGAAAGTAATTAAGTCAAATCCACATACCGCACTCATTCCCGTAATGATGTATACTTCGAAGTCAGGCGGTTTGGCGTTAAGTCAAGCCAGGGCACTTGGTGCTGTGGGAGTGTTGCCCAAGCAACTTGAGTCTCGTGATTTTGAAGGCGTTCTCAGCTCCCTCCATTTGATGCCGGAGCAGGAGTCATTGGTCAGTGATTTTAAGGACGATAGCATCATCCCTCGATCGCAGAGACGGGATAATATTCACCCGATCTCTGATTACGATAGACATAAACCCGCTATGGTGGAGACTGTTAGCTTGCCTTTGGATGATTTTCAGGTAAACCTAGGTCGCGAAAGTTCTCTGAAGCGTATTTTTCTTACAGAGCAACGTCAGGCGGAAGAGCGGCTTCAAGAGAAGTTGGATCAACAGTTTGCACAATTACGCAGCGAGATGCACGAGCTTGAAGCCCTACAGGAGGAGCAGAATTCCTCTCGCTGGAGCCCCGTTCTTTTTGGTGTTTTAGGTGGGGGGGTTGCTTTGGCTGGGGTTGCTTTGGTCTATTCTTTCATACACGATTTCTCTGATATGTTCAATGGATCAACTGTATCAACTCAGAATGATAAAATCATGGAGCTACTCTCCGCTCAAAACGAAAGGATAGATCAACTGTCACTTCAGGCTGGCGGATTTGGGGGAGTCGGGAGTGGGATTAATGAAGAGGCCTTACCATTAAAGCTAATTGAGTGGGCAGCCAACCAGGGTACAGAGTTTGCTTATGGAGAGAGACCCTTTAATGACGAGAGAGCGCTCTGGTTGACAGAATTGGTAGGCCAACTCAAGGATGCCGGATTCTTAGGCACTATTGAGCTGCGAGCCAATCACGGTAATTTCTGCCTTCAAAAGGATGCTACAGATAAGCTCTCCCTCGCTCCTCCCGATTTGAGTATTGATAAGTGTCTGTTTGCGGTTGATTATAGAAGCAATAATGACTGGCTTAATGATCAGTCGGTCGCTTTTGCTAACTATATTAATGTCGAAATGGCCAGAAGTAATGGCGAACTTGAAATTATCCTGTTTAGTAATGGTTTCAGCGAGCCGCTGACCCCCTATCCTGCGCTTTATGATGTTAAGACCGCTGACGAGTGGAATAGCGTTGCGGCGAAGAATCAGCGTATTCAGGTTAGTCTGTATAATAACTAGTGTGGTGCTTAAGGGCCGGGGAAATAAATCATCATCCAATCTTGCTTGTCTTTTGCCCCGGCTTCGTTGTTGCGCAAAGGGTCACGTAGAGCGGCTATGCTCCCCTTTGTGCGCCTAGAATCCGGAATAAAATCCAGCACACTCTTCACGTTGTTCAGCCGATCTTATTAGGTTTATTTTCTGGCCCTTATATTCTTTCTTGCAGAAAAAAGCCCGCAGTTGCGGGCTTTTTGATCATTGGACTTGGTTACCCACTGGGTGAGTTACGCTACATATGAATGTGCAGGGCCATCCTTGCCCTGTACCAATACAAGTGCACACTTCGCGCTGCCCAACTGATCTTTTTAGAATTATCCGCATGGAAGATACAGGCTAGGCCACTCACTTATTAGCAATCTCTTCCAGTTTCTTGGCCGGGATAACCTGTCCATCAAGAGCAGCATCCTTAGCGCTGCGACCAAAGGCGACGCTCATCAATGTGGAGTAGTAGACGATCGGCATGTTGAACTTTGTGCCGTAAGTTTCATTGATATTGTCCTGATAGATCTCTGCGTTTGCCTGACACAGGGGGCAGGGGGTGACGATCATATCTGCGCCGTTGTCGTAGGCCGCTTCGATGATGCCTTTGATCATCTCCTGAGACTTTTCCGGCTCGGAAAAGGCTAGTGCGCCGCCACAGCATTGCACCTTTTTCTCATAAGTTGGGATCGACTCGGCACCCACGCTTTCAACAATATTATCCAGATACATTGGGTTTTCAAAAGACTCCCCGGCGATACCGAAGGGACGATTGGTCTGGCAGCCTACATACCCAGCGATCTTCAGACCTTCCAAGGGCTTTTTCACCTTTTCTTTGATGGCATCGAAGCCGATATCCTCGATTAGGACTTCGACCATATGGCGTACGCCAGCTTGACCTGTGTAGCTCAGACCTGCTTCAGAGAGTGCTGTATTGGCATCTTTGAACATCTGCTTGTCTTCGTGAAGGCGCTCTTTAGCCTCACGAGTGGAGAGCCAGCAGGCGGCACAGGTGGCGACAATCTCTTGGCCTGGATTGTGTTTCTCTGAGAGGGCAATATTGCGCGCAGAGAGGGTCAGGCGTGGTAATTCACCGCCGCCACCATAACCAATGGATGCGCCACAACAGTTCCAGTCTGGAATGTCGGTGAGTTTGATATCCAGCTCCTCGCACATCGTTTGTGCCGAAACCAGATAGTTGGATGAGGTAGCCCCTTTCTGTGAGGAGCAACCCGGGTAGAATGAAAGTTCTATCTTAGCCATATCGGTTAATCCTCAGTTGATATCCTTAATGTTGCCTTCTTCGATCTCTTGGGCCTTCTTGATTATTTTATGGAAGTCCGAGAGATCCTTGATACTGTGACCGCCAAAGAACTCCATGGCATTCATGCGTTTGGCCTTTATCATATTCTGGCCAAGCTTCTGGTTAGCCATGGCGTTCTTGACGCCCTGATTGAAGCCGTCTTTGAAGTACATGGAGAGGCCGAGCTTAAGTTCGTTGACTCGCCCCTTCTTCATCAGGTTATCCCAGAAGATTTGCGAAAATTCAGCAGTAGGCTGTTTTTTCGGAGTCAGGCCGAGGCGCTTCGAGTAGACAGCCAGGCCATGCATAATGTGGGTGATCGGCAGGCCGCGTGGGCAGCGTGCGATACAGTTGTAACAGGAGGTGCACATCCACATGGAATCCGAACTCAGAACCTCTTCACGTTTTCCGGCACGGATCATCATGAAGATCTCCTGGGGTGGATGATCCCAGTGTTTACCCAAAGGGCAGGAGCCAGAGCACACGCCACACTGCATGCACATCTTGACCCATTCTCCCTCCTCAACATTCGCCTCAACCTCTTTGAGGAAGCTGCTGCGATACTTTTCAATCATTGTAGTGTTCAAATCACTCATTTTTACTCCCCTTTGTAGGGTGTTTAGGGCGGTTGGCCAGTGCCACCCTACAAAAAGTAAACTTATTCAGGCCGTTCTCTCAGCGTAGGGAGCCTGAGTGAACAGGCCCCCAATGCTATTAATCAGAACTTAAATGGGCTAAGACCGATCTTTGCTACGGTTTCAGCCATGTCATTGATGAGTTGAGGAGCACGCTCCACATCAGTGATAGCGACCTCATGTAGGACAACCCGTTCTGGCTCCAGGTTCAGGGAGTCGAGCGTATCGCCTACTTTACTCATACGCTCAGCAGCAATAGCTGAGCCGCGTACAAAGTGACACTGATAGTCATCATCGCGACGACAGCCCATCATGACGATGCCATCATAACCGCTGTTTAGAGCGTCGGTTACCCAAGAGAGGCTTACTGAACCCAGGCAGCGAATTGGAATAATGCGGGCCCATGGGCTGATCTCAAGACCGGCCTGAGCTGCCTGATCAAGTGCCGGATAGGCATCGTTTTCACAAGCTAAAACCAGGATGCGAGGTTTCTCATCCCACTCTTCTGGTATTTCGCAGTTCTTGATCTGCTGGTTAACCGTTTCAACAGAGTAGTTTTCAAACGAGATAACACGAACAGGGCAGGCGCCCATACAGGTTCCGCAGCGGCGACAACGTGATTCGTTGTAGGTTGGATAGCCCTGCTCGTCCTCATTGATGGCGCCGAAGGGGCATTCAACGGTACAGCGCTTACACTGGGTACAGCCTTCCTTACGGAAACTCGGAAAGGAGAGGTCGCCAGAGCGGGGGTGAGCCGCTCGACCCAAGGCGGCATTTTCAGCTGCCTGGATCGCCTTTAGCGCAGCGCCGGTAGCATCATCGCGAGCTTGCTGGGCATCCATAGGGCGACGCACAGGGCCGGCAGCATAGATGCCGGTGCGGCGTGTTTCATAAGGAAAGCAGATAAAGTGCGAATCATTAAAGCCATTCTTAAGATGAGGCAGATCCGTTCCCTGGCGGTACTGAAGGTTGAGGATTGAGGGGGGAGCATTCTCTAGCATCGCTTGTGCTTTTGCCTTCTCCTCTTCGTCTTCTGCCTCATCTACCATTAACTGGGCATAGGGATCAGGACCTGAGTTGGGCTCCATGCCTGTAGCCAAAACAACCAGGTCACAGGCTAACTCAGTCGATTCATTGAGGATTTTATCCTCAAACTTGACGGTTAGGGTGTCGCCAGGTACGACCTCAGAGGCAATGCCCTTGGAAAAGGTGACCATGGCATTTTGGCCCGCTCGGTAGAAGTCTTCGCCGCCTGCACCGGGTGTGCGCAGATTATCAAACAGGATGGTCGTATCACATTCGCCATTCAGCTCTTTAAAGTACATCGCCTGCTTGATGGAGACCAGATCAGTGACACCGGAGAAGTAGCTTAGATGCCCCTCTTTGTCGGAGCACTGTCCAGCATTCTGGATGAAGCAGACCGATTTGACCTCTTTGCCGTCAGAGGGCCGTTTGATTGCTCCACCATTGGCGGCCACTGCGAGTGCTTCCAGTTCGTGATTGGTAACCACGTCAGGGGTTTTACCATAGGCATATTCCGGTAATTGGTTGGCATCGTAGGGCTTCCAACCGGAGGCCTGAACAATTGCGCCAATGGATACGGTTTGGCTGCTGCCCGACTCGGTGGCGATGTCGACATTGAAGCGGCCTGGAGAACCATCGGTTTTCGCAATAGTGCTGTTTAGATAAACCGTGATCAGGTCGTTAGCCTCGATGGCTTTGGCCAGCTCTGGTACTGGGTTTTCAGCGGGTACATCAAAGGGTGAGCGGCTTGGGATGACTTTATAGTAGCTGCCCAGAGCACCGCCCAGTTTTCCGGTTTTTTCCACCAGATGCACAGGATAGCCTGCTGCCGCAGCTTCGATGGCTGCGGTCATGCCGCTAATGCCGCCACCTACGACCAAAATATTCTTATTCAGCGACTGCTCACCTGATGCAGAAGGCTTGCTCATTGACTTGAGTTCAGCACAGGCCATGCGCACATAGTCGTCTGCCATCTCCTGTGTGGTCTCTCTATTCTCGTCTGTATCAGGGCGTGCCCAGATAACGCCTTCACGCAGATTGGCGCGAGTTATCGCGACATCCTGAAAATTGAAGGCCTCTACCTTAGCGCGTCGAGAGCAGGCGGCGATCATGACATGGGTAACGCCATCGTTGGCAATGTCGTCAGTAATCATCTGCACACCCTCGGTGGAGCAGAGCATTTCATGCTGCTTGCAGCTCTGCATTTTACCGTCACGGGTAGCGGTGCTTTCGAGTTGACCTATATCCAGGCGTTCGCTTAGACCGCAGCCGGTGCAGACATATCCAGCAAATTTCTTTTCGTCAGCCACTCTCTTAACCCTCCGTCGCTGCTACGCGGTTAACCACTTGGATGGCCCGCAATGCGGCGCCTGTGGCGTGTTGCACGGCGCGGTTTACATCCAGTGCGTCGGATGAGCAACCGGCTGCAAAGACCCCACCATTTTCAGGGGCAGGCTCGATGAATCCCTCTTCGTTGATGGAGATCTCCACCGGGAAGCTAGCTTTGTCTACGCTTGGCTCCATGCCAATGGCCAATACAACCAGATCGTGTTCGTTGGCATAGCGGTTGTAGCCTTCGGTATCGACGCCGTGTAGTGTCGGATTGCCGTTCTCCTTGTTGTCGACAATGGAGGCGACCTTGGACTTGATGAATTTTACGTTATCCTTCGCTTTGACTGTTTGGTAGAACTCTTCAAAGCGGTCGATAGCGCGGATGTCGATGTAATAAATGGAAATCGCAACATCGTCAGCCGGGTAGGTGGCCTGTTTTAACGAAGCCATGCAGCAGATGCGGGAGCAGTGCAGCAGATGGTTCTTATCGCGTGAGCCAGCACATTGGATAAAGGCGATCGATTTCACCTCTTTGCCATCGGAGGGGCGGGTGATCTTGCCACCAAATGGGCCATTGGGATCAGCCATTCGCTCAAATTCGACACTGGTAATTACGTTTGCAATGCGATCGTATCCATAGGGCTGGATCTTGTTGGCATCATAAGGTTTCCAGCCAGTAGCCCAGATTACCGCACCAGCTTTAAATTCGATGGTCTCTTCCTGCATTTCGAGATCAATTGCATTGGCCTTACAGGCATCCTTCGCCTTCTGGGCATCGTCGGTGCCAATGATGGCTGGGTCTAGTACATATCGCTGCGGATGGGCCATGCGATGGGGTAGATAGGCACCTTTGCGTTTACCCATGTTGTAGTTGAATTCGTCATCGAACTCAGTATCAACATGTTTGGCACAGTCGCCACAGGCAGTACAATTGTCATTCACATAACGGGGGCTGATTTTGATCGTGGCTGTGTAGTTGCCCACCTCACCCTTGATGTCCGTGACCTCGGCCATCGTAATGATGTTGAGATTTGGGTTCATCTTCGCCCGGCGCTGGTTGATCTCCAGCCCGCAGGTAGGGAAGCAGAGCTTAGGGAAATATTTATAGAGTTGAGTGACGCGGCCGCCGACATAGGGGCGCTTTTCAACCAGCACGACCTGCTTTCCCGTTTCGGCAGCCTCCAAAGCAGCGGTCATGCCACTGATGCCGCCACCGACCACGAGAATGGTCTCATTGGTTGCAATTACTTCCGTCATGGATTGTCCTCCGTTGCGGAATGGCTAAAAAAATGGTTAACCTCTGACCTTCAATTCTTGACTCGCCAGTTTGGTTATTCATGATCTTGGGCTACCTGTCGGCACCCATGATTCTGGATCCGTTACCATACGCGTCTTCTTCTACTGCTTCTATATCCCAGCAGGGCATATTCCATCGAATTTTCGAATGAGATGATAGAAATGGGTTATGGAGTATTAGGGTTTGCTAATAAAAAATGGGTTGCGCACCATAAGTGCGCTCCCATATGACCAAACTGTGCGAAAAGTTCCCTCATTCAGGGCGGGGATGATTGGATAGTTATTTATTTCCCCGGCCTTTAGCTTCCGTAGTTTGAGAAATGGTGATGAAAGGTCCTTCTTCCCTCAAGTAGCATCTGCTCAAAGACATCGGAGGGTACAGGGGGGCTGTAGAGATAGCCTTGTCCCTCCTGGCATCCCATGTTTTGCAGTAGGGTTTGCTGTGCCATGGTCTCGATACCCTCAGCAGTAATTCTCAATCCTAGATTTTTTCCTAGGGAGACGATGGCTTGGGTAATGGCAACCGCATCACTGTCATGTGGCATGTCACGAATGAAAGATCTATCGATCTTGAGCTTGTCGATGGGTAATTGCTTTAGATAGGAGAGTGAGGAGTAGCCTGTTCCAAAATCGTCTATGGCAATGGAGACACCAAGCTTTTTGAAGACATCCAGGACGGGTACTGAGTGGTTCATCTGTCCCATGAAAATCCCCTCTGTTACCTCAAGCTGGAGCATCTCGGGTGGGCAACCCGATTCTGAGATAATCTGTTCGAAACGCAGTATTAAGTCGGTTTGCATAATCTGTCGGACAGAGAGATTGACTGCCATGCGGCCCTGAAACAAGCCCTGTTTGACCAGGTAGCGTGTCTGCTCACAGGCTTCCTTCAATACCCAATTGCCAATGTCATGGATTAAGCCTGATTCTTCAGCAAGGGGAATAAAGCGGGCAGGAGGGATAATGCCAAGGCGCGGGTGGTGCCAGCGTATCAGTGCCTCGGCTCCTGTCATTTCACCGTTCTTTAAAGATATTTGAGGTTGATAGTAGAGGAGTAGCTGCCCCTGTTTCAGGGCGCTGCGTAGTTCGGTTTCAAGAAGTAGTCGTTCAAAAGCAGTGCGTGTTAATTCGGAGGTGTAGTAGCGGTAGTTATTACGTCCTTGCTCTTTGGCCTGATACATGGCGGCATCTGCATTTTTGGTCAGGTCGGCAACATCCTTGCCATCATCGGGATAGATGCTGATGCCGATACTGGCGGTTACGTGTAGCTCGCGTCCGGCAATTTTGAATGGGGTTTTGAATTTATCCTGGATTTTTGAAGCGACAACTGCAGCTTGGCTAGGATCCTCGATGTTTTCTACAAGGATAGTGAACTCATCTCCTCCCAGGCGGGCGGCGGTATCATCATCGCGCAAGATGTGTTGTAACCGTCTGGCGACCTCTTTGAGCAATTCATCTCCCATCGCATGCCCAAGGCTGTCATTTATATTCTTGAAACGATCAAGATCGAGAAACAGTACGGCGAGTTGGCTAGATTGTCGTTTTACCTGGGCAATGGCATGTTCAAGTCTGTCTTCAAACAGTAGCCGGTTCGGTAGATTGGTTAAAGAGTCATGATGAGCGAGGTGCTCTAGTTGTGATTGGGTTTGCTTGATGCTTGATATGTCTGAGAAAACAGCAACATAATGCCGCGCTCCTCCCTGTTCATCATGTACGCAACTAATGGTCATCCAAACTGGGTAGACTTCGCCGTTTTTGCGTTGATTCCATACTTCACCTCGCCAGGAACCGGTGTTTTTTACTTGCTCCCAGAGCTCTTCGAAAAATTCTTCGGGATGCTTTTCCGAAATCAGAATGCGTGGATGCTGGTGGATAATCTCCTCTTCCGAGTAGCCCGTAATATCGGTGAAGGCGGGGTTGACCGAGTTAATGATTCCCCGTTCATCAGTAATCAGTACTCCTTCCATCGTATGCTCGATGATTTGTACAGCCTGCTGCAATTTGGCATCTGATTCGTTGCGGTGGGTGATGTCGGTAAAAACCAATTGCAGGGCAGGCGCACCTTCATGCTCAACTTGGTTGACAAATACCTCTACCTGAATAGCCTTGCTATCGGCACGACGAAAGGTTGTTTGGCTAGGTTGGTGAATAGGTTGCAATTGCGTTTTAGAGGGTAGCGATTCGAGTAGCTTCTTGGTGTCCTCAAAAAACAGTACGTCTGCTGGTTTATTAATGAGTGGTCGTTCCAATGAAACGGCAAGTGATCTTTTGGCCGCCTCGTTGAAATAAACAATCCTATTGTTTTGTATCAGTAAAATAGGCATTGGTGAATGGTCCACCAACTGCCTGTAGCGGTTTTCGCTATGTCGCAGGGCCTTTTTTGTCTTTTCTGCCTCTCGGCGTACAGCGGCTTCTTTTAGCTCTCGCTTAATGGCGGGTGCCAGCCGGGATAGGTTATTGAAATTGATGAAATCGTTAGCTCCAGCCTTTATGAGAGAGGCAACCTCCTCTTCACCAATATGATCGGCTACAAGTAGAAAGGGGATATCCCGTTGATGGTCACTAAGCAGTTTTAAACTCTCACGGGGTGCAAACCCAGGATTGTCAGTGTTTGATAATATCAGATCCCAATGGTGGTCCATCAGCGCTTGCTGCATGCTCTCCTTCGTTTCGACACGATGAGTCGATATATTAAGAGTCGTGCGACTAAGTGTCTGGCGGAGTAATCGATATTTTCTTTCAGAGTCCTCGATCACGAGTACCCGAAGTTTTTCTGGCATTAAGGTTCCCTAGTCTATCGCTTCGAAAAAGATTTTGGTTGGAGTCTCCCTGCTTTGACCCCAAAATAACCACAATTTCAGAAGAGTTTGTGTTTGCCACGTTACTCAATTAAGGGTATCAGTCCTCTCTGATTTCCGTGTAAAGTATAAACAGATTACCCTGCAGATGTGTTCTTATCATATCGCGAAAGGGCTTCTTGCGGGATGTAGCGAGAAGATTTGCCGACCAATTAACATTCTTTAGCTGCAATCAGGGAATTAACCTCCTGGCTAGAAGAAGGTGTTCACATTTCAATGAAGTCTGGGGATTTTAATTACCAAACTGCGCGAAACGCCCCGCCGTTCAGGGTTGGGCCAAGTTTTGCCGCCAATTGAAATACAAGCAGGTATGGCGAGGTGTTGGCACTTCTCCTACGCAACACCAGCCAGAACCTATCTGGTTTGTGGCCATGTATTGGTGGTCCAGTTAGTGAGTGGTGCAGTCAGGCCGCCAGCAGCAGGAACCCACCGAAGCGATTCAAGCGCGGATTAATGCCGCGTTTGAATGCTGTAGGAATCGCTGTTCTTTAGGGTGGTGAGGGTGTCAAGCTATTCAGCATTACGCCTGCGTGGTTTCTATAACCAGGAATCAGCAGTTAAAGATGTACAGACATTTGAGGAAAAAACTTGAAGGCAAGAAGATTTAAGCCTGAGGATCAACTATTTGAGCACGAGCCCTATTACGAACCGGTAAATGACGAGGTTAGCGTTTTCGAGGCTGCCTACCATAATCATCTACCCATTATGCTTAAAGGTCCGACAGGGTGCGGTAAAACCCGCTTTATGGAGCATATGGCTTGGCGCTTAAAGCGACCATTAATTACTGTTTCGTGCCATGACGATTTGACGGCATCTGACCTTGTTGGGAGGTTTTTGGTAAAAAATGGTGAAACCATTTGGGTAGATGGCCCTTTGGCGGTGGCAGTTAGAGCTGGTGGTATCTGCTATCTGGATGAGGTTGTCGAGGCGCGAAAAGATACCACCGTTGTGATACATCCGCTGGCGGATGACAGACGGATATTGCCAATGGAAAAAATTGGTGAACAACTTGAGGCTTCGTCGGAATTCTGTCTCACAATCTCTTTCAATCCGGGCTATCAGAGTGTGTTAAAGGATTTGAAGCAGAGTACCAGGCAGCGATTTGTAGCCTTGGAATTTGATTATCCTGAGTCCGCCCTGGAGCAAAAAATTATCGAACAAGAGACAAACATTGAGGCAGCCTCGGCGGCGAAGTTGGTGAAGTTTGCGCACATGACAAGAAATCTCAAGGGGGGTGGCCTGGATGAGGGAGCGTCAACACGCCTGCTGGTACATGCGGCAAAGCTAATCTCCTGTGGCGTTGATCCAGTAGTGGCTTGCCGAACTTGTGTGGCCCAGACATTGACCGACGATTCTGATATGTTGGCAGCCGTCAATGAATTGAGCGCCTCTCTCTTTTGATGTTATGAAAGGCAAGCAGGAACTCGAGCGAATCGAGGCGCAGCTTGACGACTATTTCGAGGTCGAATTCAGCTTTAGAAATAGCCGAATAATTGCAGAAAAACTAATTGCGTTACCGGTCGATCAACAGAACTTCATGCTTGATTGGACGAGGCGTATTGCCACCACCCACATAGAGATCGCCTATCAATTTGCCAACCAGGGACAGCGTGCGCTGCAATTGATGGATGAAACAATGATCGAAGCCTGGATAGTGCAGGCACTGGATATCTATGACCGCTCTGGTCTACATGCCTCACTGAAAGTAATTCAGCAGATGGATCTGTTTGTGCGTCAGGGTTACGAACGTGCTTCATCTTGCATGTTCGATGAGGAGGTAGGGGTGCTGCTGCCCTTTGTGCAGGGACTCTCGGGACGAAAATTAAAACTTGAACAGGGTGAGCAACTTTTCACCGATGGTGAAGTCATCTATCTACCCTCAGTGATGGCGCATCTACCTGCAAAGCGGGATAACTTTTTACTCTACAAAGCAGCTGTTGCATCTCATTGGGCTCAAACTCGTTTCGGAACCATTCAGGCAGGTCTTTTATCTGAATTGATTGCCCATCCAGCAGCGGATACTCTGGTACGGTATTTTCACCGGCTTGAGATTGAGCGGTTGAATGCCTGTCTGGAACGGGAGCTTCCTGGCTTGTTTCGAGATATGTGTCAACTACAGACAAGGCTTAATGATGATTCTAATGCTTCATGGCATGAGCAGACTAGGATTCTACGCAGGCGCAATGCCAGTGCATGGGATTCTCTGCAACTAAGCTTGGTAATGCTTGGGCAACCCATTCCGAAAGCTAGCCTGTTTCATGGTATTTTAAAACCTGATCTATTACACTCCGCTCTGCTAAAGCGGGTGGAGCGGGAAAAGGCGCAATTGAGGGTCGCCTTGAAGAGCATTGGTGATGACCTGAATCAGAATCAGCAGGAAACGCGTGAAAGATTCTCAATTCATCAGGATGAAAGTCTTGAGCTGAATGAAGAGATGAAGATGGAGTTACAGTTGAATGGAAAGTCAGTGCCGGTACCAGAAGATGTGAAAGGGATTATGACTTCAATCATGCTGGACCTTGGTGAAATACCTGATGACTATCTTGTACCGGCAGGTGCGGGCGAATACGATTTTCAAGCACTGGAAGAGAAGCGTTTGAGTGCCGAGGATGTTTGGAGTGGCACTTACCATGAAGATGGTGCATTCCTTTATAAAGAGTGGGACTATCGTCGTAAGCACTATCGAAAGGCTTGGTGTGTGGTGCGTGAAATGCCTGTGAAAGAGGTGCATGATGGCTTTGTCGATCACGTGAAAATAAAGTATCGGCGTCTGCTCGGAAGTCTGCGAAAAACCTTTGAAGCGATGCGTGATGAAGATCAGCTGCTAAAGCGACAGGTCTATGGTGATGGAGTGGATATTGATGCTTTCGTAGAAGCCTGGGCAGACATGCATATCGGGCTGGAAATGAGTGACCGGCTGTTTACCCGTATGCACAGGCAGGAACGAAATATCGCGGTTATGTTTATGGTGGATATGTCTGGTTCTACCCAAGGTTGGGTCAATCAGGCTGAGCGTGAGGCTCTGGTGCTGTTGGCTGAGTCGTTGGAGACACTGGGTGATCGCTACGCGATCTATGGCTTTACCGGAATGAGTCGAAAGCGTTGTGAAATTTTCCCAATTAAAACTTTCGAGCAATCGTATGATGAAGAGGTAAAGGCGCGAATCAGTGGTATACGCGCTGGAGACTATACTCGAATGGGGGCTGCAATTCGCCATCTCACTTATCGGCTTAATGAAGTAGAGGCAAGAACTAAGCTACTGATTACCCTGTCGGATGGAAAGCCAGATGACTACCATGATGATTATCGTAGTCAATATGGAATAGAGGATACTCGCCAAGCTTTGTTAGAAGCGCATCGTGATGGGGTACACGCCTTCTGCATTACGATTGATGAGCAGGGGCAGGACTATCTGCCGCACATGTATGGTGCTGCCAACTATACAGTGATTGATGAGATTGAAAGGCTTCCCCTCAAGGTGGCCGATATCTATAAGAAAATTACTACCTAGTGTGGTGCTTCATACAAATTGACGATGATAGAAGCCTGCTCAGGCCAGGAGACAAGGCGCAATGCGCAGGGAATGGCTCGCCCTTTTCAAGCATTGCAACGCAGTATCCTGGC